>VDMG01000310.1 GCA_006514895.1 Beijerinckiaceae bacterium
GTTGGGTGACGAGACTATAGGGGCCGATCGAACGCGCGTGGATCTTGTCGTCGACAAGGTGGTGAAGCTTCAGTATATAAATATAGCCGACCGTTACCTTGCGGTCGAAGGCTTCGCCGGTGCGGCCGTCGTAGAGTGTCACCTGGCCAGAGCTATCGAGACCGGCCTTCTTCAGCATGTCCACGATGTCCTTTTCATGCGCGCCATCGAACACCGGCGTCGCGATCGGCACGCCGCGGCGTAGATTTTCGCCGAGCTCGACAACCGCCTCGTCGTCGAGTTCCGTGATTTCCGTCTTGGCTTCATAAATCTCGATCAACTTGTCGCGTAGCGGCTTTGTGTTCTTGTCCCTCAAATAGGCATTCACCGTGTCGCCGATCTGCTTGCCAAGACCGGCGCAGGCCCAGCCGAGATGAGTTTCGAGGATCTGCCCGACATTCATGCGGGAGGGCACGCCAAGCGGATTCAAGACGATATCGACAGGCTGCCCATCGGCGAGGAAGGGCATGTCTTCCTGCGGCACGATCTTCGAAACGACGCCCTTATTGCCGTGGCGCCCCGCCATCTTATCGCCGGGCTGAATCTTGCGCTTCACCGCGACGAAGACCCTCACCATCTTCATGACGCCGGGCGGCAACTCATCGCCGCGCTGCAACTTTTCGACCTTGTCGAGAAAGCGGCTTTCGAGGCCTTTCTTGGCCTCGTCGTACTGTTTGCGCATGGCTTCGAGCTCGGCCATCGTCCGGTCGTTCTCGACTGCGAAGATCCACCTTTGCGAGCGCGGATAATCCTCGATGATCTCCTTCGTGAGCTTGGTATCGCGCTTAAACCCCTTCGGTCCGGCGATCGCTTTCTTGCCTGCGAGAACGTCCATGAGACGCGCGTAGACGTTACGGTCGAGGATCGCGAGCTCATCGTCGCGGTCCTTCGCGAGACGCTCGATCTCCTCGCGCTCGATTGCTTGGGCGCGCTCGTCCTTGTCAACGCCATGCCGGTTAAAGACGCGCACTTCGACGATCGTGCCTTGCACCCCGGGCGGCACCCGCAAAGACGTATCGCGGACATCGGACGCCTTCTCGCCGAAGATCGCGCGTAAAAGCTTTTCTTCCGGCGTCATCGGGCTCTCGCCCTTCGGCGTGATCTTGCCGACCAAAATGTCGCCCGCCTGGACCTCGGCGCCGATATAGACGATTCCCGCTTCGTCGAGATTCTTCAAGGCTTCTTCCGACACATTTGGAATATCGCGGGTGATTTCCTCAGGACCGAGCTTAGTGTCGCGCGCCATCACTTCGAATTCGTCGATGTGAATCGAAGTAAGAACGTCGTCCTTGACAATTCGTTCGCTAAGAAGAATCGAATCCTCGAAATTATAACCGTTCCAGGGCATGAAGGCGACGAGGACGTTGCGGCCCAGCGCCAGATCGCCGAGGTCGGTCGAAGGTCCATCGGCAATGATGTCCCCCTTGCGCACATAATCACCGACCCGCACCAGCGGCTTCTGGTTAATGCAGGTCGACTGGTTCGAGCGCTGGAATTTCATCATCCGGTAGATATCGACCCCGGGCTTGCCGGCGTCGGTTTCCTCGGTTGCCCGGATCACAATGCGCGTCGCGTCGACCTGATCGACGAAACCGGTTCGCCGCGCCGCGATGGCGGCGCCGGAATCCCGCGCCACGATGGATTCCATGCCGGTGCCCACAAGCGGCGCGTCGGCCCTGACAAGCGGCACGGCCTGGCGCTGCATGTTGGAGCCCATGAGCGCGCGGTTGGCGTCATCGTTCTCGAGGAAGGGAATCAAGGCGGCGGCGACCGATACGAGCTGCTTTGGCGAGACATCCATGAAATCGACGCGTTCGCGCGGGACCATGACGACATCGCCAGAGTGCCGGCACACAACAAGATCCTCGGTAAGCGACCGCTTCGCGTCGACCGGCGCATTCGCCTGCGCGACGAAATATTTGGCTTCCTCCATCGCCGAAAGATAAATCACCTCATCGGTGACGCGGCTATTTTTGATGCGCCGGTAAGGTGCCTCGATGAATCCATATTTATTGACCCGCGCGAAAGTCGCGAGCGAGTTTATGAGACCGATGTTCGGCCCTTCCGGCGTTTCGATCGGGCAGATACGTCCGTAATGCGTCGGGTGCACGTCGCGCACCTCGAAGCCAGCCCGCTCGCGCGTGAGACCGCCAGGACCCAGCGCCGACAGCCGCCGCTTATGGGTAATTTCGGACAACGGATTGGTTTGGTCCATGAACTGCGACAATTGCGACGACCCAAAGAACTCGCGTACCGATGCCGCAGCGGGTTTGGCATTGATCAGATCCTGCGGCATAACCGTATCGATATCGACCGAGGACATCCGCTCCTTGATTGCCCGCTCCATCCGCAACAAGCCGAGCCTATACTGATTCTCCATGAGTTCGCCGACCGAGCGGACCCGGCGGTTGCCGAGATGGTCGATGTCGTCGATTTCACCGCGCCCGTCGCGCAGATCGACGAGCGCCCGCATGACCGCGACGATATCTTCCTTGCGGAGGGTGCGCACCGTGTCCGCCGCGTCGAGATCCATGCGCATGTTCATCTTGACCCGGCCGACCGCCGAGAGATCGTACCGCTCCGGATCGAAAAACAGCGAATGGAACATCGCCTCCGCCGTTTCAAGAGTCGGCGGCTCGCCAGGGCGCATGACGCGGTAGATATCGAACAACGCCTCCTCGCGGGAGCTATTCTTATCGACCGCGAGCGTGTTGCGAATGTAGGGGCCGATATTGACATGATCGATATCAAGCACCGGTAATTCGTCGAAGCCAGCTTCGATCAGGAGTTCCAGCGATTTGGCGGTAATCTCATCGCCCGCCTCGGCAAAGATTTCACCGGTCGCCGGGTTATAAAGATCCGAGGCGATATATTGCCCATGAAGATCCTCATCCTGCGCGCGCAAAAACTTCACCCCTCGTTCGGAAAGCAGACGCGCGGAGCGCACGGTCAGTTTCTTGCCGGCTTCGAGGACAACTTCGCCGGTGTCGGCGTCGAGAATGTCGAGGGCGGCCTTCATGCCCTTCATGCGCTCGGGCTCGAACGGAAGGCGCCAGCCGTCCTTGTCCCGCCGGAACGTGATCGTCTTATAAAAAATCGAGAGAATCTCCTCGCCGTCCATCCCGAGGGCGTAAAGGATCGACGTCGCCGGAATTTTCCGGCGCCGGTCGATGCGGGCATGGACGATGTCCTTGGCGTCGAATTCGATATCGAGCCAGGAGCCGCGATAGGGAATGATCCGGGCCGCGAACAAAAGCTTACCGGAAGAATGACTTTTGCCTTTGTCGTGATCGAAAAACACCCCCGGCGAACGGTGCATTTGCGAAACGATGACCCTTTCGGTTCCGTTGACGATGAACGTGCCGTTCATCGTCATCAAGGGCATGTCTCCCATATAGACATCCTGCTCCTTGATGTCCTTGACCGATTTTGCGCCGGTGTCGGGATCGACATCGAATACGATCAGGCGCAAAGTCACTTTAAGCGGCGCGGCGAAAGTCATGCCGCGCTGGCGGCATTCGTCGACGTCATATTTCGGCGGCTCGAATTCATACTTGACAAATTCAAGCAAAGCCGTGCTCGAAAAATCGGAAATCGGGAAAACCGACTTAAAAACCGATTGCAGCCCTTCGTCCGGACGCCCGCCTTCCGGCTCGTCGACGAGGAGGAATTGATCATAGGAGGCTTTTTGAACTTCGATCAGGTTCGGCATTTCCGCGACTTCGCGGATATGCCCGAAAAATTTACGAATACGCTTACGGCCGGTGAACGTCTGCGCCACATTATGAGCCATGTCGCTCCTCGCACCTCGTGAAAACAGCGATCTTCTCAACCGGAAAATCGCTTGGCCCGCATCCAGCCGGGGGCACTGGAATGGGCAGAGACTTCCTCAGGCTCAAGCGCTCACGACACCGTAACAAACTTGCTAAGAAGTCCGAATTATTTTTGCAAAACGACATAGGTTTCAGCCCGGCGGCGGCCCCAAGATTTTGCTGGAGCCGCCGTCTTGCGAAACATAGGGGCCGCCGCAACGGCCAAGCCACAATCACTTAAGCTCCACCTTGGCGCCCGCTTTTTCGAGCGCGGCCTTGATTTTCTCGGCCTCCTCCTTGCTCACGCTCTCCTTGACGGGCTTGGGCGCGGCTTCGACCAGATCCTTCGCCTCCTTGAGGCCAAGACCAGTCACCGCGCGCACTTCCTTGATGACTTCGATTTTCTTGTCGCCGACCGCTGCAAGAACCACGGTGAATTCGGTTTGTTCCTCCGCGGGCGCAGCCGCCGCGCCGGCAGCGGGCCCCGCCGCGACGGCAACCGCCGCCGCCGCCGACACACCCCATTTTTCTTCCAAAAGCTTGGCGAGTTCGGCGGCTTCGAGCACGGTGAGACTCGAAAGATCCTCGACGATCTTTTCTAGATTGGCCATTTTCACTTCCTTCGATTACAGTCTTTGATTGCGTTCACTTCGACGGCGTTCAAGGTAGGTAAGTCCGTTGAAAACTCAGGCGGCATCTTTTCCGCCATAAGCCGCAAACACCCGCGCGAGCTTCGCAGCTGGCGCCATTGTGAGCTGCGCGAGCTTCGACGCCGGTGCCTGGATGAGGCCAACGAGTTTACCGCGCAATTCGTCCAAGGACGGCAGCGTGGCGAGCGAACGTATGGCATCGGCATTAAGCGCGACCGCTCCCATGGCGCCGCCAAGAATCACGAGCTTGTCGTTGTCCTTGGCGAAGGCAACTGCGGCTTTCGGCGCCGCGACCGGATCGTCCGAATAGGCGATCAAGGCCGGACCCTGCATAAGCTCGGAAATAGAAGCAACTTCAGTGCCTTGCACGGCGATCTTAACGAGACGGTTCTTGGCGATCTGCACCTTGGCTCCAGCCGCTCGCATCTGCTTGCGAAGAGCTTGCATTTGCGCCACGCTCAGGCCGGAATACTGCGCGACCACCACCACTGATGTCGTCTTAAAGACATCGGTGAGGGAAGCGACGCATTGTTTCTTTTCCCCTCTGTCCACGGTGTGTCTCCTTATGCGGGCGCGGAATTAACAGAATTCCGGCCTGCAGGCTGCATCTGCCGCCTCACCCCCGGAGCGAACACGCCGCGCCGGACAGTGGGGTAGACCAAAATCGAAGAAACCAAAAAAGGCGGAGCCTTCCTGCGTCTATGCCGGCCCACGATCACTTTCCCGGCAGGAACCGGATCGGCGGTCGAGAGATTAAGTTTGAGTTCGGCCAAGAAGGACGACCCCCACGCCGGCAGTCTCGGACAGGACATAGCCGGAAGGGACAGACGTCAACCGCCTATCCTCCAGCCTTACCCGCCGCGTCACGAAATACCTTTCGCTGGGAACGAAACTTGTTCCGAAGCAACCTGCCGGAATCTCGTAATCGCGGAAACTTTGTGGATGCGGGGCCGCTATTTCCGGTCAACCCCCAAACCCTCTATTTAACCCGATTAATCTTCTATGCCAAGAGCCGAAATACAATTTTCGTTTATCACGAAACGAATATTTCAGACCGTGAGCGTCGCGGGATCGACCTTGACGCCCGGACCCATGGTCGATGAAATCGCAACCCGTTGGATATAGGTGCCTTTGGCGCCCTGAGGCTTGGCTTTGGCGACCGCGTCCACGAAAGCGGCGATGTTTTCGACAAGTTTCTCCTGCGCGAAGGAGGCCTTGCCCACGCTGCCTTGGACAATTCCGGCTTTTTCGACCCGGAACTCGACCGACCCGCCCTTCGAGGCCTTGACGGCCCCCGCAATATCCATGGTCACGGTGCCGACCTTCGGGTTGGGCATCAGGCCGCGCGGACCCAGGACCTTGCCGAGCCTGCCGACGAGAGGCATCATGTCGGGCGTCGCAATACAACGGTCGAAGGCGATGGTACCGCCTTGGACGGTGGCAACCAGGTCCTCCGCCCCGACGACGTCCGCCCCCGCCGCCTTGGCTTCGTCGGCCTTGGCGCCGCGCGCGAACACCGCGACGCGTAGGGTGCGCCCGGTTCCATTCGGAAGATTGACCACGCCGCGCACCATCTGATCGGCATGTTTGGGGTCGACCCCAAGATTCATCGCGATCTCGACGGTTTCATCGAATTTCGTATTGGCGCGCTCCCTGACGAGCCTGACCGCCTCGGCAACTGGATAAAGCTTGATCCGGTCAATGCCTTCGCGCGCCTTGCGAACGCGTTTTCCAATATGCGCCATCGCCACTACTCCACAACCTCGAGGCCCATGGAACGGGCGGAGCCTTCAATCATCCGAGCCGCGGCTTCCACGGACGCACAATTGAGATCGGGCAGCTTTTTCCCGGCAATCTCCTGAATCTGCGCTTTCGTGATCTTGCCCGCGAAACCACGGCCAGCAGTTTTCGAACCCGACTGGATGCCCGAGGCCTTCTTTAAAAAATACGATACCGGCGGCAGCTTCATCTCGAAAGTGAAGGACCGGTCCTGAAAGGCAGTGATCACGACCGGGATCGGCGTCCCCTTTTCCATCTGCGCCGTCCGGGCATTGAATGCCTTGCAAAATTCCATGATGTTCAAGCCGCGCTGACCGAGCGCGGGGCCGATCGGAGGCGAAGGATTGGCCGCCCCGGCCGGCACCTGAAGCTTCACATACCCTGTGATCTTCTTTGCCATTGCCATACTCCCATACAAAGCCGGCCTTTGCGGCGCGGCGGTTGCGGTCGTGGTCCGGCGGGGTTCCGCCAGGCACGGCGGGCCCGTCTCCCACGTCTCGCGCCATCGGTCACGAAGCGATGCCGATGGCGCTTTTCTCAACCTCCTCTATTTCGCATTTCCCCGATCCCGCAAGAACTAGCGGAACCATGCGAGATGGATGGGGCCATTCTCAGACTTTTTCAACCTGTCCATATTCCAATTCCACCGGCGTCGCGCGGCCGAAGATGGAAACCGCGACCTTGACCCTGGAGCGGTCCTCGTCGACATCTTCGACAATGCCATTAAAGGAAGCGAAGGGGCCGTCCGCGACCCGAACCGTCTCGCCGATTTCAAAAGAAATCGACGACTTGGGCCGGTCGACACCCTCGGCGACCTGACCCTTGATGCGCTCCGCCTCGCTATCGGAAATAGGCATCGGCTTTTTATCAGCGCCCAAAAATCCGGTAACCTTCGGCGTATTCTTAATCAGATGGTAGACATCGTCGGAAAGATCGCATTTCACCAGCACGTAGCCGGGAAAGAATTTGCGTTCCGAATTGATCTTACGGCCGCGGCGAATTTCGACGATATGCTCGGTCGGGACAAGAATCTCCTCGAATTTGCCCGAGAGGCCACGCTGCGCCGCCTGCTCCTTGATGGATTCGGCGACCTTTTTCTCGAAATTCGAATAGGCGTGAACGATATACCAGCGCATACTCATCGGAAAAGCTTCAACCTCTTCCCCTCTAGAGGGTGATGGGGGCAAATGAAAGCCTGCAATTCACTCGATTAGACTGCATCCTTAACGATGGATCCTAACGTTGTTTCTTAACATGAACGTCTATCCGCCGCGTTTTAACATATGCAAGAGCATACCATAAACAGATGCACTAACTCTCTGAGTTTGCAAGCTTCCTTCCGGCGGCAGATTCGACATGGGCGGGAAGCGCGCTAGACCCTAAGCATTTCAAGAAATGCTTATGATCTCATCCAAAAAATCTGCAACATTTCTGAAGATCATGCGCTAATGACCCAAACTCAGTAGACCGGTGACGGCGAGACGGAGAGCCCAATCCACCACGACAAAAAAAAGACTGGCGAGCAGGACCATGAAAAGAACAAGCACCGTCGTGATCATGGTCTCCTTGCGCGAAGGCCAAGTCACCTTGGAGGCTTCGGCGCGCACCTCTTGAAGGAATTGCAAAGGGTTGGTCATTGCCGTGGTGAGGTATCCCGTTGAAGTTACGCCATTCCGGCAGTCTTGCCGCCTCGCGGCGTTCCCCGGCGGCATCGTCAACCGCGCAAGAGCAAGGCAAACGGAAAATGGCGCCGCTAAAAAAATCAGGGCGCGGAACCCGAAGGCCACGCGCCACAAGCATTCTATATAATCAAAGGCGCGAGGAACGCAAATTCATTTTTTGCTTGTGGCAAGGCTCCCCGTCTCGCGCCGCGCGGCCTCGACGCCACGCTGACATTGGCAAGCAGGGAACGCGAAAAGTCTAGTTCCGCCAGGAGCTCAAACCGGTCCGTCGTCTTGCTGGCAGCGCGGTTTGGCGCTTGAAGCGATCAAACTTGTGGAGATGTGCCGCCAATGACCGGCGCCGGAACAAACCGTAGCAAGCCAAGCCTCGGCGGCGGCCCGGCCATTATCCTGGTGCGCCCGCAACTCGCCGTGAACATCGGCATGTGCGCGCGGGCGATGGCCAATTTCGGTTTGACCGATCTGCGTCTGGTGGCGCCGCGCGAAGGCTGGCCCCGGTCCGGCGCTTACCGGAAAGGCGCTTATGCTGCGGCGGCTGGCGCTGTGCATCTTCTCGAAGCCGCGAGACTATTTGAGACCGTCGAAGCCGCGATCCTCGATCTCAATTTCGTTTGGGCGTCGACCGCCCGCGAGCGGGGCCAGCACAAGCCCATCCTGACCCCCGCCGAAGCGATGCCAAAATCCGCGCGGAAAATCACAAGTGGTGAAAAGCATGGCGTTCTGTTTGGACCCGAGCGCACCGGACTAGCCAATGATGAGGTGGCCTTGGCCGATGCGATCCTCACTTTTCCGGTCAATCCCGCCTTTGCGTCGCTTAATCTCGCGCAAGCGGTGCTCCTGACCGGTTACGAATGGATGGGTGCCGCGACGGATGCCAAGCCGCCCTTCACCACGGTCCAGCGCTCACCCGCCGCGTCGCGCGAAATGGCATTGTCGTTTTTCGATTATCTCGAAACCGAGCTCGAACGGGCAGGATTCTTCCGTCCAAAATCCAAGCAGCCGGTGATGCGACGCAATTTGCGGAACATGTTTCATCGCATGCAGCTCACCGAGCAGGATGTGCGCAGCTTGCGCGGCATGGTCGTCCGCCTCGTCGAAGGGCCAAGGACTGGCGGAGAGCGCGGCAAAAACCCCCGGCGCGGCGACCCTACTCCGCCGGAGCCTCTTGAAGCACGCCCAGATGAGGACGAATGAAAGAGTCACCCACAAAGCATTTTGTAAGGAACGAGGCCTCAATCGGACAAAAACGTTTCACGTGAGACACTTTTGTCCGATGAGAGTGGAAAACCTTACAGGGCCGCATCCATCGCGCGGCCTCGTGGCTGGTGGGATCACACCAAAATTTGGTGCTTTTGGCGGGCGGACGGCGCGGCTCTACCGGCGGCTTCCCTTTGCGCAGCGCGGCCAATTGATAGCGCAGTTTCGTTTCGCGACTGAATTTGACCCGTGAGAACTGTTCCCCCGCCGCTTCAACGATAACATTCTCCCCATTTGTGCAACGCCTTTAGCACCGGGCCAAGGGCTTGGCCTTTCTCGGTCAGAAAATATTCAAAACGGGGCGGATGTTTCTCGTAGAGCCGGGTCCCGATGACACCTTGCTTTTCGAGTGTCTTGAGCCGCGCGGAAAGCGTGTTTGGCGCAACGCCCGCGAGCCCGTCCGCGAGATCCTGAAACCGCGAGGGACCTTTGCGGAACAAATCCCGCAGCACGAGCAAGGACCATTTCTCGCCCACCACATCGAGGGCTTTTGCAACCGGGCACTCTTGGTCATATCCGCCTGTCATGGATAACAGATAAATTTTTCAACTAACTACATATCTACAAGTAACTATTTATTTCGTAGTTAGTTTAAGGCAGGCCTCGGGCAGGAGGACCACTCCCATTTTGCCGTCCGGTCAAGTCAAGAGATGAATTGTATCCAACTCCGTTTCCGGAGGTGTGTGATGATCATTCCGGCCTATCTTCCCTATTACGTGGTCACCGGCGCAATCGGCGTTATCGCCACGATTCTGTTTGGATTGAGCAAGGCGCTGAGCAAATCTGGTTGGGGAGCCTCCGACCGTGGTTTAGCAGTTCGAACATCAGCCATTGTTCTCATTGGATGGTTTCTAGCGGCCGCGAGCCTGGCATGGATGGGTGCCTATCGCGCTGTGCTTGATCGTATCCCCACGATCCAATATGGAATTCTCATTCCGATCCTGATCGGCGGTTTGCTGATCTAGCGATCGCCGCGCCTGGCGCGAATCATTGATGCCGTGCCGCAGCATTGGCTGATCGGGGTTCAGCTCTATCGTGCGTTAGGGGTGATTTTCCTCATTCTTTATGGGACAGGCAAACTGCCGGGTGCATTCGCTTGGCCGGCCGGACTTGGCGACACGCTTGTGGGCATTCTCGCGCCGGTCGTCGCGGTTGCCTATGCGCGTGCACCGCATAAGAATGCCGATATGGTCTCCGCATGGAACCTTTTTGGGCTCGCCGATCTTGTCGTCGCGGTGACGGCGGGATTTCTTACCTCCCCATCACCGTTCCAGTTATTTGCCTTTGATCTGCCAAGTGAACTCGTGAGCCAGTTTCCGCTGGTGCTTGTTCCGGTCTTCCTCGTGCCGGTCTCGGTGCTCCTCCACCTGGCATCGCTGACGAAGCTCCGCCGGGATGCCTTGCCAGAAAAAACCATCGCGAAATCGCGCGCGCTGGCGTGATGCTGGGTTGTTAGAGCTGCGAGGCTTCGAGAGCTAAAATTGCGAGCGGTCCTGGCAGAGGCGCCAGGACTGCTTCGTCAATTTGAAACTACCGTCGGTGTCGCCAACCCAATGGTTGCCTCCACCAATGCGGCAATGACCGGGCTAGAAAAAGCCCCGGCATTCGGCTACCGCTTAAACTCCTTGCTTTCGAAATCGTTCTTTTGAGCAATTGCATGCCACGCATAGTATCGGCCGCGGCCGATTCACACGGCGATCCATTGGCCTCCTCCCAAATCGCCTTTCCCGGCACGGCGTCGGCGGCGATCGGCGCGGCGACGGGGACCGGCATCCTTTGGATGCTGGCCGCGACCTGCCTTTTCGTCTGCCAGGATTCCCTCGCGCGCATCCTGCTGAGATCCTATCCGGCGACGGAAATCGCCTTCGCGCGCTATTTTGTTCACATGGTTTTGGTGACCATTTTCCTTGCCTGGCGCGATCCGCGGCTCATGATCTCGCGCCGGCCGGTCTTGCAAATGCTGCGGTCGATGCTTCTCCTTGGCACGACTTTGTTCGGCATGCTGGCGCTCAAGATAATGCCGCTCGTCGATTTTTCCGCCATTGTGTGGGTGGCGCCTGTTCTTGTCGCCGCGCTTTCGGTCTTCATTCTCCACGAAAAAGTGAGCCCCGGCTTATGGGCAAGCGTTTTCGCCGGTCTCATCGGCGTCTGGGTGATCATTGGCCGGACGGGCATGGATTTTTCGCTTTCCATGCTGTTTCCTTTCCTGGCTGCTCTCGCCAACGCGCTCTATCAGATCACGACCCGGCTTCTGCACGGTGCCGATTCATCACTCACAACCCTGTTTTACTCGGCGCTGGCCGGAGTTTTGTTTTGTGGCGGATTTCTGCCCTTTGCCGCCGCCGCGCCAAACCTTGTCGATGGCGGTCTGATGCTTCTTCTTGGCCTTTTCGGCATTGCGAGCCACTTTTGTCTTATCCGTGCCTTTGCCGCGGCGCCTGCCAATATCGTCGCGCCGTTCGGCTATACCGCGCTACTTTGGGCGACTTTGTTCAGCCTGATGATTTTCGGGGAAATTCCCGGCCCGCGAAGCTTGTTTGGAGCGGCCTTGATTGTCGGCGCCGGTTTGTTCATTTTCCTCGGCGGACGAAAAATATGACCCCCTGGCGTATTCGCTGCGTTCAAAACGTCATGTAAAAAGGTTCAGTGTTTAGGAATAATCCCGGCAAAATTCATCGACGGGCTCGACCGCGACGAATCGCCACCTAAATGTCAGTAAGTTATTCCCTAGATGTCGGTTAGTTATCCCCTAGATGTCAGTGAGTTATCCCCAAGATGCCAGCGAGCCATCCGCCCAGAATTGATGAAGCCATGGACAAACAGCCGCATGGGCAAGAAAGTGCCGGGAAAGCCTGGCCGGACGTTTGCTGCTCGCCTGCGCGGACACCGCTCGCCATCGTCGCCGCGATCGCCGAAAATGGCGTGATTGGCGACGGACGCGGCCTGCCGTGGCATTTGCCGAGCGATCTCAAACATTTCCGCGGGATCACCATGGGCAAGCCCCTGCTCATGGGGCGCAAAACCTTCGAATCGATAGGGTGTGCTTTGCCGGGCCGCGAGACGATCGTCGTAACCCGCGACCGCGCCTTCGATTCGTCGCGTGGAGGCGGGCATAGCAAGGCCATCCATGTCGCGCATGAGCTCGAAGCGGCGCTGGCGCTGGCGCAGGATCTGGCGCGGGCGATGGGCGCGGAGGAGGTCATTTTGGCCGGCGGCGGAAATCTTTACGAAAGTTTGATCGGTTATGCCGAGCGCATGCATCTGACCTTCGTCGATGTCGCCGCGAGAGGCACGGTGAGTTTTCCGGAGATCGACTGGTCGAATTGGCTGGAAGTAAACCGGGTCCGGCCCCGGCCTTCGGCTCGGGACGACGCGACATTCGCCTTCGTCGATTTTGACCGCCGCCACTGCTTATCATTGTAGTATGCGCGTGGCGCTTCTATGTAGTATGGGCGTGGCGCTTCAATAGGGGCCAAATCAAACCCAGCCCGATCCCAAGCCTTGGCGTTAATCAATCGCTACTCGGGCGTCATCCAGCAAAAGAGAAATTCATGCCGTGGAGCAGTGAAGGCGGAAATGGCGGTTCCTGGAAACCCAGCGGCCCCGGGCCTTGGGGACCAAAACCGGGCGGGACGCCTCCCGAATTCGAGGAATTCCTGAAGCGCGGGCAGGAAAAGATCAAACAATGGATGCCTGGAAGCGGCGGCGGACTGGGAGGACGCGGTCTTCTCGCCTTGGCTCTCGTCGGCACGATCGTTTGGCTTTTGTCGGGGTTTTACACGGTCGGCCCGAACGAAGTCGGGTTGAACAGGATTTTCGGCCGTTACACGGGCAAAACCGGGCCTGGGTTGAACTACAACCTGCCGATCCCCATCGGCAGCGTGGAGAAGCTCCCAGTCACCGATCGCAACACGATCAATATCGGTTTCGGCGTGCGTCAGGACGTGCGCGAGCCGAATGCGCAAATTCCGCTCGACCTGCCGGAAGAGAGCCTGATACTGACAGGCGACGACAATATTGCCGACGTCAAATTTGTCGTCATCTGGCAGATCGACCCGGTGCACCCCGAGGATTATGCCTTCAACATCTCAAACCAGCGCGACACCGTGAAAGCGGTGGCCGAGAGCGCCATGCGCGAAGTCATCGGCCGCGGCGAGATCCTGCCAATTCTGACTATCGAACGTCCAAAGATCGAGTCGAGCGTGCAAGAAATCATGCAAAACGTCTTGAATGGGTACAAGGCCGGGATTCTGGTGCTGCAGGTGCAATTGCAATCCGTCGACCCGCCGGAGCAGGTCATCGCCGCCTTCAAGGACGTGATCGCGGCGCAGCAGGATCAGGACCGTTTGAGCAACGAGGCCCAGGCCTATGCCAACCGGGTCGTTCCCGAGGCCCGCGGCAAGGCCGCCGCGATTGTCCAGGCGGCGGAAGGTTACAAGCTACAAACCGTCGCCGAGGCGACCGGGCAGGTCGCGCGTTTTAACAAAATCTATGAGCAATATAAAAAAGCGCCCGAGGTGACGCGCGAAAGACTCTATCTCGAGACCATGGAACGGGTGCTCGGCGGGATGGACAAGATCATTCTCGATCAGAGCGGCGGGCAAGGCCAAGGGGTGGTTCCCTATTTGCCGCTTGGGCCCTTGACGCCGCCCGCGAACGAGGGAGGCCGCAAATGAAGGGCGCGGCCACATTCGGCGGGATCGCCGTCCTCATCCTCATCCTGGTCGTCGCGATGGCCTCGGTGTTCACAGTGGACCAGACCGAGCAGGCGATCGTCTTGCGTTTCGGCGAGCCGGTCGCGGGGCGCGGTCTCATCACCACGCCAGGGCTTCATTTCAAATACCCCTTCATCGAGAATGTCGTTTTTCTCGACAATCGCATCCTCGTTGTCGAGGCGCCAAAACAGGAAGTGCTCGCCTCCGACAACAACCGCCTCGAGGTTGATTCCTTCCTGCGCTACCGGATCGTCGATCCGCTTAAATTCTATCAGACGGTCGGCTCGCCGGAACGGGCGAACAGTCAGCTGGGGTTCATCTTGAACTCGGCGGTGCGCCGGGTGCTGGGCGAGGCGACCCAGACCGAAATCGTGCGTGACAATCGCGCCGATCTCATGGTCAAGATCCGCGAGCAGATGAACCAGGAAGGGAGCCGTCTTGGCATCTTCGCTGTCGATGTGAGAATCCGCCACGCCGATCTGCCAAGGCAGATTTCCGAAAAGGTTTTCAGCCGGATGCAGAGTGAACGCGCGCGCGAGGCGGCGGAATATCGTGCGAAAGGCTCCGAAACTGCGCAAACCCTGAGAGCGACAGCCGATCGTGATGTGGTCGTGCTGCTCGGCAACGCGCAACGCCAAGCCGACCAGACCCGGGGCGAAGGCGACGCGGAACGAAACCGCATTTTCGCCGAGGCGTTCGGCAAGGATCCTGATTTTTTTGCTTTCTATCGCTCGATGCAAGCCTATGAGACCGGGCTGAAAGGCGGCGAAACGCGCATGGTCGTCAGCCCAAAATCGGATTTCTTCCGCTTTTTCGGCTCGCCCAATGGCCAGCCGGCGACGTCCTCGCCGGTTGCTCCCGCCGCGGCCCGCTGATAGTTTGAAGCTTCGCCGAGGTTCAGGCTTCCAAACGCCGGGCGCGACACAAGAAACATGTTGAGACCCGGTTTTCGACCTTAGAGCATGTCCTGATAAGGACATGCTCCAACTCTTTGAATCAGAGCGAGTCCTTTTCGATCACGTGATTCCACGTGCGGGGCAAGCGCTCTAGAGCGGGATGAGGAAAAGTGGAAATCGGTTTTCCGCCCGCATCCCGCTCTAAACTCTAAGAATCGATCACGTTCATGATTTTGGATTGAATCAATCCAAAATCATCGCGATCTAGCGTGTGAGAGCATAAGAGATGGCAGAGGCAGGCGAGACCTCGCGATCCTTCGCCTGGAACGATCCTTTCGATCTCGACGGCCAGCTCACCGAAGACGAAAAGCTTGTGCGCGACTCGGCTCGCGCTTTCGCGCAAGATTATTTGCTCCCGCGCGTGAACGAAGATTATCTCGAAGAGCGGTTCGATCGCGAGGTCCTGATGCAAATGGGCCGCCTTGGGCTGCTCGGCGCGTCGATTCCCCAAAACTATGGCGGCGCCGGGCTCGGCCCTGTTGCCTATGGGCTTGCCGCCCGCGAGGTCGAGCGCGCCGATAGCGGCTATCGCTCGATGATTAGTGTGCAGTCTTCGCTCGTGATGCACGCGATCCACGCCTACGGCAGCGAGACTCAGCGCCGCAAATATTTGCCAAAACTCGCCACGGGCGAGTGGATTGGCTGTTTCGGTCTCACAGAGCCGGACGCGGGCTCCGATCCACAAGCCATGCGCAGCAAAGCGGAAAAAGCCAAGGACGGATACCGGCTCACCGGCGCCAAAACCTGGATCACCAACAGTCCCGTGGCCGACATATTGGTTGTCTGGGCAAAATCGAGCGCGCATCAAACCGCGATCCGGGGATTTATTCTCGAACGCGGGATGCAAGGGCTCACCACCCCAATGATTTCGCAAAAGCTTTCGCTGCGCGCCTCGCCAACCGGCGAGATCGTCATGGACGCTGTCGAAGTGCCGGGAGAAAACCTCTTGCCGGACGCCTCGGGGCTCAAAGCGCCTTTTGGCTGCCTCAACCTTGCGCGCTACGGCATCTCATGGGGCGCGATGGGCGCGGCCGAGGCATGTTTCGAAGCGGCCCGAACTTATACACTCGAACGCCAGCAATTCGGCCGTCCGCTCGCCGCCAATCAACTGATCCAAAAAAAACTCGCCGACATGGAAACCGAAATCGCGCTCGGGCTTCAGGCCGCCTTGCGCATCGGCCGTCTGCTCGAACAAGGCAGACTTGCGCCCGAAACTATCTCGCTCGTCAAGCGCAACAACGCCGGCAAGGCGCTCGACATCGCCCGCATGGCCCGCGACATGCTTGGCGCCAATGGAATTTCCGCCGCCTTCCCCGTCATGCGCCACCTCACCAATCTTGAAACGGTGAATACTTACGAGGGCACGCACGATATTCACGCACTCATCCTCGGGCGGGCGATCACCGGTCTCCAGGCCTTTTCTTGAGCCCGGAATTGCCGCGCGACGATTGACGAGCGGAGCTATGCTTCCTATCGTTCCGCTTGAGCGCGGGTCCAGCCCTCCCGCGAACATCTTGGCTTTAAGGTCACCTCATGTCTCTTCCCGCAACTCCGGCCGCGGGCGCAGCTTCCATCGCCGGAGCGCTCGGACAAGCCAATGCCTGGCCCTTCGAGGAGGCGCGAAAGCTCGTGGCGCGGGTCGAGGCGACCGGCCAGACCGGGGTGTTGTTCGAGACAGGCTATGGGCCTTCCGGGCTGCCCCATATCGGGACCTTTGGCGAGGTCGCCCGCACGAGCATGGTGCGGCACGCGTTCCAAGTGTTGACGCAAGATAAGATCAAGACCCGTCTCATCGCGTTTTCGGACGACATGGATGGCCTTCGCAAGGCGCCGGACAATATTCCAAACAAGGAGCTTGTCGCCGCCCATCTCGGCAAGCCGCTGACAGAGGTTCCAGATCCGTTCGGCACGCATGCAAGTTTTGGCGCGCACAACAATGCGCGGCTGCGGGCTTTTCTCGACCAATTCGGCTTCGATTACGAATTCGCCTCGGCGACCGATTATTATAAGTCAGGCCGCTTCGACGCAGCCCTTCTCCAAATGCTGGCGCATTACGATGAAGTGATGGCGATCATGTTGCCGAGCTTCCGCGAGGAACGGGCCGCGACCTATTCGCCTTTTCTGCCTGTCCATCCAAGGACCGGCATCGTGATGCAGGTGCCGATCGAAGCCATCGACACCAGCACGGGCACGCTTAAATGGCGCGATCGTGACACGCAAGAGCGGTTCGAAACTCCGGTTACGGGCGGCGCCTGCAAGCTGCAATGGAAGCCGGACTGGGCGATGCGCTGGCATGCGCTTAAGGTCGA
Source organism: Beijerinckiaceae bacterium (assembly GCA_006514895.1). GTDB lineage: Bacteria > Pseudomonadota > Alphaproteobacteria > Rhizobiales > Beijerinckiaceae > Methylocapsa. The sequence continues at coordinate 17,200 of VDMG01000310.1, forward strand.
TTACGAAATGGCCGGCAAGGATCTGATCGAATCCGTCAAATTATCCGGAGCGATCGTCCGCGCGCTCGGCGGCACGCCGCCGGAAGGGTTCAATTATGAATTGTTCCTCGACGAGAAGGGTCAAAAGATTTCGAAGTCGAAAGGCAATGGCCTGACCATCGAGGAGTGGCTCACCTATGCGAGCCCGGAAAGCCTCACCCTTTTCATGTATCAGAAACCATCCGCGGCCAAGCGGCTCTATTTCGATGTGATCCCGCGCACGGTCGATGATTATCTTAGCTTCCTCGATGCCTATCCACGGCAAGAGGCGAAAGAGCGTCTCGGCAATCCGGTCTGGCATATCCATTCGGGGGCGCCGCCAGAACCCGAAATTCTGCGCGGCGCGGGCAATCAATCGACCGCGATTACCTTTGGCATGCTGCTCAATCTCGCCGCCGTGGCGAACAGCGAAGATCCGCAGGTCCTTTGGGGTTTTTTGCGCCGCTACGCGCCGGATGTTTCACCGCTCGCGCATCCCCGCCTTGACCAGCTCGTCGCTTATGCGGTGCGCTATTACCGCGATTTCGTGCGCCCGGCGAAAAGCTTTCACGAGCCGGACGAAATCGAGCGCGCGGCCCTCGCAAATCTGTCCGCGGCTCTCGCCGCCTTGCCCGCGGACGCCAGCGCCGAAACAATCCAGAGCACTCTCTACGATGTCGCGCGCAAAATACCACGCTACCAGGATATGAAAGCCAAGGGCGCGACCGTGGAACGGCCGGGCGTCTCGAACGACTGGTTCACCATGCTCTACAGGGTGCTGCTCGGCGAAAGCCGGGGCCCCCGCTTCGGCTCTTTCGTGGCGCTTTATGGGATCACGGAAACCCGCCAGCTGATCACCGACGCGCTCTCTGGCGATCTTTTGCGCAAACATGCGGAGTTCCTGCGACTAGGGTAGCATGGCGGCATTAGCGGCCTTCCGCATTTCACCAACGAGCGACTAAGTGGGACCACTCCAACATCTTCGCGTGAAGCAAATCAGGTTTACAGCGCGAGTCCTCGGCTGCGTCGAAGAGTTTAGCGGCGGCAATCGGCTCATTCGGACGATGGCGCACGCGCGGCTCACGGCGCCGATTTTGAACGCCATGTTGGGGTATCAACGCGTTTTCGATGACTTGCCGCAAGCCGTCGCGGCGGCGAATCCCTATTCAAGCGGCGGCCACGACGCCATGGAGGCCGGCGCGCTGCACCTGCGGCTCTCGAAGTCGCCCCGGCCGAGCGATTATGCGGTTTTCTATCACATTCAAAATCTCGTATCTGGCTGGTCCAAGATTTTCGATCTTGGTGGAAATGTAGGAAATCTATTTTATTGCTATAATCGGTACTTGAATTTTCCGCCGAGCCTTGTCTGGCAGGTGTATGATCTTCCCAAGTGGACAGACGAAGGCCGGCGCCTTGCCGAGGAACATGGCGAAAAGCGGCTTCAGTTTACACGCAACTGGGAGGACGCATCCGGAGCGGATCTGTTGCTTGTCTCCGGCGCGCTTCATTTTTTCGATCCCCCGGTTTATCACATGGTCGCCGAGCTTCCGGAAAAGCCAATACATCTCCTTATCAACCGCAGCCCCTTGATTGCTGGACCGACCAAGGCGGCCGTTCAGGACAATGACAACCTGAGGACGGCCCGCGTCCTCCACAACCGGGCGGAATTGATTGCAGCCTTCGAGGCGATAGGCTACGAATTGATGGACAGCTGGCAAGCTGCGGAGCTGGCATTCAAAATTATTGGGAAGCCTGAATTTTCGGCTCCTTCCTATTCCGGGCTCTATTTCCGGCTTAAGCCGCAAGCTTAGCGCTCTAAAGGTCGGATCACGGTCTGAGCCTGGTCGCGACCTTGCTCTCATTCATTTCTCGCTTCGCGCACAGCTTGAAGAGACCGCCGCGAAATGGTTTTTTGGCCAAGAAGATCTAATGCTCATCGCCGCCGATCCCACGGCTCTCGGCGAAGCCTTGCGCTTTGAGCCCTCGCGCGGCGGCGCGCTTTTTCCACATCTTTATGCGGATCTGCCGCTCGATGCCGTGGTTTTTGCAAAACCTCCGCCTCTCCGGCCTGATGGCGGACATGATTTCACCGGGCTGCTGGAATGAGCATCCCTTGCGTTGTAGCGATCATTTTTGATTCAAGGTCCCGGTTTTCATGCGCGAACCTGAACGGAGTTTAATTCGGCTGCTGGATGCGTTGGCGCGCCTAATTCTGTCTCTATTTGAGCCAGAACGCGCGCATGAAATAGCTATAAAGCGACTGAAAACCTTCGCAAAGGTTCCGTGGCGGCAAGCTTCTCCTGACGACTATCGTCTCGCCGTCAATGCTTTTGGTCACAACTTTCCTAATCCGCTCGGACTTGCTGCGGGCTTCGACAAGAATGGCGAGGCAGTCGATGCTATTCTTCGCCTTGGTTTTGGATTTACCGAAATAGGCACGATCACGCCGCGGCCGCAGCAGGGAAATCTTCCCGCCGAGAAACGCGTCCTTCGCCTCAATCGTGATCAGGCCGCAATCAATTGGCTCGGCTTCCCAAGCCAAGGACATGAGCCTGTTCATCAACGGCTCGCCAAGCGTGCGCACAAGGGGGGCATCGTTGGGATCAATCTCGGTGCCAATAAGGAGACGCTGGATCGTCCCGCCGATTATGCGCGAGGAATCGAACTCTTCGGGGATATTGCGGATTATTTCGCGATCAATATTTCGTCCCCGAACACGCCTGGGTTGCGTGAGCTACAGCGCGGTGCTGCTCTCGATGAACTCCTTGCGCGTGTCCTCGCCGAACGCGACAAATTGGTCGAGCGTTTCGGCCGCCTGCCGGTGCTTCTAAAGATCGCGCCCGATCTTACGCTCGCTGAGCTAGACGAAATCGTCAATCGCGCCCGTGCGCGGAAGATAGATGGGATGATCGTCTCGAACACCACCGTCTCGTGGCCAGCTTCATTGCACGACGTGCCGAATCACAAAAAGGGGGGTCTATCAGGCCGGCCCCTGTTTGGGCTTTCGACCCAAATGCTTGCAGCCACATATCTCCGCGTGGAAAAACAGTTTCCCTTGGTCGGCGTTGGCGGTGTCGAAAACGCGGAAACCGCTCTCGCCAAGATCGAGGCCGGCGCGACGCTCGTGCAGGTCTGCACATCTTTTGCGTTTAAAGGGCTTACGATTGCGGATGAAATCAACAGCGGCCTCGTCCGGCTCCTCGCCCAAAAATCCTATCCCCGTCTCGCGGACGCAATCGGCGCCACCGCGGCGGATTGGGCCAGCGGAAAACTCAATGCGGACAATTTCCGGTAGCGCCACGCCAGGGTCAGGCCTCGCGCAGCAAGAAAGAAAAGAAGCGCGAGCCAGAGCCCGCTATTGCCGAGGGGCCGCAGCAGGTAGAAGCTTGCGATAAAAAGCGCGAGCGAAAGGAGCATCATGTTGCGCATGTCGCGTGTCCATGTCGCGCCCACGAACACGCCGTCGAATTCATAGGTGAGGGCGCCGGCAAGTGGCATCAGCGCGGCAAACACAAGATAATCGCTCGCATAGGCCCGTACTTGCTGGCTGGTTGTCAGAAGGGCGATGAAGGAATTGCCGCAAAGCAGCGCGGATGCCGACAAGCCGGCGGCAAAAGTGAAGCACCACAAAAGGGTCAGACGCACGGATGCGCGAAAACTCCTTGCGTCCCGCGCGCCAAGCGATTGCCCACACATCTGCTCGGCCGCCGTCGCAAAGCCATCGAGGAAAAAGGCCGCGACGAAAACGAGATTCAGCAAGATCGCATTGGCGGCGAGCCTTACGTCGCCGCCCCGAGCGCCTTGCGCGGTAAAAAACACGAGGGCAAAAAGCAGCGCCGTGTTGCGGACAAAAATATCGCGATTGATCGCGAACATGCGGGTCAATTTCACCCGGTCGAATACAAGTCCGCGCGCCACGGAAAACAGATCGCCATACATGCGCCAGACAACCAGCAAACCCGCGAGCGCGCCCAACAGCTCGGCGGCGAGCGTGCCAATCGCCGACCCCTGGACACCAAGCCCAAGCCCATAGACGAAGGCGACGTTGAGGCCAATATTGCCAAGATTGATCAGGACCTGAAGGGCGAGCGCGATATCGGTCCGCCCGCGCCCGACGATCGCGCCCATAAAGGCATAATTCGCAAGCGCGAAGGGCGCCGACCAGATTCTGATATCGAAATATTGCCGTCCCGCGCCGGTAACTTCAGGGCTGGCCGCAAGCGCGCCAAAGCCGGTCCAGGCGATCGGTGCCTGCAGGCAAATCATGGCGGTGCCAATGGCGAGCGCAACAATCAAGGCGCGCAGGAGTGTCGCGCGTTGCTCGCCTCCGTCATCTGCCCCCAGGGCTTGCGCGGTGAGCCCCGCCGTTCCCATGCGCAGGAAACCAAAACTCCAAAAGATGAAGTCGAAAATAACCGCGGTGGCGGCGATGGCGCCGAGAAGATGAGCTTGACCGAGTCTGCCGATCACCCCCACATCGGCCACGCCCAGCAAGGGCGTCGACAAATGGGCAAGCGTCATCGGCAGCGCCAGCCGCGCCACGCGGGCGTGGCTGATTTGCGGAGGATTGACACCAGCGCTTGGGTTAGAAGCCACCGCGCTGCGCTCCCCTCAGCGGCCGTTGCGCATATTCATGAGTCGCAGCACCAGCCAGACTGGGACAACGATCGCGGCGCCCGCGAGGATATAATCGGCGATCTCGCGGATCGCATCGAAGCCAAGACCCCAGATGCGATTGATGAGGTCATTTATCGCGCGAAAAATATCCGCCGGCCGAATGTCGAGCCACATCAGAAAAGCGCCGACGATCAGGGATACAAAAACAAGGCGCAAGAAAACGCCGCCGGGCGAGCCCCCCAGAAAGCGGTTCAGCGGCGTCTCGTCATGCGGCGCGGGCACGTTGGATGTGCTTGGCGGCTGTCCCGGCGCCGTCCAATAGGGCGGGATCTTCGGCGGGGAACTTTCATCTTCGCTCATGCAAAACCTCAAAAATCGAAGTCATGGAGGCGGCAAGGCCTCGAACAACACTTTGACGGATAGATTGCGCGGCGTGTCAACATCACGGCGCTTCAAGCGCGATGGCGGTGGCCTCGCCGCCGCCGATGCAAAGCGCCGCCGCGCCGCGTTTCAGGCTGTATTTTTGCATGGCCGCGAGAAGCGTCACGACAATTCTGGCGCCCGACGCGCCGATCGGATGGCCGAGGGCGCAAGCGCCGCCATGCACATTGACTTTTTCATGCGGCAGGGAGAGCTCTTGCATAGCCGCCATGGTGACAACCGCGAAGGCCTCGTTGATCTCGAAAAGATCGACGTCCGCCAGGGACCAGCCGGTTTTGTCCATCAGTTTTCGCAACGCGCCAATGGGGGCGGTGGGGAATTGGTGTGGAGCTTGCGCATGGGTGGCATGGGCGCGGATCGTGGCCAAGGGCGCGATGCCGCGCTTTTCGGCTTCCCGTCGCCGCATGAGAATGAGTGCCGCGGCGCCATCCGAAATCGAGCTCGAATTGGCGGCGGTCACGGTGCCGCCCTCCCTAAACACGGGCTTCAAAAAGGGAATTTTGTCGGGCCTCGCCTTCTGCGGCTGCTCATCATGCGAAACAATCCGGTCTTTGTTCTTGCCGTCCCTGACCGCAACCGGCGCGACCTCTTTTGCAAAACTGCCGTCGCTGATCGCCCGTTGCGCCCGCTCCAAAGAAGCGATGGCGAAGGCGTCCTGGGCGGCGCGGGTGAATTGAAAGCCTTCGGCGCAATCCTCCGCGAAAGCACCCATCGGCAAATGCGCGCCATAGGCATCTTCGAGCCCATCAAGGAACATATGATCGAGGAGTCTTCCATGCCCCATCCGGTAGCCGGACCGGGCCCGGTCGAGCAAATAGGGCGCGTTGGTCATGCTCTCCATGCCGCCCGCAAGAGCTATCCGCGCGCTTCCGGCGCACAAAATGTCATGCGCGAGCATGATGGCCTTCATGCCGGAACCGCACATCTTATTGACGGTGGTGCAAGGGGTTGCCTCGGGCAGGCCGGCCGCGAGTGCCGCCTGACGGGCGGGAGCCTGGCCCTGGCCCGCCGGTAAGACACAGCCGAGAATCAGTTCATCGATCTGCTCGGACGCAACGCCTGACCGCGCGAGCACCGCCTTCGCCGCCACGGCGCCGAGGTTTGCGGCGGCAAGGTCCTTGAAATCCCCTTGAAAAACGCCAATGGGCGTGCGCGCGGCGGCTATAATGACGACCGGATCCGGTTCGGACATGGTCCAACTCGTTGATTTCAGGTGCTTCCTTCCCGATCGCGGGAGTTTACGGGATCGGCGAACATTCCAGGCATAAGCTCGAAAAAGTTGCAGACTTTTTGAGCGAGTTCATGCGATAAAACAAACTAATAGAGCTTATGATCCATTTGATCCATTTAGTTTGCAACGAGCGTGGTGGGGAGAATGTCCTTAAAAAATTGATCGGCCGTTTCGCAAATGACATGCCCCAACTCATTAACTCTTTAGAAATTAGAGCGCCTCCTTTTCGATCACGTGACTCGCCATGACCAAGCAGCGCTCCGGCCCGCGATGCTTCACCGCAAAGGTTGGTTCACCTTACGCTCATAAAGCGATGCTATGCTGTGCTTTAGATAAGCATGAAACGCACAATAAGGAAGAGTAATGGACCGGATTCTCGTGCTTCTGCGTCACGGCCAGAGCGATTGGAACCTGAAAAACATATTTACGGGGTGGAAGAACCCTGATCTCACCAGTCAGGGAGTCGAGGAGGCGCGCGCCGCCGGGTACTGCCTCAAGGCGCGCGGTATTATCTTCGACCGCGCCTTCACCTCCAATCTCGTCCGCGCGCAGCACACCTTGCAGTTGATTCTCGCGGAGACTGGCATGCCCGGTATGGAGATCGTTCGCGACCGAGCTCTCAATGAGCGCGATTATGGCGTACTTTGCGGCGTGAATAAAGACGATGCCATAAGGAAATGGGGCGACGAACAAGTGGATCTCTGGCGCCGCTCCTACGATGTCCGGCCTCCAGGCGGGGAAAGTTTGAAGGACACGGTGGCCCGCGTTCTCCCCTATTATTGTCAGAAAATTCTGCCACAGGTGCTCGGCGGACATCGGGTGATCGTCGCAGGACATGGCAATTCGCTGCGCGCTCTCATTATGGTCCTCGACCAGCTGACGCCGGAAACGATACCGGGGATGGAACTCGAAACAGGAGTTCCCCATCTTTACCGGCTGAAACCGGACTCGACCGTCGAGTTCAAGGAGATACTCGATCCAAAAGCGCTCCACGAGACATCCCCGCCGGCTGCGGCCAGGGCTGCATTTTCAAAAATCCGCACAGCCGAAAAATAAACCTTATTTTAGCTCGCGTCCGCGCCAAGTTCCTGCTTTGCATCTCGCCGCCGCCTTGCAAATGTCACTTTGCGCGGCGGGTCAATCGTACCAAAATGTTTCACTTTTATTTGCACCCGGCCCGCTGACGGCAGAAACCAAGGCATAGACCACAACATCTTGGTCAATCGTCGCGGGCTTCTGCATATGCGCAAAAAACCGCAAGAAAACCGGCCCCTTCCGCCTTATTTTCGCCCCAGAAAAACCAGAAAAATCGGCAGAAAAACCGTGCTTATCCCTCCTATGTCCAGCTCCATGTCTCGCTCCGAGCCCCCATGGCTACGGCTGGCCATGCGCATCGTGATCGGCCTATGCCTTGCCCGCTCCGGCGACATTCTTGTAATGGGAGGCGCCGCACGGTTGATATTTCACGGCGTGGACAAGATTTTTCCGGGCTCCTCCTCGCTGCTGCCGGGCGGCGGGCGAATCAACCTGACCTTGCGGCGGGTGGCGCGGCCGGCCGGCGTGCCGGCGGCGTAAGAGAGCTCACGCGTAGCCTCGAGTGCGACTAAGCCTGACTGCGTTGTCAACGTGTCGTCAGTCACTGTATCTTCACGATTATGGGTGTTGGGAATGCCCGCGGTGCCGGAGCGCGCGATGAAGATTTCTCTAATTCAGATGAACTCGGTCAGCGACAAACCCGCCAATATCACTGCTGCAACCAAGCTCGTCGAACAAGCCGTCGCCGAGGAGCGGCCGGACTGGATTTGCCTGCCCGAATGTTTCGATTTTCTCGGCGGCGACCGCAAGGCCAAGATGGCGGCGGCGGAAGCGTTTCCAGGCGGCCCGGCCTATGGCGCGATGCGGGCGCTCGCCAAAAAACACAAAGTTTATATCCATGCCGGTTCCATTCTCGAAAAACCCGAGACCGGGGAGCGCATTCACAATACGACCGTGGTCTTCGATCGCGCCGGCGCGGAAATCGCGCGCTACCGGAAAATCCACATGTTCGACATCACCGCGCCGGATGGCACAAAATATAATGAAAGCGCGGCCTTCGCACCGGGCGACAGGGTCGTGACTTATCCTTGTGAAGACATGATCATCGGCTGCGCGATTTGCTACGACATCAGGTTTCCGGATCTTTTTCAGGCCCTTGCCACGAAGGGCGCGGAGATGATCGCCTTGCCCGCGGCCTTCACCTTGCAAACCGGCAAGGACCATTGGGAAGTTCTTTGCCGGGCTCGGGCGATCGAGACGCAGGCCTATGTCTGTGCCCCCGCGCAGACCGGCGCCCATCTTGCCGGAAAGGAAATGCGCCAGACTTACGGCCATTCCCTGGCCGCCGATCCGTGGGGCCATGTCATCGCCAAGGCCTCGGACGGCATCGGCATTGTCTCGGCGAGGATCGACCGCGCCATAGTCAAAAAAGTTCGCGCGCAAATCCCGGTCGCGCGACATAAGGTGCGGTTCGATTGAGCAAGGGGTTCGGCCGGCATCGCCGCGCGTTCCAGTGTTTTTTGCGCGGCGCGGCCTTCTTCCTTGCCGTCAATGGGCTCGGTCTTGAGACAAACAGCGGCGTTGCCGGCGGCGCGCCTCAACCCATGATCTGGCACCGGGGCGAGCTGGGCGACCCAGGATCGCTCGATCCGCACAAGGCGACGACCTTGATCGAAAGCAATATTCTCGACGAACTTTTCGAGGGCCTTGTCACGCTCAACGCACGCGGCGAAATCATTCCGGGCGCCGCCGCGAGCTGGACGGTCGATCCCACCGGCACGGTTTATGATTTTCGGCTCCGCCCTGATGCGAGATGGTCGAATGGCAACAGAGTCACGGCGGAAGATTTTGTCTTCGCCTTCCGCCGTCTGATGGCTCCAGTGACTGGAGCCCCTTATGCGAACATTCTTTATACATTGAAGAACGCGGAGAGAATCAACAAGGGCGAGCTCCCCCTCGAAGCTTTGGGCGCGCGCGCCTTGAATGAAACGACGCTCGAAATCACGCTTGAACATCCGGCGCCTTATTTCATCTCTCAGCTTCCTCACTTGACCGCCAAGCCGCTTCACCGGAAATCCATCGAGGCGTTTGGGTCGGATTTCGTTCACCCCGCCCATATTGTGACAAACGGCCCTTTCATGCTGGAGGAATTCACGCCGAATGACCGCGTCGTCATGGTCAAGAATCCCTACTATTACGACGCGGCGCATGTCGCGCTTGATGAGGAAGTTTTTTATTCGCTGGAGGACCGCTCTGCCGGATTGCGCCGTTTCATGGCCGGCGAAATTCAATCCTATGATGACGTTCCGGTGGAGCAGATTGGTTTTGTGCGCAGCCATTTGGCGGAGGCATTCAAGGTAACGCCGAATCTCGGCAGTTATTTCTATGCCTTCGACACCCGTTACAAGCCTTTCGACGACAAAAGGGTGCGCCAGGCCCTCGCCATGGCGATCGACCGCGAGTTTCTCGCCGAGCGCATTTGGGGCGGCACCATGGACGCCGGCTATAGCTTCGTGCCGCCTGGAATTCCGAGCTACGGCACCCCCGCCACCGTCGCATGGAAGGATAGCGATCCCTTTGAGCGCGAGGATGAAGCCAAAAAATTGCTCGCCGAGGCGGGCTTTGGTCCCCGCGGTCAAAAACTCGAGGTGGAGATCCGCTTCAACAATTCGGAAAATCATCGCGCGACGGCGGTCGCGATTGCCGATATGTGGAAGGTGCTTGGCATCGAGACACGGCTTCTTGCCACCGACGCCACGACCCATTACGCTTTTTTAAGGGAAAAACCCCCGTTTGATGTCGCGCGGTCGGGCTGGTTCGCCGATTATCCCGACGCTCAGAATTTTCTCTTTCTTGGTCAAAGCGACAATCAAGCCCTGAATGCCGCAAGTTTCAGGAACAAGACCTATGATAGCATGATGCATGAAGCTCAAGTGGAAGCCTCGCCCGAGCGGCGCCGCGCCATTTTGCATGAGGCCGAGGCGCTTCTCCTCGACGAACAGCCTTATCTCGTGCTCCTCACCTATCGTTCCCGCAATCTTGTCTCGCCAAAACTGAAAGGCTGGGAAGCCAATGTGCTCGACAATCATCCCGGCCGCTACATTTCGATCGCGCCATGAGCCGAGCAGGCTAGTCCATGCTTCGCTATTTTCTTTCTCGCATCGTCATGGTGGTCCCGACGCTGCTCATCATCATTGCGCTTGCGTTTTTTCTCATGCGTCTCGCGCCGGGCGGGCCTTTCGATTCCGAGCGCGCGCTCGATCCGGAAATCGCCAAGAATCTGCGCCGTATCTATAAGCTCGACCGGCCTCTTCTTGAACAATTTTGGCTCTATCTGCAAAGTCTCGCCCACGGCGATTTCGGGCCGAGCTTGCATTGGCGCGATTTTACCGTGAACCAGCTCTTTGCCACGGCGCTGCCGATCTCGGTTGCCCTCGGCACGAAGGCCATGCTCACCGCGATCCTTGCCGGCACGGCGCTGGGACTAGTTGGAGCGATGAGCAAGGGCGGGATTGGCCCGCGTCTTGTCGATGGCGCCGCGATATTCGGAATTGTTCTGCCTGTCTTTGTCGTCGCGCCGCTTTTGCAGCTCGGATTTGGTCTCACGCTTCACATACTGCCGGTCGGTGGCTGGAACGATGGCGCCTGGCAAAACCAAATCTTGCCGGTGATCACGCTTGCTCTGCCGCAAATCGCCATCGTGGCGCGGCTGATGCAAGCTGCCCTCATCGATGCGCTTGCAATGCCACACATCCGGACGCTGCGGGCTTTTGGAATGCCAGGGTTTCATATCACTCTTCATGCGCTTCGCGCGGCCTTCCCGCCGGTTGTTTCCTATCTTGGCCTTGCCGCCGCCAATGTGCTCACAGGGTCGGTTATCGTCGAGACCATTTTCGGAATTCCCGGCATGGGACGATATTTCGTCGATGGCGCGCTCGGCCGCGATTACACGCTGGTCATGGGCACGGTCGTCGTCGTCGCGGGCGCGGTGCTTTTGTTCAATCTCATCGTCGATCTCGTGCTCGCCTGGCTCGATCCACGCGTGCGTTATGAATCGAGGTCCTGATGAATGAGCCAGCGCCCATGGCGCAATTGTCCGCTGCCGCGGGGGCGCTGCGCAATTGGTCGATGCTGGCGAGCCTTTCCATTCTCGGTCTGATTGCGCTTCTTTGCCTTATCGGGCCGCTGATTTCCGGCCATCCCTACGATCAAGTCTATCGTGACTATGTGCTCGTTCGGCCTTCCCTTTTCGCGCACCCGGACTGGGCCGAAGTGGAAGAAGCGGTCTCCGCCATGGCGCGCCGCATGCATGTGCGTATCGAAGCCTCGCGTGATGGGGAGATCAGGCACATGACGCTCGAGGCAGCAAAACCCATCGATCCACGTGCCTTGCGCGCCTTCGAGCGATCGGATCTGTTCGCGCCCGCTCGTATTGTCGCATCCAAGGACGAAGGCCGCCGCCTTGCGATTGATGTGCCTTTGAAACGGACTCTGTTTCTGTTCGGAACAGACGCCAATGGCCGCGATCTTTTCACAAGGGTCCTCATTGCCGGCCGCGTTTCGCTTGCCGTTGGCCTGCTTGCCTCTTTCGTTGCCTTGACGATCGGTGTCGCCTATGGCGCGGTCGCGGGCTATGCCGGCGGGCGCATCGATTCTTTGATGATGCGTGCTATCGAGATCATCTATGCGCTCCCTTTCATTTTTTTCGTGATCGTTCTCGTCATGGTATTCGGGCGTCATTTCGTGCTGATTTTCGCCGCCATCGGCGCGGTCGAATGGCTCGACATGGCGCGTATCGTGCGCGGCCAGACGCTTTCGATCAAGCAAAGAGATTTTGTTGCCGCCGCCGAAGCGCTTGGCGCGACAACCCCTGCGATACTTTGGCGGCATGTGATTCCCAATGCCTCGGGTCCGATCATTGCCTATCTCACCGTGCTGGTTCCGCGGGTGATCTTGCTCGAAAGTTTTGTGTCGTTCTTGGGCCTCGGCGTGCAGGAGCCGCTGACGAGCTGGGGCGTGCTTATCGCGGATGGCGCCCGTAACATCCAGGGCTCCATCCATCTTCTGATTTTTCCGGCGTTGTTCTTGGGCGCCACACTCGGCGCGCTGCAAACTCTCGGCGACGGATTTCGCGCGCACGGCCTTCGGAGCCGTTGATGTCCTCTCCGGCCAAACCGATCCTCCAGCTCCGTGATCTTCAGGTTAGCTATGGCAAGGCCCGCGTCGTCAACGGTTTGAACTTGCTCGTGCGGCGCGGCGAAACGGCGGCGATTGTCGGCGAATCCGGTTCCGGCAAAAGTCAGACCGTGCTCGCGGCGCTGAGACTTCTGCCCAGGCAAGTGGTCACCTCGGGTTCGGTGACATTTGAGGACACCGAGCTTCTCGCGCTTTCGCAAAGACGGCTCAATGCGCTTCTTGGGCGGCGCATCGCGATGGTTTTCCAAGAGCCAATGTCGGCGCTCGATCCTTTATTTACGGTGGGCGCTCAGATCGGCGCGGTCCTGCGTCTCAAGGCTGGCTTGCGGCGCGGCGCGGCCAAGGCACGCGCAAAAGAGCTTCTAAGCCTCGCCGGCATTGCCGAGCCGGAACGCCGGCTCAATGCCTATCCGCATGAATTGTCCGGCGGCCAGTGCCAGCGAGTCGCGATTGCGATGGCGATCGCTTGCAATCCGGATCTGTTGATCGCGGATGAGCCGACGACCGCCCTGGACGTGACGGTTGCCGCGAAAATCCTCGACCTTCTCGCAAAACTCAAACAAAGCCTCGGCATGGCGATGATCTTCATCAGCCATGACCTGGGGCTCGTCCGCCGGATCGCCGACTCGATCCATGTGATGCGGGATGGGGAAATCGTTGAAAGCGGGGCGACGGGTGAGATTTTCTCCAACCCGCGCCATGACGCGACGCGCCTGTTGCTTGAGACCATGCCGCGTGCCCGGCCGCATATCCGAACCGATACGCCGGTGCTTTTGCGCGCGGAAAATATCGGCGTGCGGTTTGCCTTGCGGGGCGGCTTGTTCGGGGCTAGGCGCACGTTCAAAGCGGTCGACGGCGTCAGCCTCAGCCTCGATTGCGGCCGCACGCTTGGGCTCGTCGGCGAATCGGGCTCCGGCAAATCGACGCTCGCGCGCGCGCTTTTGAAGCTCGTGCCCGCGAGCGGCATGATCAGTTTTAATGGACGCGACCTCGCCTGGCTCGATAAGGCTGCGATGCGGCCGCTGCGGCGTTCCATGCAATTGGTGTTTCAAGATCCGTACGGCTCGCTATCGCCCGCGATGCGCGTCAGTGACATCGTCACGGAGGGTTTGCGGGTGCATGAACCGGCAATTGGCCGCCAGGAGCGCGACAAGCGTGCAGTGCTGGCGCTACAAGAAGTCCTCCTCGACCCGGATCTCCGGCATCGCTTTCCGCGGGAATTGTCCGGCGGGCAGCGCCAGCGGGTCGCGATCGCCCGAGCGATGATTTTAAAACCGCGCCTCGTCGTCCTCGACGAGCCGACCTCGGCACTCGATCGCTCCGTCCAAACCGGAATCATCGCCCTGCTCGAAGAGTTGCAGGAGGCGCATGGCTTGACCTATGTCTTTATCAGTCACGATCTCGCCGTGATCCGCGCGGTCGCTGACGAGATCGCCGTGATGAAAGACGGGCGCATCGTGGAACAAGGCCCCGCACAAGAGATTGTCGAACATCCGCGCGAGCCCTATACAAGGGCGCTCATTTCGGCGGCGTTTCAAACCGGCGAGGCATAGGCGAGGCATAATGGTGGTTTCAAATGCTGACTGGCCTTTAATTCGCATGGGCTTTGTCGCAATAGCGATATCCGTTGCCGGTTTATGATGACGGCGCATGATGCAAAGAATGGCGAGGTGTGGCCGATGCTTTTCGATGGACAAACGATGAAGGTTGATCTTCAGGAAGGCGGAATCGCCGAACTGCGGTTCGAGCGCGGCAACGAGGCCGTCAACAAGCTCGACGCTCTGGCTTTCGGTGAACTGCGCCGCGCGCTCGACGCGATCAAGGCGACGCCTTCGATTCAAGGCGTCTTGATTACCAGCACCAAGGATACATTCATTGTTGGGGCCGATATTTTCGAATTCACCCGTATCTTCAAGCAGCCGGACTCTGAGATTGTCGCTTTTGTCGCCGGCAACAGCGCAATCATAACGGCGCTCGACGATTTGCCCGTGCCAACGGTTGCGGCGATCAATGGTTTGGCGCTTGGCGGCGGGTTTGAGGTCGTCCTCGCCGCCGATTACCGGGTGATGGCGAGCACCGCGAAAATCGGTTTTCCGGAAATTCATCTCGGGCTTTTCCCGGGCTATGGCGGCACCGTCCGCTTGCCGCGCCTGAACGGTTTGGGGCCAAGCGCCGACTGGATCATTTTTGGCGCGCAGCAAGGCCCTGAACGGGCTCTTCGAGAAGGCGCGGTTGATGCCGTCGCAGCGCCGGAGGAATTGCGGTCCGCTGCCCTCGCAATGCTCGAGTTGGCGATCGCGGGCGAGGCCGATTGGCAGGGCCGGCGGGCTCGCATGAAACAGGGCCTCGGGGTTGCCAAGGAAGAGGCCGTAACTTTCCTTGCCAATGCCAAGGCGCAAGCCGCCAAAGCGCTCCCGCATCTGCCAGCGGCAAATTTCGCCGTGGACTTGCTAGAGAAGGCTTCGGATCTTGACCGCGATGCCGCCTTGGCGCTCGAAGCCGAGACTTTCGCCAAGGCCGCGAAGACGCAAGCTGCAGACTCGCTCGTTTCGATTTTCGTCAACGAGCAGGCCGTGAAAAAGAGCATCCGCCGCTATGCCAAGGACGCGCCGAGGGTAGCCAGGGCGGCCGTCGCGGGGGCGGGCATCATGGGCGGCGGCATCGCCTATCAAAGCGCCTCGCGTGGCGTCCCGATCGTCATGAAGGATATTACCGCCGCGGCGCTCGACCTCGGCATGTCGGAAGCGCGCAAATTGCTCGCCAAATCGGTGGAGAGCGGAAGACTCACCCAACACAAGGCGGATGCGATCCTCGAGTCCATCATGCCAAGCCTCACTTATGAAGGATTTGAAAAAGCCGATGTGGTGATCGAGGCCGTCATCGAAAATATCGCGGTCAAGCAGATGGTCTTGCGTGAAATCGAGGAGATTACCGGCCCCGCCGCAATCCTCGCCTCGAACACTTCCTCCTTGCGGATTGGAGATTTGACGCAAACTTTGCGGCGCCCAGAAAATTTCCTAGGAATGCATTTTTTCAATCCTGTCCCAAAAATGCTGCTTGTCGAAGTGGTGCGCGGTCCCAAAACGTCGCCGCAAGCAATCGCGGTCGTTACCGGCTTTGCGGCCGCGATGGGCAAGACGCCGATCATCGTCGAGGATTGCCCAGGCTTTGTCGTCAATCGTGTGCTGACGCCTTATCTCATCGCTTTTTTGCGCCTTGTTCACGACGGCGCCGATTTCGTGGAAATCGACAAAGTGATGGAAGCCTTTGGCTGGCCTATGGGACCGGCCTATCTCATCGATGTCATCGGTATGGATATTTCGCACCATGTC
The DNA here is from genome assembly GCA_006514895.1 of Beijerinckiaceae bacterium. GTDB lineage: Bacteria > Pseudomonadota > Alphaproteobacteria > Rhizobiales > Beijerinckiaceae > Methylocapsa. The sequence goes on from VDMG01000310.1 coordinate 33,070, forward strand.
GTCGAAATCGTCTCGGCGGGCTTTTCGCGGCGCATGGACGTAGATTTCGAGACGGCGCTTGAAATTCTCTTGCGCGCCAGGCGCCTTGGCCAGAAGAACGGTCACGGTTTTTATAAATATCGGAACGATTCGAAAGGCCGCCCGCGCAAGGAGATCGATTCCGAAACGGAAACCCTGCTTGCGGCGGCGAGGCCCAATGACAAGACCGGGTTTGGCGAGGAGGAGATCGTTGCGCGCATGATGCTGCCGTTGATTCTGGAGGCAGCGCGTTGCGTCGAGGACGATATCGCCGCTTCGCCAGGGGACGTCGACATGTGCCTGATCCTCGGCCTCGGCCTGCCGCGCTATCTCGGCGGCGCCCTCAAATATGCCGATTATCTCGGACTCAAGAACGTCTTGGACGCTGCCGATAAACGGGAGAGCCTTGGACCGATCTACCGCCCGAGCGAGCGCCTGCGCGCCATGGCTTCAGCCGGAGAGGTCTTTTATCCAATATGAGCGCTTCAACGAGTCGCGGGGTCCGATGTTGAGCTTTCATTCCGCCGCCGCCAAGGGAGAGATACCGGTGGCACCGGATGCCGAAACTATTCCGCCCGAGGTCAACTGGATCGACGCCGTGCGGCCGGACGCGCGGGAGATCGCTTTTTTGGAGCGCGCGCTCGGATTCGAGGTGCCAACGCTCGCATCCCTCTCCGAAATAGAAACGTCGAGCAGGCTGCGCACCGAGAAGGATTGGCTCCATCTCAGCATTCCCATGATCCAGCGGGCGGAGGGTTTCCTGCCAGCATTGACGCCGCTCGGTTTCGCCTTGTCGAAGGACCTGCTTTTGACCGTCCGTTTCGAGCATATGAAAGCCTTCGAGGATTGTAAGGACAATCTCTCCCGGCAGCCGTTGCAAGCCGGAGGCCCGGGCGCCTTGACCGCTATTGTGGACGTGATTGTCGATCACGCCGCCGACGTGCTGGAAGGTGCCGGTGGCGATCTCGATTGCCTGTCGGAGGGCATTTTCGGCACGAAGAACGCCAACGCGCGACGCCACAGGCCGCGCGAGGACGGCGATCAATTGCGCCTCGTGCTGCGCAATGTTGGACGCATCGGCGATCTCACATCGAAAATCGAAGACCATCTTCTTGGCGTGGCCCGCATGTTGCCCTATGTCGCGGCCAATGCCGCTCCCTATCTTACATCCGACATTCGCGCGAAACTCAAAAGCCTGCAACGCGACATCGCCTCCCTCAACGATTACGAGACGCATCTGACCGACAAGATTCAGTTCCTGCTCGATGCCACCTTGGGGCTGACAAACATCGAGCAGAACAATATTTTTAGAATTCTGACCATCGTCTCCGTCGTCGGCATTCCGCCAACATTCTTCGCGAGCATGTGGGGCATGAACTTCAAGAACATTCACGAATATGACTGGACTTATGGCTATGAATTTGGGCTCTTCGTCATTGCTGTGAGCGCGATCATCCCGATCATATGGTTCAAATGGCGCGGCTGGTGGTAGAACGTGGTCCGGCCATGGCCGGGGGCCTACATGAGCGAAGAAGAATTGCTCGCGAGGTTGCTTTATCGCGACGGGATGATGCTCGTCATCGACAAGCTAGCCGGAATCGCGGTTCATCGCGGCCCCAAAGGCGGTGAAAATCTTGAGGATTATTTCCATGCCCTGCGCTTCGGTCTGCCGCGCAACCCCGCCCTGGCGCACAGGCTCGATCGCGATACATCCGGATGCTTGGTGCTCGGGCGCCACCACAAGGCGCTCGAAAAGCTTGGCCTTCTGTTCAAGCAGGGCAGGGTCGAAAAGACCTATTGGGCCATCGTCGAAGGGGAGCCCGCGCAAGACGAAGGCTTGATCGATCTGCCGCTCGGGCGCCTCGATGCCGGCCGCGGCTGGCGGATGAAACCCGATCCTTCCGGAGCACCCGCAAAAACTCTTTGGCGGGTCATTTACCACGCGGGCGGACGAGCGCTTCTGGAACTCAAACCGCTGACCGGGCGCACGCATCAATTGCGGGTTCATTGCGCGGCGCAAGGCTTTCCCATCCTCGGAGACGACGTCTATGGGCAGGGCGGGGCGATGGGGTTGCAGCTCCATGCCCGTGCGATCACAATTCCTCTATATAAAAACAAGGAGGCGGTCAGGATCGAAGCACCGGTGCCTTCGCATATGCGCGAGGCGTTGGCGGCATGCATGCCAGGGGAGACCGTCTAAACCGATGCAGTCTCAATTCCCCATATATTGGCGCAAGCTCGCCTCGAGCGCGGATTTGTCCGCCGCCGAAAGCTTGGCCAATTCGCCGTCGAGCCAGGCGTCCTTGACGCCAGCGGCACTTGCGAGAAGATGCCATTTCATCGCTTCGACCATATCCTTTGGCAATCCGCGCCCGGCCGCCAGAATGCGAGCGACGCGGTTTTGCGCGACGGGATTGTTGCGCACCGCCGCCTTGAGAAAGAGCTTTGCCGCCGCCGTCTCGTCCTTGTCGACGCCTATTCCGTTGAACAGCATGATCGCATATTCGACTTCTGCCGGAACATTATCGTCCTTCGCGGCGCGGCCAATCCAAAGCGCCGCTTCCTGGTCGCTTTTTTCAACGCCGGTGCCATTCCGGTAAAGCAGGCCCAACGCATAGGCGGCATCGGAATAGCCGAGTTCCGCGGCTTGCCTGAAGAGCCCAGCGGCCCTGGGAAAATCCGCGGTAACGCCGTTATTTTCGATCGCGAGCATACCGAGATTGTAGAGCGCGCCTGGGTGATTTTGTGCGGCCGCTTTTTCGAACAGCGCCGCCGCGCCGGCGCGATCTTGCGGGACGCCCACGCCTTTGAGTTCGGCGACCCCCAGCGCGAAAATCGCCTGGCGGTCGCCATTGCCGGCCGCGAGCTTATACCAGCAGGCGGCTTCCGCGGCGTCGCGCTTAACGCCCAGTCCCTGCGCATAAAGCTCGCCAATAAGGGTCATCGCGGGACCGTCGCCGGAATCGGCCTCGATTCGCTTCATCGCTTCCCGCATTGCGGTGACATAATAGCCGCGCTGATAGGCCGCATATGCGAGATCGGGCGCGCCGCCAAGCCGCGCGGGAGCCGGCAATGAGTCCGTTTCCGGTGGCCGATTGGACGCCGTTCCGGGAGGTGTTGCGGCCGATTGCTGAAGGGCCGGGGCAGTCGCGGCATGCGCGGGTAACGTGCTCCCCTGGACAACCAGCCATGCGAGCGCCAAGCCGGCGCGGAGCCGCAAAACGCTGCCGCCAAGGCTAAAGGTCATTGGATCGTTTCCGGCATGGACGCGATACGGAAGGCATCGCGCAACGCCGCTCCGGCGCCACGAGGATCGGCGAAGAAAGCGTCGCCAAGTGCGATGAAATCGGCTCCGGCGCGGACAAGATCGCCGATCGCGCCAAGATCATGCGCGTAACCGACGCAAGGAACGTTGAAGATTTCCGCCCACCAGGCCACGCGCTCGACAATCCAAGCATGTGGCTCCCCACTGGCGGATCCGCCAAACATCAAGTAATCGGCGCCCGCCTCGCCAGCGATCATGGCCGCGTCCCGAGTCTTCAATCCTCCAACACCGACGATGCGGCCTGGCTGCAAGGAACGCAAGGCGGACAGCAGCTCTGGTCCCGCGCCTTCGATGTGGACGCCGTCTGCATTGGCGCGGGCCGCCAATTGAGGATCGTCCGCAACAAGGCAAGCAACGCCATGTTTTTGCAAAACGGGGGCGAGCGCACGCACGATCTGTTCCTTGGCGCCTTCATCGTCAGCGGCGATTCGCAAAAGCACGCAAGCCAAGTCGCAAGTCGCAATCGCCGCATTGAGAAGGGGCGGATAAGCGGCCCAATCGGAAATCGGCGGCGTGATCAAATAAAGTCGAGGCGCGTCCATTGGCAAGGCCCTAAGCCGCTCCAGCCGAAATTACTTGTGCAATCTTATTGGAATTTGCGACAGATTTAAGCCTGAAACGAGAAAACCTTCTGGGGCGCGAGGTGGCCCGCGCAGCCGAGCTAACCGGCTTTGTCGAGCCGGAAGACAAGGCGAGGCATCGACAGTAGTCCGGCGCGGCGCTGCCCCTTCGAGAGAATATTGACGGTGACGCAGAAATCACATCGCTCATTTGCAGCCGCCGGCCCGATCTGATAAAATTATTTACTTCAAACCGGCATGGTCAAAGGAGGAAGGTCATGTGTGGAAATTGTGAAGGTCAACCGGGATGTAGCTGTGGTTTAACCGCAGGTGCCCCACCTTGGGAGGTCGATACGTCGGGTGATGGATATTGTGGGCGATGCGGGCATTGGCGAGCTGGCTTGGTGCGTAACTCGAACCAAGAAGATGCCGATCTATCAACATCTCTCTCTCAATGCCAATCGCACCTGTCTTGCCAATCGCACCCGCCGCTCGGTAGCTAGCTCTCAACGCTCTTCTGCGAGCGAGCTAAAGCGCATCTTTGAACGGAAAGACTGCATTCGCGTCGTGTATTTTGAAGACGTCCGGCGCGCGACAGGAATCGGGATGAAGCAGTTTGGCACGCACTTGCCGGTGTTGAGTCGAACAAAAGTGTTATTGCTAATAGGGCAAGTTCGTCGTGTATTGGATGCGAACACCGGCGGGGCCTGGCAAGTAATTTCAGACGAATTCTCGGCTCCTGACCCATCGTTTACAGCGAGGAGGAGCTATGCGCTGGGCAGCGACTATGGGCTGCTTCAGGTCATCTGCCAAGTGTTTACTACTTTAGCGCCGGACCTTTCTCTTTATGTTACATTCGAAGACGAAAAAGCTTGGCAAGCAGTAAACGAACAGCTCGCTGGATCGGCCATGCAGCAAGTGCACAATGCGGTAAGTTTGCTTTTTAAGCCGCCCGCGGGAATCAAAATGTGGCTTATGACGACTGGCGAATGGGTAACCGGTGTCTATTTTGACTCCTGACGGTTTTATGGGAAGTCAGCGATATAAAGCATTTCGTACACTTGGCCATAAACCATTCGTCAATTAGCGAAACCTCAATCAACATCCCTTTCTCCCGTCCGCTTGTCGCGAAGCTTCATCCGTGTTACCCGCCAGCCGCAGGAGATTTTTTCAGATGGCTGACGGACACGGAAACGGCAACGGCTCTCAGGCCGACATGGCGCCTTCGATCAATGCGATGGTGCAATATACCAAGGATTTTTCATTCGAGAATCCGAATGCGCCGCGCTCGCTGGGGCCGCAAGAGAAGCCGCCGAATATTTCGATCCAGGTCAATGTCAATGCGCGGCAAGTCGCGGAAACCGACTTCGAGGTGAATATCCTGTTGGAAGGATCGGCTGGCGAAGGTGCGGGTCTTTTGTTCAAGTTCGAGCTTGACTACGCGGGCCTGTTTCGGCTGCGCAACATTGCGCCAAATGACATGCATCCGGTCGTCATGATCGAGTGCCCCCGCCTGCTGTTCCCCTTCGCGCGCCAGATCATCGCCGACGCCGTTCGCGGGGGTGGCTTTCCGCCACTGTACATCGATCCGATCGATTTCGCGGCGCTTTACCGCAAGCGTCTCAGCGACTCCGCCGCCGCGGAGCCGCCCGCGGCAAGTTGAACTTCGCCGCAACGCGCAAAAATGACTCCAAAAAGTTACGGACTTTTTGGACAGGATCATTCAACAAAACGAAAGTGATATTTCTCAACTCTGCCCGAAGCGAAGCAGGCTGGAGCCATGCGCCTTGAGCCAGGCCTCCGCGCGCGCCGTATCCGCCGTCAAGCGCGCGACGGTGGCCCAAAATTTGGCGGAATGGTTCATGTGCAAGAGATGCGCGGCTTCATGCGCCGCGAGGTAATCGAGGACGAAATGAGGCGCCAGGATAAGGCGCCAGGAAAAGCTGAGAGCGCCCGATGAGGAGCAAGACCCCCACCGGCTCGTGGTATCCCGCAAGGTGATCTTGCGGGGCGCTACGCCAAGTTTCTTGGTGTGGCTTTCAACCGCGGCCTTGATGTCACGCAAGGCCTCCTTGATCAGGAAGTCGCGGACCCGGCGAGGCACGAAGGGCGCCTCCGCGTTCACGCAAAGCAAGGGCGTGCTTCCTTTGCTTGGCCCGCCATCTTCAAGCCAGACCCCCCGGCGCGTTGCGGGGCAAAGGGTAATCTGGTGCAGGGTTCCGCGCAACGGAACCAATCCACCCGGCTGGAGCGGGATTTTTTCCGGAAGCAGGCGCAATTTCGCGCCGATCCAGGCGGCGTGCCGGCTCGCGAAGGATTTCGCCTCGCTCAGGCTTCCGCGCGCGGGCATTGTCAAAACCACGTCCTGCGCCGCCGCTCGGACGCGCAACGTAAAGCGGCGCGCCGAGGCACTGCGCCGTAAATTGATTCGATAGATATCGCCCGCGTGGGAAACATCGATTGAGGTGATACCGGAAACGCGGGGTGCGCTTTTTCGCGGGGAATGCGGCATGGACTCAGAATAGCGAGAGACCCGCTGAGTCGCTAGTGCTCGATCTTAAAAAAAGCTGCGGCGTTTCTGGATGAGATCCCGTGGCAAAACGCACTTGTCCAGCGGCGCCATTAAGGTTTCCACGATAGCCAGCCATTCTCTTGGGACCCCGCGGAACGAGCGCGACGATCACCCCCTTACCTGAGTTTATCGAAGAAGGAGATGCAGCCGTCGTGCCGGCTTCGGGTGAGGCAATCTCAAATCGACCAGTCGTCGCCGAGGTCGTCGATATGGTCGATGAGGCCGCGCGCGGTGAGCAGCGCGACGATCCGCGCCGCCGCCTGCTCGGCCGTTTGCTTGTCGCGGGCGACGATCAGCTCGGGCGCCTCCGGCGGCTCGTAGCTCTGATCGATGCCAGTGAAATTCTTGATCTCTCCGGCGATCGCTCGTCTGTACAGCCCCTTGGGATCGCGCGCGATGCACTCCTCAAGCGGCGTATCGACGAAAATCTCGATGAATTCATTCTCGCCAAGCAATTCGCGCACCATGATCCGCTCGGGCCGAAAAGGCGAGATGAAGGAGCAAAGCGTAATGAGCCCGGCCTCCGTCATGAGCTTTGCGACTTCGCCAATGCGGCGGATGTTTTCAACCCTGTCGGCTTCGGTAAAGCCCAAATCCTTGTTGAGCCCGTGCCGCACATTGTCGCCGTCGAGCAGGATGGTATGGACGCCATGGGCGTAAAGCCGGGTTTCGACAAGATTGGCGATCGTCGATTTGCCCGAGCCGGAAAGGCCAGTGAACCACAGCACGGCGGGTTTGTGATGCTTGATGCGGGAACGGTCCTGCTTATCGACGCTGAGGCCCTGGAGATGAATATTGGCTGCCCGGCGCAGCCCATGCGCGATCAACCCCGCCGCCGCCGTGGCGTTGGTCGCACGGTCGATCAGAATGAAAGCACCGGTCGTATGGTTTGCCTTGTAGGGGTCGAAGGCGAGGGGCGCGGTCGTGGCGAGATTGCAGACGCCAACCTCGTTCAGACTCAAGGTTTTCGCCGGAAGTTCGCCGAGCGTATTGACGTCCAGACGATGCTTGAGTTCGGTCACCGTCGCGGGAATGGTCCTCGTGTCCGCTTTCATAAGATAAGAGCGGCCAGGCAACAGCCTATCCTCGCTCATCCAGATGAGATGCGCGGCGAACTGGCCGGAAACCTCGGGCCGGTTCTTCGGGTCGCACAAAATATCGCCGCGCGCGATATCGAGCTCATCGGTCAGTGTTAAAGTGACGGCATCGCCCGCCGCCGCGCTCGCAAGGTCGCCATCGGCGGTGACAATGCGCGCGACCTTCGTGAGACGCCCGGAACCGGCAACCACGATTTCGTCGCCGGGGCGTATGGTTCCACTCGCGACGGTTCCGGAAAATCCACGAAAGTCGAGATGCGGGCGATTGACCCATTGGACGGCGAAGCGGAACGGCCGGCCGCCGCCGTCTTCCGCGACATCGATGGTTTCGAGATAATCGATCAGTGATGGACCGTCATACCAAAGCGTATTGGCGCTCTTTTTTGAAATATTGTCGCCATGGCGAGCTGACACTGGAATGGCCGTAACCGTCTTGAAATCGAGCGCGGCGGCGAACGACTTAAAATCAGCCGTGATCTTTTCGAACCCCGCCCGGCCGAAGGAGGTCAAATCGATTTTGTTGACGGCAAGCACCACATGTTTGATGCCGGTCAGCGAAACGATCGCGGCGTGGCGGCAGGTCTGGGTCAACAGGCCCTTGCGCGCATCGACAAGCAGAATCGCGAGATCGGCGCCGGACGCGCCGGTTGCCATGTTGCGGGTATATTGCTCATGGCCGGGCGTGTCGGCGATGATGAACGAGCGCCTCGGGGTTGAGACATAGCGATAGGCGACATCGATCGTGATCCCTTGTTCGCGCTCGGCTTCGAGCCCATCCACGAGAAGTGAGAAGTCGATGTTGTCACCATCGGTTCCGTGCCGGCGCGAATCACGCTCCAGTGCCGCCAGCTGATCGTCGAGGATGAGGCTCTGCTCATAGAGCAGGCGGCCGATGAGCGTGGACTTCCCGTCGTCGACCGAGCCGCAGGTGAGCAATCTGAGGGCCGGAAGCGCGGGCGTATTTCTAAACGGAAGCGGATCCGCTTGCAGGGCGCCAGGCATCAGAAATAGCCCTCGCGTTTCTTCTTTTCCATAGAGCCGGATTCGTCGTGGTCGATCAAACGGCCTTCCCGCTCCGATGTCGTCGAAGCGCGCATTTCGGCGATCAAGTCGGGCAGGCTCGCGGCTTGCGAGCGGATCGCCCCGGTCAAGGGATAACAGCCGAGCGTGCGGAAGCGGATACTTTCCATGCGCGGGATTTCACCTGGAGCCAAGGGGAGTCTGTCATCATCGACCATGATGAGAGCGCCATCGCGCTCGACGACGGGACGTGCCTTGGCAAGATAAAGCGGCACGACGGGAATATCCTCGGCCAGGATATAGTCCCAGACGTCGAGCTCGGTCCAGTTGGACAAGGGAAACACACGCATCGATTCACCCTGCTTGATCCTTGTATTGAACAGCTGCCAGAGTTCAGGCCGCTGATTGCGCGGATCCCAGGCATGAGCGGCGGAGCGGTGCGAGAAGATCCGTTCCTTGGCCCGGCTCTTTTCCTCGTCGCGCCTGGCGCCGCCAAAAGCAGCGTCGAAACGCCAAAGATCCAGCGCCTGGCGCAGCGCTTCGGTCTTCATCACCTGCGTGTGGACCAACGAGCCCGAGGCGACCGGTGAAATGCCGCGCGCCACGCCATCCTTGTTGATGTGCACGAGAAGCTCCATCCCAACCCTTTTCGCGGCTTCATCGCGAAAGGCGATCATTTCCCGAAATTTCCAAGTGGTATCCACATGGAGCAGCGGAAACGGCGGCTTGCCCGGAAAAAAGGCCTTTTGCGCCAAGTGCAGCATCACGCTCGAATCCTTGCCAATGGAATAGAGCATGACGGGACGCGCGAACTCCGCCGCCACCTCGCGCAGGATAAAGATCGACTCCGATTCGAGCCGCCGCAGGTGAGGGGAGAGGGTGTTTTTCACGCAATTACTCTGTTATATCTCTAATTTCACGAGGATTCGGACGTTATTATTCCACCGGCTGAGCTTTTGCAACGTGTCCCAGCGCTGCGGCGTTCGACCCCGATCGCTTAAAGGGGAAGTGCCAGTGGTCTTTATCTCTTTGTTTTGTCGCATGATCTTATCCAAAAAGTCTGCAACCTTTCCGAAGATTATGCTTTAGAGCGCTCCCTGAAAGCAGCTCTAGATCTTTGTTTTATCGCATTTCTTGACGCGAACCGGTATCCGCTTCGCTTGAAAATGCTCTAGAAGCAAAACCAAGGCTCGGGCGCGGGTTTGAGGCAGAGCGGGATGCCGGCGGCGACCAGAACGACCGATTCGCAGACTTCCGCCAGCGCCTGATTGAGGAGACCTTGGGCATCCCTGAACGCGCGCGCTAGCGGATTTTTCGGGACAATTCCGCTCCCAACCTCGTTCGAGACGAAAATAACCGGACCGCCGAGCCCGGCGACGCTTTGCGCCAGATCGCGCGTTGCGGCCGCGACATCCGCATCTTGCAGGAAAAGCTTGCCGAGCCAAAGCGTCACGCAATCTACCACGACAATACGATCCGCGCGGGCCTCCCTCTGGAGGGCCACGGCAAGCGCGAGCGGTTCTTCCACAAGCGCCCAGCGCGCGTCCCGCGCGGCGGCGTGCCGGGCGATCCGCCCGGCCATCTCCGTATCCAGCGCCTCCGCCGTCGCGATCAAGACCGGATGGCGACCGGAGGCTTCGGCGAGGCTTTGCGCGTAGCGGCTTTTGCCCGACCGCGCGCCGCCAAGGACGAGAAGGCTGCCGACCGAATTTTTGGGGCCGCGCATGAATTTTTTACTCGCGTGACAGAGACGTATCCTGCCGTTAATAAGCTGCTACAAAAATCCAAACCCTGGAGCATTTGCAAGCGAAGCGGATACCGGTTCGCTTGAAAGTGCTCTAAAGCAATGACTTAGTGCCATCGCACCGGCGCTTTCCCGCCGCTCCGCACCCAAAGGTTCTGATGACGACCCGTATTGATCGCCGCTTTGCGGATCTGGCGCGGCAAAACCGCGCCGCGCTCGTGACCTTTGTGATGGCCGGCGACCCGGATCTTGCTACTAGCCTCGACATTTTGAAAGCGCTTCCGGAGGCGGGGGCCGATGTGATCGAGCTCGGCATGCCTTTCACCGATCCGATGGCGGATGGGCCGGCGATCCAGGCGGCGGGGCTGCGCGCGCTCGCGGCCGGAACGACTCTTGCCAAAACGCTGGCGCTCGCCGCCGATTTTCGCACGGACGATTCCACGACTCCGGTCGTTCTCATGGGCTATTACAACCCGGTCTACGTCTATGGGGTTGAGGCTTTTCTTCGCGATGCGAAGGCCGCGGGCGTCGATGGCTTGATCATCGTCGATCTGCCGCCCGAAGAAGATGCCGAGCTTTGCCTGCCCACGCTCGCGGCGGGGCTTAATTTCATCCGCCTCGCGACACCAACGACGGATGCCGCGCGGCTGCCGGCCGTTCTCGCCCATACCTCGGGCTTTGTCTATTATGTTTCGATCACCGGCACGACCGGAGCCGCCACGCCTGATTTCGCCAAGGTTGCCACGGCGGTCAGCCGCATCAAGGCGCATACGCGCTTGCCGGTCGCGGTCGGCTTTGGCGTGAAAAACGCCAAAAGCGCCGCCGCGATCGCCGCGCACGCCGACGGGGTGGTGGTCGGCTCGGCGATCGTCGAAGCCTTACGCGCCTCGCTCGATAATCGTGGCAAGGCGACCGGGAAAAGCGTAGAAGCAGTTGCGGGTCTCGTCGCCGATATCGCCAAGGGCGTGCGGCCAGTGGCAGCCGCACCGGGCTGAAATGCCGGCAAAAGTTCCACGGTCATAAACGCAATGGCAAAACTGGATGACCCAAAACTGGATAGCTGATGAACTGGATCTCCAATGTCGTCCCGCCGAAGGTCAGGTCTTTGCTGCGTCGCGAGACTCCCGAAAACCTCTGGGTCAAATGCCCTGAGTCCGGCGAACTCGTCTTTCACAAAGATCTCGAGGCGAACCTCTTCGTCGTGCCGGGCTCCGGCTATCACATGCGTCTCGCCCCCAGAGCGAGACTCGAGAATCTTTTCGACGACGCCACCTATGAGGAAATCGCGACGCCGGAGGTGCCGCTGGACCCTTTGAAATTCCGCGATGTGAAGCGCTATACCGACCGGCTCAAGGAATACCGCCTGAAAACCGGCGCCCCCGACGCGGTAAAGCTCGCCTTTGGCAAATTGCAAAGCATGGATATCGTTGCCGCGGTGCAGGATTTCGATTTCCTCGGCGGCTCGCTTGGCATGGCGGCGGGCGAGGCCATTATCACGGGCATGACGGTGGCGGTCGAGCGCCACGCGCCTTTCATCATTTTCACCGCCTCGGGTGGCGCGCGGATGCAGGAAGGAATCTTCTCGCTGATGCAAATGCCGCGCACGACGATCGCCGTGCAGCGTCTGCGCGACACCAAGCTTCCCTATATTGTCGTCCTGACCAATCCGACGACGGGCGGCGTCACCGCCTCTTATGCCATGCTCGGCGATATCCATATCGCCGAACCAGGCGCGGTCATCGGTTTTGCCGGAGCCCGGGTGATCGAACAAACGATTCGCGAACGCTTGCCCGAAGGCTTTCAGCGCTCCGAATATCTCGAAACGCATGGCATGATCGATATGGTGGTGAAAAGGCAGGACATTCGCGCGACGCTCGGCCGCCTTTGCGCGCTGTTGACGAGGACCCAGCCCATCGAGCAAGCAGCCGCCTGAGGGCCGCGAAACAAGGGCAACATGGATTCGCTAAACGCGCTCCTCACACGCCTTTTCACTCTGCATCGCAAGACGATCGAACTCTCGCTTGGGAGGATCGAGCGGCTGCTTGCCGCGCTCGGATCGCCGGAGGCGCGCTTGCCGCCGATCGTTCATGTCGCGGGAACGAATGGCAAGGGTTCGACGATTGCTTTCATGCGCGCCATTCTCGAAGCGGCGGGAAAGCGCGTTCATGTCTATACCTCGCCGCATCTGGTGCGCTTTCATGAACGCATCAGACTCGGTGCGGAAGGTGGCGGAAAGCTCGTCGGTGACGCCGAACTTTTTGCCGCTTTGACCGCCTGTGAAAAGGCCAATGAGGGCCAACCGATAACTTTCTTCGAAGTCACCACCGCGGCGGCATTCAAGCTTTTCAGCGAGCATCCCGCCGATTATTTGCTGCTGGAAACCGGTCTCGGCGGAAGGTTCGATGCAACCAATGTCATCGCGCGGCCGCGGGCGGCGGTCATAACGCCGGTCTCGATCGATCATCCTGAATTCCTTGGCGCGACGGTCGACAAAATCGCTTACGAGAAGGCTGGAATTTTCAAATCCGGCGCGCTCGTTGTTCTGAGCAACCAGGAAGATGCCGCCCTGTCGGTGCTTGATCGCGAAGCGAGGCGCTTAGGTACGCCGCTGATCGCCGGGGGACGCGATTACGACGCCTTCGAAGAAAATGGTCGCCTTGTGTTCGAGGACAAACGCGGCCTTCTCGATCTGCCGTCGCCGCGTCTCATCGGCCACCATCAGCAGCAAAACGCCGCGACTGCGATCGCCGCGTTGCGCGCCATCGAGCCTCATCTCCCGGCATCCGCCTTCGAACATGGTTTACTGCACGTGGAGTGGCCAGCGCGTTTGCAAAATCTCGCCAAGGGTCATGTGGCGGCGCTCGCTCCGGCAGGCGCGGATATCTGGCTTGACGGCGGCCATAACGAGGATGCCGGGCGCGCGCTCGCGCAATCGATGGCGGAGCTGGAAGACAAAATGCAACGGCCTCTCGTGATCGTCTGCGGCTCGCTTGCATCCAAGGATACGGGCGGCTTTCTCCGTGCCTTCAAGGGCCTTGCCCAAGAGGTTGTCGCCGTGCCGGTGAATGCCGACCAATATGCGAAGCCCGCGGCCGAGGTTGCCGCGGCCGCCACCGCCAATGGGATCCCCGCGGCGGCCTGC
>VDMG01000277.1 GCA_006514895.1 Beijerinckiaceae bacterium
ATCCAGGAGTGAAACCAGGCCAGTTGGCGTTGTCGTAGAGCTCGACGCGCCGCGCCCGCCCCGGCGGAAATGAAGAGCTGAACTACACCATAGCCCGCCTCTCCCGTTAGGAGCTTTGCTAGGTCTTGGAGGAAGCAATCATGGACAAGGACCGGATCGTCGGATCGGCAAAGGAAATAAAAGGCGCAGTCAAGCAATGGGTCGGCAAGGCGCTCGTGACGCCAAGCTGGAGTCAGACGGTAAAGCCGACAAAATAGAGGGCAAGGTTCAGCGCTTTGTCAATCTTTACGGGACTAATTGTCTTCAATCTGTTCAGCGAACACGCCTACCGTTCACCGGGGCTTTTGCATGCCGGGGTCATCAAAAAGTCCATTTTTCCGAGCGAAACCTTGGCGTGGACGGCAACAATCCGCGCCGCCGTCTATGCCGTATATTCTTTTTCGCCTATCGCTTCTTCATGCAATACAAGGCCGTGTTCGTCGATGTCATCTGATCTCGTCATTAGCTGCGATCGCGTCGGCAAGGCGTTCCAGCTCTATATGCGGCGTAACGATCAGCTCAAGCAGGCGATCTTCGGGCATTGGAAGCAGTTTTACCATCAGCATTGGGTCTTGCGGGACATCACCTTCAAGGTTCGCCGCGGCGAAAGAATAGGTATCATCGGCCGCAACGGCGCCGGGAAAACCACTCTGTTGCAGATCATCTGCGGCATCACCTTGCCGACGCATGGCAGTGTGCAAGTCAATGGGCGGGTGGCTCCGATTCTTGCGCTTGGCGCGGGGTTCGACCATGAGCTGACGGGCCGGGAAAATGCCTTGATCGGAGGCGCCATTCTGGGTATGCGGCGTGCCACCGTAGAGGCGCGACTTGCCGCGATCGCCGCCTTCGCTGATATCGGCGATTTCTTTTATCAGCCGGTCAAACTCTATTCGAGCGGCATGGCGGCGCGGCTTGCTTTTGCCGTCTGTGCGCATGCCGACGCCGATATTTTGATCGTGGACGAAGCGCTCTCGGTTGGCGACGAGGCATTCGGCGACAAATGCGATGCCTTTATCAAGGATTTCGCGGAGCACGGTACGATCCTCGTCGTCTCGCACGATCTCCAAACCTTAGAGGCCATCTGCGACCGCGTCCTCTGGATCGAGGACGGCAGGGTGCGCTGCGTGGGTGCCGCCAAGGACGTCATCGCTCTATATCGCGAGGCAATCGAAGACAAGCCGGCGGCGGCGTTCGCTGAAATCTCGTAACCCATCCTGGTTTCAGCGAAGGTTACACGGCGGTGTCCTTCGCCATCGCAAAATTCGCGTTTTGACGCTCTATCAGGAAGATGGCGACGGCAAGTTCCGCGACGATCGCGAGACCGACGACAAAAATGAGTCGCGGATCATGACGCACCAGCGTTTCGGCGGCAACGAGGATCGCGACATGGATTGTTGGGATCGCGAGCATGGTCGTGGTCGTCGCCGCCGTAGCGCGGCCGCTCGCCGAAGCGAGGCTCAAGACAAGCCCAATGGCGAAAAGCGCATGAGTCAGGGCGAGGAAAGGTATGCCGAACCGCTTGGCCGCCTCGCTCATCCATTCTCCGAAAAGATGCGGGTCTACGACGCTGAATGATCCCTCTTGGATGAATAGCCAGAACGGCAATTCGAAGACCCCGCGCCAACTGCGCCGCGGCAGGCCGCCAGAACCTTGCATGCCGATCGGCATCGCATATTCATCGAAATGTGCTGTTCTAATTGTCGAGCCATCCGTGGAAAGTGTCTCGATCGCACCATTGCTCATGATCAATACGACACCATTGGCATTGCGGCGGAACTCCGCTTCGGCGGCGGTGATAATTTGCTCCTCGTTCTTTTCGGCGGAAAATTGATGGATGAACATGCCTGAGACGACATCGGCGGAGCGCCAGCGGCGGAAATAGAGAGTCCGGGCGCCATTGTCGAAGGTGTAGAATTGGGCCGGCTCCAGCATCCGGTGATTGAGTGAATTGCGAATCACATAAATCACGTCGTGCATCTCACCGACATGGGCAGGCGCGAAAACCGAGGAGAGCCAATAACCGGCGCCTACCGCGACAATGGCGACGAAAGCAGAAGGAAGAGTGATCGCCCAGGCCGAGAGGCGCAAGGAGTAAAGGACTGCGATCATACCATCGGCGGACATTCGTGCGAATTCGAGAGCAACCGCGACACCAACCGCCATCGGCAGGGCAATGTAGAGAACCGTTGGCAGAGTGCCAAGAAGTGCTGGCACGAGCAGCCCGCCACGGATAGCGGCCGGTGGAAGATAATGAAAAAGCGAGGTCATGACGACCGGAATGCAAAGACCCGCTTCGATTAAAAGCGCGGCCACCGCGATGCGTTTCGAAAGATAGAAGAAAAGCAGGCGGGGCATGCACAATTCCTATCGCGCCCAAAAGCATGATCTTAAAAAGTTGCAAAGTTTTTAGATTAGATCATACGATAAACCAAGGCGACAGAGTTTTGGCGCGCTTTATCGTCAAACGCTCACAGTCTAGCTCGCCTATCGCGCCCGCGGACAAGTTAAGCTTTCATCCGGGCCGCGGCTTGGTTCGCGAATTGGCGCCATGCCGCATCGAAAACGCGACGGTTGGGAAGACTTACCGCGCCAGCCCAATGGGCGAAATAGATTTTATCGCCGAAGACATCGCGTGGCCCTCCGGCGTCGAATGTCACCCCTTCGGCCTTGTAGAAGCTCTCCCCGGAGGCTCCCGGTACGCAGTCACGCAAAGGCGTGATCTTCAGGCCCCTTCGGTGCGCGACGAAATTGGTCACCGGCTGGGCAAACAGCATGCCGCGTTGACGCACGGCATGAAAAATCGCCTCGTCCTCGTCGATCACCTCCTGGAAATCCTTCAGGCTCAGAATCTCTTTCGAGGCGACGAAGAAGCCATCGTTGAAGAGCATCGCGTCGCGTAGAAAATCAAATTGGTCGCGCTTTTTATTGTAGACATAGTCCTTCGTTGGAGCGGCCACGATGAAATCGTTCCTGCCCGCTTCGAGCAGGCCGAACATCTCGCGAAAATCACGAAACAGGATGATATCGACATCGAGATAGATGACCTCGTCGAGCGGCAGCGCGAGGCAGAGAAATTTCCGCAGCCTCCGGCGATACCCTGGAAACATCGGGTAAAGCCGCTTGGCCAAAGCGTCAAGTTCGGCGCTGTCCGGTTCGACAAAATGGATGCCGTAAACTTCGGCGGCCCGGCGGGTCAAAGCGACGTTCTCGTCATACGGGATGAGATAGAGCGGCGTCGCCGCATTGGTCGCGAGATAGCTCTCGAGAAATGGCAGAAGCCAATTGATAATTTTATCATTGGCGATAATCGCCATGCCATATTTATTAGAAGGAGACGGCGAATTTTGCATTTAGCTCTTGAGTTCAACTTTGCTTTAAGGCCGATCGTCACGGATCGGCGATAGGGGGCGTCGCAATCTGTCCTGAATTGACGGCGTAGCTGTTTCGGGACGAAACTCAGCCCAAGTGATAGGGCGCTTTGTTCTTCCTGTAGCTTGAGGAGGGCGGCCGGATCAAGCCGTAGCTTTGCTGGGTGAAAAGGTGTGCGAAAATCGCATGAAAGATAAAAAGATAACATGAAAGATAAAATGCGGGTGCGAGAGCCGCTGGCTCCGCCAATGAACGGGGAGAACCCAGACGGCGGAGCCGCCGCGCGCTTAGCCGCGCCGGCTTTCCTGCCGCTCGCGGGAAAAGTCGTGACGCTCGTGCATCCGGCATGGCATTCTTGCGGCAGCCATCAGGTTTTCGTCTCGCAGGCGCGGGCCTATCGCAGCCTTGGCGCGAAAGTTGTTAGTCTCGCGCTCGCCGATACGCCCGGCTGGATTGACGGATCACCAGCTTCCAAAGCCTATATCTCCGCGACGGGCGACCTTGATGCCGATACCCGCCTTTTTGCCGGCATGCCGCTGCGAAAAATTTTGAACGGCGGATTTCTGAGTGCCGGCAAGCAATGGCTGCATGGCAATTATGCCGCTACGTGGCTTGAGGCCGCGAGGCTTGCTAAGATCCCGGAGACGCTTGCCCGAGCGCCACGGATCGATCTCATTCACTGCAATCATTTCTTCTGCATGCCGGCCGCGGTCCGCCTGCGCGAGAGGCACGCTTGCCCAATCCTCCTCGACACACATGATTTGCAAGCGCGTCAATATGCGCTGCGAAATCGCTCAAGCGTGCGCCTTCCCCCAGTGGCGAGCTATGAAGACATGCTTGCATCCGAACTCGACGCCATACGTCCGGCGGACCTTTTGATACATCTCAACGCCGAAGAGGCGGACGCTTTCGAAAAGCTCGTTCCGGACAAGCGGCACGCATTGCTCTATCCCGCTGTGAACGCCATGCCGGCCGGGCCGGGGGGCGGCGACCTTATCATTGTCGCAAGCGCCAATTATCCAAATTTTCTTGGGCTGCGCTGGTTCCTGCGCGAGGTGTTGCCGCTGGCGCCCGGTGTGCCGGTCCGGATCTTTGGCAATATCGACGGCGAACTTCAATCGCGTGCGCCCGATCTCTACAAGGCGCACGCGGCGCTCTTCCGTGGCAGGGTCGAGACTTCGGAACTCCATGCCGCTTATCACGGCGCCTTAGCTGTTCTGCTCCCGGCAACGGCCGGGCATGGGATCTCGATCAAGACAATCGAAGCGCTGTCCAGCGGCGCGCCTCTGATCGCGACGCAGCTCGCCTTTCGTGGGCTTGGGATCGACGTGGCCGGGCTTGCAAACGTGACCGTGGCGGAAGACGGCCCCGCTTTTGCGGCGGCCCTGCGCCTCGCTTATGCCAATGGCCACTTGGCCGGTGGTGCCAACCGGCAATTCGCCGCCACCCGCCGGATCTACGAACAGCGCTTTGCGTTCGAAGCATATCGAAAATCGCTGTGGGCGATCGTGGAGC
Organism: Beijerinckiaceae bacterium; assembly: GCA_006514895.1. Taxonomy (GTDB): domain Bacteria; phylum Pseudomonadota; class Alphaproteobacteria; order Rhizobiales; family Beijerinckiaceae; genus Methylocapsa. Next base: position 4,924 of record VDMG01000277.1, read on the forward strand.
AGGCCGCGAATATTTGAACAAGAATTTATTTGCGCAAGTCCGGCTTCATTCCCATTCCACCACGAAATGCTTCGGAAACTGCGTCCCTCCCGTGTCGATTTGGCCGGCAGTCCCGGCGGCACGCCGCAGTCCCGGCTTTGTAAAAAGCGGTTTTAGGATCGCTGGCAACACGGCGCGGTTAATGTAAGCGCCGAAACATCCATGCAGCCCGTATCCCCAAAGAATGTAATCGCCCCAAGGCCTGTCCGTGCGAAAGGATTCAGGGGACTCGATTTTCAGCGGGTCGAACATGGCGGACAAATTTGACGCCAGCACCATGGTATCCTTGGGGATCTTGCGGGCGCGAAAACTTCCCGCCGCGATCTTGGTAACGCGCGCGGCGCGGCGGAAGATTATCGGGTTGATGGGGTTAAAGCGGAGCGCCTCGAAGACATGCGCGGCAAACAGCGTGTCGTTGCCGTCATGCGCGGATTGCTCGGCCGATGCGAACGCCTCGGGGCGCTCGAGCAATTGGTCGAGCGCCTGCACGGCCCCCTTGGAGATCGTGGGGATCGCGCCAATCACGAGTCCAATGAGATTGTTGCGGATGCCGAGATCGTCCATGCCGGGCAGGCCGGCCGCCTGCATGACAAGGCAGCGCCCGAGCACGTCGTCCTTTGTCTCGCCCGACGCCTTGCGCTTGGCGATGGCCGCATCGATCACGGAACGGCAGGCGGCGGCGGCGCCGAGCGCTTCGCGCTCCAGAGCAGGGTCGCCTTCAATATCGGCGAAAAGATAACGGAACATGAGCGTTGCCCACTCCATGAGATCGCTCTCGGGCGCGCCGGTGACACCGAAATAATCGGTGACGATCGCCGTCGGCACGGGCAGACTGAGTTCGGGCGGCACGTCAATGCGGCCAGCCTTTCCAGCGACCAGCTTTTCGGCCAGCCCCCGGGCGAGCGGCTCGACGATCGCGGCAACGTCGTCACGCCGCACCGCCAGACGCATATTGGAGACATCGCGCGCGTAAAGCGCCGTGTCCTGCATCCCAAGAAAGAAATTCTCGCCTCCGGTGATCGCCCGCATCTTTGGTTCGTAGACAACCTCGAAATCCGCGTTTCGATCGAGCACTTCGATCACGTCATCATGGCGCGTCACCAGCGCCGTGCCGGTATTTGGATAGGACTTGATAAACCTCTTCGGGATAACGGGAGAATTGGGCAGGAAGGCGCGGGCCAATCGAAAGCCACGCCTCTGGGTAAGCGGCTCCTGAAACGCGGATGCGAACTTCTCCATGAGGCCAGAGCCCTTGGCCGAAAGCACCGCCATCGGTATCTGATATAGGGCGGCGAGCCCACCGGCGGTCATGCGCAGGCGCACAACAAAAACCGTGACGAAATTCGGCACTATCATCGCTGATTCCTCCCCGTCGTATTTTACGTGGGATCGACCACGCCCATGCCGATCATGCGCAACGCGGTCATGCTCGGTACGAAGAAATATTCGCCGCCGCAAGTCTCGACGAATTGCGGAATGCCCTCAACGATGAACGGAGGGTGGCCGGACGCCGGATCGGCTGGAATCACGAACTTGGCCTCGGGTGCAGTTTTGCCGCCAGACGTTCCATCCGAATGATTTCCGACGATAGGGCATGCGTCGCTGCCGGCATGCGAATCGAGCCCATAGTTGATCCATTGCTGTTGCACGAATTCGAACTGCCGGAATAGGCTCGCGCAGACGACCAGCATCACAAGTCCGCGCTCGCCTTTGTCCAGCACTCCATCCGGGGAGTAGCCGTAGGGCAGGCCGCGCCGGAGAACACGGCGGCGATTGTTCAAAACCGAACCGCCGGTACCGGTCGGATCCATCATATCGCGCGTATTGACTCGCCTCATATGAGCGGTGAGAGGGCACTTGCTTCCGTCGGGATCGTCGCGAAAGCTGAAACTGGTGAGAGCAGCATATCGGGCTTTGGGGTCAGACGTTGGATGGTCGATGTTGAATTGCCTCCACGCCGCCACGTCTTTCGCGAGCGAAAGAGGCACTCCGTCGGACCAACGGCCAGCCATCTTCGCCATCAGGGTTTCGCGTGCGTCGTCGGGGTCTTGGATGCCGGTGACGGCACCGAAATGTTCCGCGGTCTTATCCAGAAAGGCTTTGAAAGCGGCGACGTTCTGATGCAGCTTGCGATAGGCCGTGAAAGTACCGTTGCGGCTAAAGGCGAGCGGCAAGGCGGCGGGCGCGATCTCCTGCGCCTCGTCGGGGTAGCCGAGCAAAAATTCGCCAGTCGCAAGCGGCCGCCAATTGCCTTTGCCGTCCAGGGCGCCGTTGCCTTCCTTGAACGCCCGCTCGTAGCCGTTTGGATATTGCCCCTCGAAAATCGGATCGCCGATTGCGTCGGTAAAGCCGAAATGTTCCTTCGGCGAGGCCGTGACCGCGCCGTCCGAGTCGCGCTCCAAAATCGCCGACAGATCTTGGAATTGCTGTCTCGGCTGGCCCTTGCGATTATGACCGGGAAGAAGGCGCACGCCACCAGTTTTCAAGCGAAGAACCTCGATTTCCCGGGTTTTCGCTTCAAGCGCCGCGACGGCTGATCCATCCGGATTCATCTGTGCATTAAGCGTGATGAGTATATGCACCGTGTCCGGATGGGTGCCGTTATCGTGGCCACTACTGATCCAAACCTCGTCCCAGGAGTCTTTCCAGTCCGGTCCACTGAAATCGTCGCCGAGCATCGCAGCCCGCCCGGCCATGCCGTCGATGAATTCGTCCGGCATCCCGCGCAACGTCCGTATCGGAATACCAAGCGCCAGCAGCCCATACCATGTGAAGGCAATATTGACCGTGACCTCGGGACGCGGCACCTCAATCTTACCCGTCGGGATGCCCTGTGCCGACGGCCAGCGCAAGGCCGTCGTGATCATCGGCAGTAACCCGGTCACGAATTTGCGCGCCAAATCTCCCCGATCGACATGGAAGAGCATGAAGCGGCCCTTCGGAAAACCCTGCTTTCCGTAGGCGGTGAGAAGATTGCCTTGAATGTCGGCGAGATCGAGTGAGACAGCCATGTTGAGCCTCTAGATGCCGATGACGCCTGGCGGTTGCGTGGGCCCGTCAAGGTTGTCTGGCCGATTTCTAGCAATGAAGTTCCCGAAAGCGGCGTGGAGCTCATCTGCCGAACTCGCGCTGACCGCCAGCATCTGGTTGTCGATCGCAAAACGCGTGAAAGCCCGTTGCAGGAATAAGCCCTTGAGAACCGCGGGGAGATTCGAGTCCGGCGCCGCTGGAAACGGCTTCGCGCCCGCCGCGGTGATGCTCGCTTTAGCCAGCCAAAGCCCGGCAGCGAGCACAGCCGCGCCGAGGAGCATCGCAATAAAGCCCGACCGCCCCGAAATAAAACAAAAGATGAAAAGACCTAGCAAAAACAAAATGGCGCCGGCGCCGGCCGGAATGAGATTTTTGTCGGCGGGCCAGGTCGGAAGGCTTTTTACGGTGGCAGCGATATCGACATAATAGTCATTAAAGGACATCGTCGTTTCAAGTTGGCCACGGGCGATATATTTCGCGAAGGACGCGGCGTCGTTGACGTTCGCGTCAAATCCGACACAGAATGTGAAAATGTGTTGCAATTCGGTATTCATCGTGGCCCAGAGGCCCGCGAGATAGGAATCCCGCTCGGCATCGGCGCCGCTCACCGCGTCGAATTCCGCCGCGAAGTAAAGAAACGGACAGGTCAGATGATCCTGCGGCTGCGCGATCGTTGGGTTGATGTTCTTTAACAGCGCCCACACCGCACTGTCCTGTTCACGTCCATTGTAAGCGACATCGTCGATGATCGCGAAGCGCACAAAATGGTTGCGCGTATTGCGCGCGAAGGGACTTTGTCCGGTCCCGCAGGCAGGCGACTGCGCGGCCGTCGGCAACAGGGCGAGTTGCTTGCGCAAGGCATGGACGGCCGATGTGAACGCGGATCCATCCGGAATCGGTTCCGTTTTAATGGGGAGAAGAACCGTCAGGAAATAATGTCCGCCATCAAAAGTCGGCATGAATGGCTCCTTGGCAAGACAGCCGGTCAGAGAAGCGCGCTGGCGGCTTCCGTCTGTCCCTGGACGTAAGCGGCGCGATTGGCGTCGGCGTTCTTCGTGTCGCTGCTGGCGACCGGAGCGTATCCCTGGTAGCCGAGGTCGTTCTGCACCGAGCGAAGCGCCGCGACATATGCCTTCTGGAAATCCGCGGGGGCCAAACTCGCGTGCTGCTCAGCGAGACTGAGAATCGCACGCCGCACGCGCAGCGCCGCCTTGACGTCGCGCTGCGCCGCACCTGGTATCGCATTGTAATAATAATCCGTGTCGATCTGGTTCACCCTTATGTAATCTTTGAAGGGCGTGCTCGGGATCGAGTGTGGGAATTTCGTGCTCGAGATCCAGGCGAGGTCGACCCCGGTCGGATTGCCATCCGAAAACGCGTCGAGATACTGATCCCAGGTACCGTTGAAGTTGCTGGAGAACAGCAAGTAGTCGTTCCGCAGCTTCTGTTTTCCCTGGCCGAAGTCGGGCCATTGATCGCGCTTGATGATCACCCAACGCGCGAAATGGATGAACGACAAGCCGAGCAGCGGCACAAGTTGGGACGGAACAGCGCGGGCCCCCATATAGTTCAACCGTTCGAGCCAAGTCAGCCATGGCCGCATCGGCGAGAGGGCGTTCAAGACGTAAGCTTTGCCGGCAACGTTGGACATAACACCTCCCCCCATCCGCGCGCAGCACGGCTTTTTTTGTTTTTGACCCGTCAAATGCGGATATGCAAATATTGCATTATTACACTTAATATTATGCCTCTTTTTTTTGGCCATTGGCAAGGCTTGGCCGGAGCCAGCCCAGGCGGCCCGGCGGAGTCAACGCCAGCTTGTTTGGGAAGCGCGCCAATGCGCCGAGGTGGCGGCTATTTGAGGATTCGGTCGCAACCTAATGTCACGGGCAACAAATTATTATCGGGTCCCGGGCTATTTTGCAGCGACCGTAACGGGGCCCAGCAAAATGACACCAAAAGCAAACACGCAAGAAGCCTGCCTGACAACGCCGGCGCCCCCCGCTTCGGCCGGTTCGGACTCCAGCCTCACCGGCGCCTATCTCAATCAATTCAATGGAATGGTGAAGCTAATCGAACAATTGCCGAACACGCCGGAACTGAGTGACAATGTATTGAACTGGCATCCAACGAGCTATCAGGATTATTTCAACGCTTCGGCCATGCCTGGGCGCATCTCCGCGGCCGATGTCTACGCCTCGCTGAACCGCTGCGTGCGGCAAAATTTCGAGGGCGTCGTCGACGATCTGGACCGCAAGGCGCTCGGCGCGGTGGCCGTCATCAGGCGCCATTACAAGACCCATGGCGAAGCCCGCCCCGACATTATGATGGAGATTTGCGCGCGCGCCGGCACGCACCTGCGCGAAGTGCTCGGCAAGGCGAACGACCTTGTTAGCCATATTCCTGGCACGGCGGGCAATTTCGCACAGCGCCGGAAGTTGCGGGTCTCGCAAGCTTGAGCGTAAGCTATTCGAGGCGGCTTCGCCGTGCGCACCCGAAAGATTTAGAGTCACTTCGGCTTGACGGGATTGGGACGTCAACGGCAGCGGCCGAATGGCGATAAAGCGGTAGTGGCGCAACGCTGCCGCTTGGCTTAAGGCTCTTTGCGCGCCTTTGCCTTTCTTGGCGCGCAAGCTTAAACCAAAGACCCGCCGCCCCCTTCTTCCAATCGCGTTTGTCCCATAATGCGCCTGTCCCGTTATTTTCTGCCGATTCTCCGCGAGACGCCGAAAGACGCCGAGATCGTCTCGCACCGCTTGATGCTGCGCGCCGGCATGATCCGCCAGGAAGCGGCCGGAATCTACGCCTGGCTGCCGCTCGGGCTTCGCGTCCTGCAGAAGGTGGCGGGGATCGTGCGCGAGGAGATGGACCGGGCGGGCGCGATCGAACTCTTGATGCCGACCCTCCAACTTGCCGATTTGTGGCGGGAAACCGGCCGCTACGAGGCCTACGGCCCCGAAATGCTGCGAATCAAGGATCGTCACGAACGCGAGCTGCTTTATGGCCCGACCAATGAGGACATGATCACCGGGATCTTTCGCGCCTATATGCGAAGCTACCGGGATCTGCCCAAAATTTTGTACCATATCCAGTGGAAGTTCCGCGACGAGCAAAGGCCGCGATTCGGCGTCATGCGCGGCCGCGAATTCTTGATGAAAGATGCCTACTCCTTCGATGTCGACGAGGCTTCCGCGCGGCTCTCATATAATAAAATGTTCGCCGCCTATCTGCGGATTTTTTCCCGCATGGGACTGAAGGCGATCCCGATGCGCGCCGAGACCGGGCCGATTGGCGGCGACTTGAGCCATGAATTCCTCATTTTGGCGGAAACCGGCGAGTCGGCCGTATTTTGCCACGCCGATGTCTTGGATTTGCCCATCCCGCCTGAGAATACCGATTATGAGGGCGATCTCTCGCCGGTCGTCCGCCAATGTACAAAGCTTTACGCGGCGACCGGGGATGTCCACGATCAAGCCCGGTTCGAGCGCGAGACACCGGAAGAAAAGCGGATTCACACGCGGGGCATCGAGGTCGGCCAGGTGTTTTATTTCGGCGACAAATATTCAAAGCCGATGCAGGCGTTGATCACCGGCCCGGATGGAGTGGAGCGGCCGTTTCAGGGCGGCTCCTACGGCGTCGGCGTGTCGCGTCTCGTCGGCGCGCTGATCGAGGCCGGCCATGATGAAAATGGGATTATCTGGCCCGAGCCTGTCGCGCCTTTCAAGGTTGGGCTCGCCAATCTCAAGGTGGGGGACAATGCGACGGACGCCGCCTGCGCGTCGATCTATGGCGCGCTCGAAAAAGCAGGCGTGGAGGTGCTTTATGACGATACCGGCGAGCGCCCCGGCGCCAAATTCGCCATGCTCGACCTAATCGGACTGCCTTATCAGCTCATCGTCGGCCCGAAGGGGTTGGCTTCTGGCACCGTGGAACTCAAGATGAGAGCGACAGGCGCGCGCGAAAATCTCGACGCCGCGGCGGCAATCGCGCGGCTTGCGGGTTCATGATGGACGCCTCGAAGGGCACTCGCCCATTCGCGCCCTTCGAACGGACGATCGCGCTTCGCTATTTGCGCGCGCGGCGCAAAACGAGCTTTGTTTCGGTGATCGCCCTGTTCTCCTTTCTCGGAATTACGCTCGGTGTCGCGACATTGATCGTCGTCATGTCGGTGATGAATGGTTTTCACGAGGAATTGCTCAACAAGATTGTCGGCATCAATGGCCATGTCTTCCTTCAGGCCGCCGACACGCAGTTCACCGATTATGACGAGGTGGTGAAGGAGGTCGCGGCGGTGCCGGGGGTGGAATTGGCCGTGCCTATAATCGAGAGCCCGGCGGCGGCTTCCACGACCAGCATGGCTTTTGCCCTCGTGCGCGGCATTAGGGAGGCGGATATCAAGCGTCTCCCCGGCATCGCCCACAATGTCAAGCTGGGCACGCTCGACGGATTTGATATGGCGGGCGGCGTCACGATCGGCCAAAGGCTCGCCGAGAATTTGGGGCTCCGTATCGGCGACAAGGTCAAAATCCTGATCGCGAATGGTGCGCAGACGCCTTTCGGTGTTACCCCACGCACCAAGGTCTATCCGGTTGTGGCGATATTTCAGATAGGCATGGCTGAATTCGACAATCTCTTTGTTTATATGGCCTTGCCCGAGGCGCAAGCGTTCTTCAACAAAGACAACGAGGCGAGTGTCATCGAAATTTTCCTTCGCAAGCCGGAGGAACTCGACGCTGTCAAAAACAAAATCGACACGGCGGTGATGCGGCCGATGATCATGACCGACTGGCGCGAGCGCAACAAGACATTCTTCGATGCGCTGAGCGTTGAGCGCAATGTCATGTTCGTCATTTTGATGCTGATCATGCTTGTCGCGGCGCTCAACATTGTGTCGGGGCTTATCATGCTCGTCAAGGACAAGGGGCCAGACATAGCCATTTTGCGCACCATGGGCGCCACGCAAGGCGGGGTCATGCGGATTTTTCTGATTACGGGGGTTTCGATCGGCATCGCTGGAACGCTTGCCGGCTGCATTCTCGGCCTGCTCGTCGCGCACAATATCGAGGCGGTTCGCCAGGGTCTGAATTGGCTCCTCAACACAAACCTGTTCCCGGCCGAACTCTATTTTCTTTCGCGTCTGCCCTCCGTGGTCAATCCAGGCGATGTCCTTGTTGTTGTCGCGATGACACTCTCGCTTTCGGTGCTGGCGACAATCTATCCGGCCTGGCGCGCGGCGAGGCTCGATCCCGTCGAAGCCTTGCGATACGAATAGTCATGTCGGCTCCGGCGCTCTGTCTCGAAAAGGTCGAACGCCGCTACGATCAGGCGGGCTCTCCGCTCGAAATTTTGCGCGGCGTGGATTTTTGCTTGTGGGCCGGACAATCGGTCGCGCTGGTCGCCCCGTCTGGCGCCGGCAAATCAACGCTGCTCCATATCGCGGGCCTTCTCGAAAAGCCCGACGCGGGAGAGGTCTTTATCGCGGGCGAAGCCACGTCCGGCATGAACGACGCCGCGCGAACCGCTTTGCGGCGCGGCGAGATCGGCTTCGTCTATCAGTTCCATCATCTGCTGCCGGAATTTTCTGCTCTTGAAAATATCATGCTGCCGCAGATGATCGGAGGAATTTCGCGGCGCGAAGCAAGCGACCGCGCCGGGCAATTGCTCCACTACCTTGGATTATCGGCACGCGCGAAACATAGGCCTGCGGAACTTTCCGGCGGCGAGCAGCAGCGCGTGGCGATCGCCCGCGCGGTCGCCAATGGCCCGCGCCTCTTGCTCGCCGACGAGCCGACCGGCAATCTCGATCCGAAGACCGCGGATCATGTGTTCAAGGCGCTCGACGCGATCATCCGGGCAACCGGCCTTGCAACCTTGATCGCGACCCATAACATGGAATTGGCAAGCCGCATGGACCGGCGGGTGACCCTGCACGAGGGGCTTGTGGTCGAGGTGGATTGAGGCACGCAAGCGCCGCTTTGCCGGCCGCGCCGCGGGGTAGCGCTGGCTAGGGCATGATCTTATCCAAAAGTCTGCAACTTTTGGGATCATGCTCTCGAAGCGGCGCAGCTAGTACGCACTGGCGGCGAGCGCCAAAAGCGCTTACATGACGGGCATCGGAGGAATCTCATGTCGAATTCGATCGTCATCACCCTGCCGCATAACCTCGGTGCTGAAGAGGCGAAAACACGGATCGCCGGACAGCTGGAACATTTACGCCGCGATTACATCGATAAATTGGCTTATAGCGAGGTCAATTGGAACGGTGACACGGCGGATTTGCGGGTCGTGGCCTTTGGACAAACCGTGACGGGAAAAATCTGCGTCATGAGCGATTCCGTTCGCATCGAAGTGCAGCTTCCCTGGATTCTTGCCGCCCTCACCGGCAAGATCCAAGGCGTTCTGAAGAGCAACGCGGAGGAATCGCTGCGGATCGGGCACACTCCGCCGAAGGTCTGAGCTGGACTATATGCAGCAACCCGCGCGTATGCGCCGGGCGCGCGTTTTACTTTATGGCGATCATCACATCGGAAGCTTTGATGACCGCATAGGCTTGCGTGCCCTTTTTAAGGCCGAGCTCCTCGACGGCTTCGTTGGTGATCGATGAGGTTACGATTCCGCCGCCTTTGAGTTCGATTTCGACATGTGCGGTGGTCGCGCCTTTGTGAACCGCCTTGACCGTGCCTTCGAGAAAATTGCGCGCGGATATTTTCACTTTGTTTGTCCTCTTCATCACGACAGTGATATCACAGGGTGGGAACACGTACTATAAAACGAGCCAACATGAAACAGCGCCCGTTTGACCAAAGCGATGTGTTCGCCTTCCTGGCCAATCCCGCGACGCATGGGCTGCGCGAGCCAGTCACGCGCATCGATACGCATGGGGCCGCGGTTTTCCTCGCCGGCGGGGATGTCTACAAAATCAAAAGAGCTGTGCGCTTTCCTTTCATGGATTATTCGACTCTAGACAAGCGGCGGTGGGCCTGCGAACGCGAGCTTGCCGTCAATAGAGCCAATGCCCCGGATCTCTACCTCGGCGCCGTCCCGATTTCGCAAGACGGTTCAGTTTTAAGGTTTGGCGGCGGCGGCACGATCATCGAATGGGCGGTTCATATGCGGCGTTTCGATGAAAACCGCACGCTTGATCGTCTAGCCGGGCGAAACGAGCTCGATCTCGCAATCATTGCGAAACTTGCTGGCGTTGCCGCCGCGTCGCACCGTCGCGCGCCGGCCGCTTCGGGAAAGCATGCGGTCAAGGATTTGCAACACCAGCTCGAAGAGACCCTCGTCTCCCTCGAAGCGGAGCCCGGAATATTCGCGGCGCAGGCCGTCGCGGGGCTTCGCCACGCCATGGAGCATGCGTTCGCGTGCGGCGAACCATTGCTTTTGGAGCGTGAGAAAAAGGGTCAGGTCCGCCGCTGCCATGGCGATTTGCACTTACGTAATATCGTCTTGATCGAAGACCAGCCGGTCTTGTTCGATGCGATCGAATTCGACGAGACGATTGCGACATGTGACGTGCTTTACGATCTCGCGTTCCTTCTGATGGATCTGTGGAGACGCGGACTGCACCGCCATGCAAATCTCCTGCTCAACCGGTATTTATGGATTTGCGATGACATTGAAGTGCAGCTCAAGGGCCTTTCCTTGCTTCCGCTTTTCCTTTCCCTGCGGGCGGCAATTCGCGCCAAGGTGGCCGTTCTCCGGCCCGCCGGAGCCGAGGATCAGACAAGGGAAGCGCGCCATTATCTCGAAGCTGCGTGTGCTCTTCTGGCCCCGCGGCGGCTGGATTTGGTTGCCATCGGCGGTTTGTCCGGAACCGGCAAGAGTTCGCTTGCCGCCGCGCTCGCCGGTTCGATCGGCCGAGCGCCGGGCGCCGTGCATCTGCGCAGCGATATTGAACGCAAGCGGCTCTTTGATGTCCAAGAGTTCGACCGCCTGCCGGAAGAGGCCTACCGGCCGGAAACCACGGCACGGGTTTATCAGCGTCTTCGCGATTTGGCTGCAACCGCGCTCGATGCCGGCCAGAGCGTCGTTATCGACGCCGTTCATTTGCGGCCGGAAGAACGCACCGTGGTGGCGGAGATCGCCAGCCGGAGCAAAGCCCATTTCACCGGCCTGTGGCTCGAAGCGCCTGTCGATAGGCTCATCGAGCGGGTCGCCAAACGCAAGTTGGATGCCTCGGACGCGACAGCCGGCGTCGTGTCGGCACAGGCAAGGCAGCCAACCGGAGTGGTGGACTGGTGTCGCGTGGATGCCTCGGTTCCGATCGAAACAATCGCCAGGGGTGTTCTTGCGGCGCTCTAGATCTTTGTTTTTATCGCGTTTTCTTGGTGCAAACCGGATCCACTTCGCTCGAAAATGCTCTACCGGTCAGCAAGGAGGTGGAAGCAAAACCGCCGCGCCTTCGAGCCTGCCTGCCCGCAGATCGGCCAAGGCGCTGTTCGCCTGGTCGAGCGGATAAGTTTTGGTTCGCGCCTCGATCCCTGCCTCAGCGGCGAATGCAAGAAAATCTATCCCATCCCGGCGCGTGAGATTGGCGACCGAGACGATCTGGCGCTCCTGCCAAAGCAAACGATACGGAAAGGATGGGATATCGTTCATGTGAATCCCGGCGCAAACGACAATGCCACCCTTGCGCACCGACGCGAGCGCGGCCGGCACCAATTCCCCGACTGGCGCATAGATGATCGCGGCATCGAGCTCGTCGGGCGGCTTTTCGCCGGAGCCTCCGGCCCAGGCGGCTCCGAGTCGCAAGGCAAACGCTTGTGCGCCTGCGTCCCCGGGGCGCGTGAAGGCAAAAATCCGGCGCCCCTGTTTGTTCGCGACTTGCACGATAATATGCGCCGCCGCACCGAAGCCATAGAGACCGAGAGTCTTTGCATCACCCGCAAATCTAAGCGAGCGCCAGCCGATGAGACCGGCACAGAGCAAAGGCGCAAGCGCGGCGGCGGTGCCTTCTTCGCTCAAACGAAAAGCATAGCGCGCGTCGGCGATTGCGTGGGTTGCGTAGCCGCCGTTTCGTGTGTAGCCGGTAAAGACCGGCTGGTCGCAAAGGTTTTCCCTGTGGCTCACGCAATAGGGGCAGATGCCGCAGGTCGATCCAAGCCAGGGAATGCCGACCCTCGCCCCAATGTCTAGACCGTCCACATGGGGACCGAGCGCATCGATACGCCCGACGATTTCATGCCCCGGAATGATTGGGAGTTTCGGGTTCGGCAGCTCGCCATCCACAACATGGAGATCGGTCCGGCAGACGCCACAAGCCTCCACCCGGACCCGAAGCTCGCCAGAACCGGGGATAGGATCGGGCAATTCCTCGAAGACAAGAGGCCTGCCTGGTTCGTGCAGGATCATGCCCTTCATCGCTGCGCCCTAGATAAGCAGTCAATCAAGTCAGACCGCGCATGAACGAGAGGGTCAATGCGCAAAAAGCTGAGAGCGGGAGGTTTGCCGCAGGAGATCGCGTGTCACGCCACCGAAAGCCCATTCGCGGAATTTTCCGTGACCATAAGCGCCAGCGACGACGAGATCCAATACTTCTTCGGTGGCGAGCGCGTCGAGTTGGGCCGCAGGCTCCTTGAGCAGTGGCTCGCTCCAACCGGTGGCGTTCACACCATGACATGTAAGCCAGGAGGCGACATCTTCGACACGGCGCTTGGCCGCCTCCGGTTTATGATCCTCGTCGATCTCCGCGACGATGGCTTTTTGGCATAGGCGCAACAGAGGCAAGGCATCGCAAATCGCACGGCGCGCTTCGCGCGTATCCTTCCAAGCAACGAGAATGCGCTCGGCCTTCAAAATCTCGGCCTCGTTTGGAATCATGAGCAGCGGGCGTCCGGCCCGCATGACGAGATCGGCGGGATCGAGCGAGGTGTCGTCGGGGCCCTTGCCAACGATCACGAGATCGGCCGCACGGCACTCGTCGGCGATAAATGAAACAGGCTCTGCAATCGCCGACCTCCATTCGATTTGTTTTGCCCGGCCTTTTAGCGCATCGCGAAACCGCTCTTCCACCAGTTGAAGGCGTTTTGCGATTTTGGCCTGGTTTTGCTCCCACATGTCGGCATCCGCAAAGGCATCACTTTCCGCAAGAGAGAGCGGGACGACCACAGCCTGCGCGGCGATTCCGATGACGCGTGCGTTGAACCGCTCGGCAAGGCTTGCGGCGATGTGGAGCCGGTTATCATTTTTGGGGTTTTGATCGCAACAAACCATCAAGGTGGCGTAAGACATCGAATAACTCCCGTAGCCGTTGGCCTTCGGCATGACCGAATCATGCCAATTTCATGGGTCTTGATATTGATCTCACTTAAGGCCGACTTCTCATTCCATCTTCTTCTCTACGTCCCCAGATCTTCGTCCCCAGACACCGCTTACGCTTGCCGGTGCGCGATCAGACCGGTTCGACCGAGGCGACTTGAAACGTATGCAGGCCGTCATCCTCGCGGACGGACACGTAATATCCAATCATGAACCGGTCAGAACTGAAATGATAGCCGGTTTCGTCGGCTAGATCTCCGCCGATATCGTATCGAAATGCCCAAGCTCCGCCGGGCTTGCGCACCAGATGGCCGATATCGTCTGGTTCGTCTGGACGAAATCGAACAACGCGGCAGAAGTCATGATGTTTTTGCCACACGTCGAGATCGATCCGGCCATTGGCATCGAGCGGCGCGATCAAAGTGTAGCCGATTAAAGCGCTCCCGTCGGGATGGCCTTTTTCGCGCGCCAATTCCAGACGAATGCGCCGGAAGGCTGGCGGAAGCTTGGCCCAGTCGAGCTTTGTGTGTTGGTCCAAGTGTTTCATGCGAACCTCTTGGCGCTTTCTTCCGCGGTGCATGTGGCTGAAGGAATGTGGCGGGAACAATATAACCCGGCATTTTCTGCCGTGTAGCTGTCATTCGCAATTTACCGTGGCACGGCCTTTTGAGAATTGATTTCAATCAACTAAGCAAGACAATGGTTTATCGTTGCGGGCGCATTTCGCGCGGCGGTGTCACGGGCGCCAAATGAGAGCCCTTTCCGTTGGGCAATGAAATCGGCGCTTTAGGCGCCGGAATGAAAGTTCATCGCTACTTCTCGAAGGGTAGCTGGCAGCAAGGGTCGCACGACACGTCTGCCCCAGAGCCTCCGGTGTCCAAGGACATGGCGGACCAAAAGGCTTACAAAGATGCCTGGGCCGCTGGAATAGATTCGCCAGCCTCCTTCGACGCCAATTTGGCCGGCTTTGACCTGCTGCCAATCATTGCTTGCGGCATAACGGTCGGCAAACACGGCATCGCTGCTGCTGAAATAGGCGTTGCGTTGGCGGGGAAGGGCGTGTGCGAGGCGGTCCGTCACGGTGATGGGGCTGGCAAGCTGGAGCGCGTCCCAGAGCGCTTCGGCTTCGCGAAGGACCGCCATGGCCTCGGCGTAGCGAAGGTGCGCGTGAACATACATGAGGCCGATTTCGCGTCCGAAGAAAGAGGAGGATTCGGCCCGCCGGAACACGGTTTGCGGGCCGCCGTGGTAGGCGACCGGCCGGTCGATCAAGCGGACGCCGTCGGGGAACAGCAAATGCTCGCGGATGAGCCGGAGGTGATGGTCCATTTGTTGCGGGGTAAATAGTCCGCCAATGATGCTTTGCGTCATTGGCAGGAGCGAGTATTTGAGACCCGTGCGCGTGTCGCTTGGATGCAGCAGCAGCTCGGGCTGGCTGCTGTCCACCTCGAAAATCCCATAGCCCGCGACCGTGCCGTTACGTATCAGATACCGGTTGAAGTCGCGGCGCATCGTGGCCGCAAGTTCGCTCGGTCCCCCGGCATCAGCGGCTCGCCCCGCGCGCCGTAGCACCTCGGCGTAGCGGTTGAGCTGCTCGAACAATAGCGCGACCGTCCAGCTGCTCACCATCCAGTCCCGCATCTGGGGATCAACGGGCTGCAGCGAATCGTTCCAGTCACCCTCGCCATAGCGGATGAGGTGCGTGCCTGGGATGAAGCGATCACGCACCGTGGCAAGCAATTTTTCGACATGCGCGGCAACCGAATCGCCGTGCGCCGTCCGGTCGAACGTATCCTCGCGCCGCCAGGCAAGTTTCTCGTCGAGAAAGCCGAAGTCTCCCGTTGCTTCGATGTAGTCGTTGAGCGCCTTGAGCGGCCAGACGATGACATCTCCGTGGCTCACTTTATCCCGAATGATCGAATATGGTTCAAGCATGAACCATTGCGGCCAATCGCCCTGCATCTCATACTGTTGAGCGAAGACAATCCGCAGGATCTCCTTCACGGGTTCGTCATGTTCCAGCGCAAGCAGGAACTCGACAGGCCCCTGACAGACGTCGCGGGTTCCCCAGGCGGCACCGGTATATTGTTCGAGCCCGTGCGGCGCGCTCAGATGGATCATTGCATTATGGGCGAGCCACGGGAACAGCGTGTCGAGGGCGGCACCCTCGTTGCCACCGCCCGTGATACGGAGGTCGCGGGTGACGCCTTCCCAATAGCGGGTGGCTGGCGCAAGGATGTTCCGATCATCGATGCCCCTTTGATATTTGACGGCAAGTTGTTCCGCTCTGTCAGGATCGGTCATCGAACCGGTGGCGGCGAAACGGAACGCGCGCACGGGCCGCGTGCGAAGCGCCAGATAGGCTCCATGCCGGGGCTGCCCATCGGTGTAGAGCAGTTCGTCGCCACCGATAGCATCAACAGCTTCCGGCGCGCTTGTAACGAGATGATAGACAGCGTTGGGATAATGCTGGCCCCAAATCGAATTTTGGTCCGGACGCAAGGAAAATCGCTTGGCTTGCGTGTCAACTTCGACACGGCTCTCGTGGTCGAGTTCACGCTCTCCCAGCACCAAATGCCCGAAGATGAGGAAGCGGCAAGGTTCGCCATCGACGGTGATGCGCCATTGCATTGCTGGGTCTTCGCCGGATGCGGTGGCATGCACGGTGAGCGTGCGTGCGTCGAGACGATAGATCCAGCAGCAATCGGAGAGGCCCATCTCGAAAACCGACGGAACGGTGAGCAGTTGCCAGCCGGTTCCCGTGTCGATCAGGATGCGCAGACCGCTCGCGCGCGTGATGTTGTATGGGTCGCGCGAGACTGAAAAAAGCTTGTGAAAGGATGTATTTCCAATCGTCAGTTGAGCGGCGAATACGCCATGCATCCAGCATGTGGCGCAAAGAGTTGCCTCGTCTTGCAGCATTGCTTGGCCGGAGCGCAGCAAAGTGCCGTGGCGGCGCGTCACGAGGCGTTCCTTGTCCCTGAGCACGACGTGACGGTTGAGCGGCGGATCGGGTGTGGAAAAGGAAAGGAGTAGTTCGTCCAGCCGCTCTTCGTGGTGCCGCACATGATAGAGGCGCGCGAGGCTCGTGGTATCGAGCGGCTCGGCCACGGCTGAAGGTGCATCCTGCGCCAAACTCCTGACCGGCGCGGCGAGCGCGATCGCAGCCGGCTCAATATCATTCCATACAAGCGCTTCGAGCCGCGCAAGATCGTCATCGCTCGATGCCTCGGCGTGATCGGACTCATAAAGGCCAAAGAAGCGCCATGCCGCGCGCGAACCCGGCGGCAGCGCGACTTGCCCGGATTGGATCGCGGCACAGGCGAGCTCGTGCTGCAGCCGCGCGCTTGGCAAGCGTACGCCAAACGCGAAGCCAAACGCATCGCTGTCGCGAAAGGCCGGGCCGAAGAGCTGCTTCCCGTCAGTTGCAAAACCGACTGCGCCGTCGAGGCATCCATGCGCAACCCACGGGTTCCGGCCTCCCTGCGCAAGATTCTGCCGGCTCATGACCACCGGTCCGCAAACGGGGTGCCTCGCGACATGATGGTCGATATATTGCGAGGCATAGGCCTCGTTGTTCATCAGGAAGCCACGCTCGCCAAGACCGATGTCCTGGATGAGGATCGCGTCGAGGGATCGCGCGGCGTCGCCAGTATTCGTCACCTCCAGGTTCCACAGCCAAGCGGTGTCGCGGGGATGCAGCGAGAGGGTCAGGCGGTGGCGGATATCTCTCGTCTCCCCTTCCCACACAAAGCGGTCAACAATAGCACCGAACCGGACATTGGCGCTTGGGCCGGCGGCCTGAAGAGGAAGCGGCGCTTCGCCTTCAAGGCGCATGTAAATTCGTGCAATTGCGCCATCCACGGGCGAGCCAAGCAGCTGATTGATGATCGTCGCGCCGTCCAGGCCGCTGTGTTCGATCGCGAAGACGCAACCGTTCGGGAGAACGCTGATGGATAGGCCTGCACGATTCCCGATCCGTTGCAGGCCGAGATCAACGTCGCGCGGCGTCTTCCAGCTTCGCTTGCCCGAAGGCGCCATCGTGCTTCCCTATTGGCGGCCCGTACCGCGAGATCGCTTCCTCTACCCCATTTGATGCGACAAATCGACCTTCGATGTGCGGGCAAGCGCCAAATGAAGTCTTCCCCCATGAGCAGAGCCGGCGTCCAGCAACTTGCGGGAGCAACATCCGACAGCAAATATTCGACAATCGCCAAGGAGCTGAAAACGGTTAGGGAATAACCGCCGGTTGGATAAATCTAATCCCAGCGAAGGCTCAATGGCTTCGCGCCGAAGTGCCTTGGCGGCGATGCCCGCATCAAGGGTTTGGCCGTCTTCGGAAAAGGACCCGCGTGACCCAACACGAGGCGGACGCCCCGCAGCGCTCCGCGATCGCTTGTGGCGAATCGAGGGGAAATCCCTCGATGTGCGCGCCAGTTCGCTGGCCACTTTAGCGATCCTCTGGACGTTTCTGCCAGCAGAAACAGGGGATCTTGCATTGTTTTTTCGCCTCTCGCGCGATTAGCTCTCCCGTGTAACCATTCGCGCCGTAGATCGTCCGATCCATGGTCGTCCCCGTTTCAGATGGGATCGACTCCTCACGCAGCCCGTCTCGTTAACAGCGTCACCCTATCCGCGCGGCCTCGGCCTTGTAGACAAAGGTCCGCCTTGCTCCCATCTGAGATTTCGAGCCCAGCGCACCGGCCTCTGTTCGCCGGAACTTGAAGGAAACTGTCTCATGCATACGATCATTGAGCCATTTCGCATCAAGATGACCGAAGCATTGCCGATTACCACGCGAGACCAGCGCGAAGCCTGGCTGGCATCCGCGCACAACAATGTTTTTTTGCTCAACGCCGAAGATATCACAATCGATCTTTTGACCGACAGTGGCACCGGTGCGATGTCCGCTCGGCAATGGGCCGCGATGATGCTTGGAGATGAAAGTTATGCGGGAAGCATATCCTGGCATCGCTTCGAAAACACGGTGCGCGAGATCACGGGCTTCAAGCATATTTTCCCGGTCCATCAGGGCAGGGCGGCCGAGCGCATTCTCGCTGTCACGCGCTTGAAGTCCGGCGCGATTGTCCCCAACAATAGCCATTTCGACACTACACGCGCCAATATCGAATATGCCGGGGCGCAGGCCGTGGATCTGCTGACCCTGGAGGGTCAGGATATTTATTCCAGCAGGCCGTTCAAAGGGAATATGGATATCGTCAAGCTCGCGCATCTTATCGAGACCAAAGGGCCAAAAAACGTTCCTTTCTGCATGATTACGGTGACGAATAACGCTTGCGGCGGGCAGCCCGTGGCCATGGAAAATATTAAGGCAGTCAAGGAAATACTTAAGAAATATCACATTCCCTTGGTCATCGACGGCTGCCGCTTCGCTGAAAATTCATATTTTGTCAAAGAATATGAGCCGGGCTTTTCGGGCCGGAGCCTCCTTGAAATCGCCCAGGAAATGTTCGCGCTTGCCGACGCCGCGACGATGAGCGCCAAGAAGGACGGTTTGGCGAATATCGGCGGTTTTTTTGGCTGCCATGACGATGAATGGGCGGAAGATTTCCGCAACATGCTGATCCTCACGGAAGGCTTCCCGACCTATGGCGGGCTTGCGGGGCGCGATCTAGAGGCCATCGCCGTGGGTCTCAAAGAGGCATTGGAATATGAATATCAGCGCTACCGCCACGCGACTGTGGAGTACATGGCCGGCCGCCTTATCGCGCGCGGCATCCCGATCGTGCGCCCGGCCGGCGGCCATGCGGTGTTCATCGATGCCGCGGCATTCTGCCCATGCGATTATCCCGGCATCGGCCTCGTCAATGCGCTTTACCTTGAAGGCGGCATTCGCGCCGTGGAACTCGGCAGCGTGATGTTTGGCCGCCGCCTGCTCGGCACGACACCGGATGAAATCGCGGCTCCGCGCGAGTTAATCCGGCTTGCATTTCCGCGCCGCGTCTATACGCAAAGTCATTTCGACTATGTCATTGAGGTGCTTGATGTCGTCTGGCGGCAGCGCGACGCGATCCCAGCCTATGCCATCACAAAGCAAGCGCCGTTTCTACGCCATTTCACGGCGCATTTTGCGCGAGGCGAGAGTAGGAAAGCATCCTTTTCATAGCCCTAGACTAGACCAGAACAAGCCGGCCGTTGGCCGACCGTATATAGCTCACGGCCACGTCGGCCATTGCGGCAGCGATTTGACGATGGGATTGACCTGCCAGGCTCGCACGGCTGGCGCATGCCTCGCCGGCACATAGGCGAGGGCATTATGATGTCTCCGGCGCCACACGACATAGGCATAATAGCTCGTGTGCGGCGGCGTCCCGGAGATGGTGATCCGGGCGCCCTCGGCTTGCACCATGTGGAACAGGAGCGCGGCATTGCCCGGCGCGAGGCGAATACATCCGTGCGAGGCGGGGCGGCCAAGCGATGCCGTCGAATAAGTGCCGTGAATCGCATAGCCACCGGCGAAAAAGATGGAATAAGGCATCGGCGACATATGATATTTGTGCGAATAATGCGTGCGGAGCAACATATAGGGCCGGTAAGTCCCGCGCGGCGTCCGATAGCCCGAGTGGGCCGTGGAAATCCGCCAATCATAGCTGCTGCTCTCCGAGCGCACATGCATGGTTTGCGAGCTCAGATCGATATCGATTGCCACCGATGCCTCGGCTTCCTGCATGGTGAGGCACCCGCAAAACACAGCGCAAGCACTTAAGATGCCCCGCATAATGTGCTCCTCCAGGAGGCTAAGAGCATTTTCAAGCGAAGTGGATACCGGTTCGCGTCAAGAAAATGCGATAAAATAAAAGATCTCGAGCTGCTTTCTGATTCTACTGAATCTGAAAGCGCTCTAGGAAAGTAGCCCTAAAAAGAATCACATTTCGCAATTTTAATGTAAATTGCAAAGTTCCAGTAAGGTTTACAAAGTGTGTTGCTGCATCGCAGCAAAGTTATCGCACACGAGGTAAATTTTCTCCTGATCTTGGGTCTAAAGACTCTTGACCCCCTCCAGCACCGCTGCGGCGTGTCCGGGGACTTTCACCTTGTTCCATACAGTCGCGATCCGGCCGTCCTTGCCGATGAGGAATGTCGTGCGCTCGACCCCCATGTATTTCCGGCCGTACATGCTTTTTTCGGCCCAGACGCCATAGGCTTCGAGCACGTTTTTCGATTCGTCGGCCGCGAGCGCGAAGCCGAGCTTGTGTTTGGCCTTGAATCTCGCATGGGTTGCCACCGTATCCGGCGAAACGCCAAGGATTGCTGCGCCAGCCTTTTTGAAATCGCCCTGCAAGCCATTAAAGTCGATCGCTTCCTTGGTGCAGCCGGAAGTATCGTCCTTCGGATAGAAATAAAGAACAAGCTTCTTGCCGGCAAAGCTTGCAAGTGAAATTTTGGTTCCCGCATCGCCGGGTAACTCGAAATCGGGGGCTTTGTCCCCCGGACCCAATTTCTTCCGCGAATTATTGGCCAAGCTGTTGCTTAATTTCTTGTTTGCGTTCCCGGACGGTTCATTAGACAAATTTTTGTTCATGGCCTTCCTTTCGTCACATTGAACGGCGATTGGCAAAGTCTAGCCTTTCGCTCCATTGCGCCGCGCGTCTTTTCGTTAAGTTGTATTTTCGATGATAAGGTGCGCTATTCGATAGATGCGTATAGGCGCTCAGGATCAAAGTCTCCAGCTTCAGCTTGCTTTAGAAAGGCCGCGAGCGGTTGGTCGGACATGGTGAGGAATATCCGGCCGGGCCCCGTGCTTGGCTAGGAAAATGGCTTCGCCGTCAGGGGAAAGCGGCGAATGCCTTACCTTGCACGGCGCTGAAGGAAAGCCGAAGGCGCAGCGCCGCAAGGCTCGCCGGGTCGACATGCAAGCTGGTGCTGGGATTGGTTTTTCTGGCGCTTATCGGAGGCGGTTTTTTCGTCGCTCGCCTCGCGCTTGGGCCGCTTTCGATCAATGGTCTCGCACCGCAAATCGCCAAGGCCCTCGACGAGCGTTTCGGCCGCCGCTATGAATTCAGCTTTGGCGAAACCGCAATTGTCAAGAATGGCTATGCGCCAGCGCTGAGCATCGACAAATTGTCGATTAAGGAACGCTCCGGCCACACGATCTTGACCGCCCCGCGCGCCGAAGTATCGGTCGATCCTTTTGCGCTTATTCTCGGACGGGTGACACCAAGGCGGCTTGATATCTTCGATGTCGAGGTGCATCTGGCGTTGCGGCCCGACGGTTCGCTTGCCCTGCCGGTTTTGCCCGGTTCCGGGGAAGCGGTGGTGCTTACCCCGCCACTGGCAACGGCGCTTGCGGAAGACGGCGCTTCGCCGCCGCCGGAAGCGGGGACGCCTAATCCAACTCCGGGGGTCAAGGCGGCAAAGCCCCCACGTGCCTTGCTCGTCAAGCAGATGGCGGCATCGCTCCGGCAAGTCGTCGACATGCTAACCAATCCGGAAAGTCCGGCCGCCGCGATCGATCGTATCGGCATCACGCGCGGCAAGATAGTCATCGACGACGAGACCACCGGTCAAACGCTGGTCTTCAATGGCGTCAATCTCGGATTTGATAAATTCTCCGGCGCCACAAGGTTCAGTCTTTCTGTCGAGGGGCCGAACGGCCGCTGGTCGGCCTCGGGCACTGCTGATGGGACGCCTGGCTCCGAACGCGGGCTCAAGCTTTCGTTCGCCAATCTGTCCCTCGATGAAATCTTGCTAGCGACCGGCACGCGCACGCTTGGCGCCGATTTCGATATGCCGTTGTCGGGCAAGCTCAGCATCCGCTTGCAAGGCGAAGGGATGCTTTCGGAGGCGGTGGGTCAATTCGAGTTTGGGGCCGGCTACCTGCGGTTCGAAAATCCCGACGATGAACCCATGATGATCGACAAGATCAATGGCGGATTTCATTGGAACTCCTCGGCACGCCGCATTGTTATCGATCGCTCGCGGCTCGATGCGGGCGCCACGCATTTCGCGGTTTCTGGATCGGTGACGCCGCCGGTTTGGGAGGGCGATCCGTGGTCGATCGGGCTTATCAATGCGGAGCCCGGTGTGTCAGGTCCCGAGCGGCCCGGCGAAAAGCCGGTCCTGATTGATCACGTCGGCTTGGCGGCGCGGCTTTTTCTAGCGGATAAAAGATTCGTCATCGACCGGTTTTCGTTCAGCGGCCCGCAGTGCGGTTTCGCCATGGCCGGCGGGATCGATTGGATGAACGGACCCCATATAAGGCTTGGCGCCTCGATTTCGCCGACGCCGGTTAGTGCCGCCATGCGCCTGTGGCCGTCATTCCTCGCGCCGCCGGTTAAGTCCTATCTGCTTTCCCGCGCCCGCGAGGGAATAGTGGAGAAGGGCACCATGCAGATTGATTTCGATGCCGCCGACTTGCGGGCGATGTCGGCGGACCACGCGCCTCCGGATGAAAAATCTGCGGTCGATTTCACGATTTCGCATGCGAGCCTCGAGTTTCTGCCCGGCGTGCCACCTTTGCGCGGCATCGATGGGGTTGGTCATATCACTGGCCGGACAGCGACTTTCACGGTCGCGAATGCCGCCGTCGATGCCGGCAATGGCCGCGTGTTGACCCTGTCGGATGGCAGCTTCCATGTTGCCGACACAGAGTTGAAGCCGGCACCCGCCGTGATTGAGGCCAAGGTATCGACCAGCGTCGAGGCGATTGGAGAGCTTCTGTCGTATGACGCGATAAAACCCTATGCCAGCCTTCCGCTCGATCCCGCGACATTGCAGGGACAGACCGACGGCACTCTTGAGATTGATATAAAGCTCGGCCCAAACACGACTCCGGCGGACACAACTCTCAAGATCAATGCGGCAGTCACCAATTTCACCGCCGAACGGCTAATCGGCAACGAGAAACTCGACGCCGCGACTCTTAACATCAACGACGATCCGTCGGGCCTAAGAGCGAGCGGGCAAGGCATGATGTTCGGCGTTCCGGTCACGATCGCAATGGCGCGATTGACCGGCAAGCCCGCCGAAGCAACGATTAATCTGACCCTGGACGATGCCACCCGTGCAAGGCAAGGTCTTGGTTCCCTTTCAGGAGTAACCGGCCCAATCGGCGCAAAAATTACCGCTCCGATCGGCACTGGGGAAGAACCGAAGGCGCGGATCGAGCTCGATTTGAGCCGCACCGCGATTGAGATTTCCGGAGTCTCAAAACCCGCCGGGCGGCCAGGAAAAGTCACATTCGCCCTGGCCGTTAATGACGCCGGAACGACGCTCGATCAAATCGTAGTCGATGCGGGAACCATTCAGGCACGGGGTAGCGCGGACCTTGGCACGGATTTTTCTCTCATTGCGGCAAAATTTCCGCAGGTAAAGCTGTCGGCTGGCGATGATATGAATATCGATGCGACAAGGGCCGGCGAGACCATGAAAATAATCGTGCAAGGAACCACGATTGACGCAAGGCCATTCTTGAAATCGTTGATTTTTAACCCTCCTGAACACAGTGACGTCGCGGCAGGTAATGGCGAAGAGCACAATGACGCGGGCCCAATCAAGGAGATCGAGTTCGATGTTACATCCGCCATTCTCAGCGGATTCAACAAAGCGATCATCACCGGAATCGAATTGAGATTTGCGAAGCGCGGCGGCCAGATACATCAGTTCACTTTTTCCGGTACTTTCGGGGGCCAACCGATATCGTGCAATCTAACCGGAGGCGGCGCTTCTCCCCAACTTAATCTCGTCACCGAGGATGCGGGATCGCTTCTGTCGTTCCTCGACCTCTACAAACACATGGAGCGCGGCCGGCTCTCGGTCGGCATGCGTCTCGCGCCGGATACGCTCGCCGGCGTCCTTGTGATAGACGATTTCGTCTTACGCGACGAACCCGCTTTGCGCAGGCTCGTAGTCGAGGGCGCCCCGCCGGTCGACACCCAGGCCCGGCAAAAGATCGACGCAAATGCGATTGCGTTCAACAAATTACAAGTGCGCTTCCACCGCGATGGCAGCCGTCTCGATCTCAGCGACGGAACCATGCATGGCGAGGCCATTGGCCTAACGGTGCAAGGCAGCCTCGATTACGTGCATGACCAAGTCGACATGAGCGGCACCTTCGTTCCCGTCTATGCCTTCAACAATTTGTTCGCGAAAATACCTGTCTTTGGCCTTATCCTCGCGGGTGGTTCGAATGAAGGCTTGTTCGGGGTCAATTACCGGATCACCGGCTTGGCCAGCGCGCCGACCCTCAACATCAATCCTCTGTCCGTGATCGCGCCGGGAATTTTCCGTCAGATCTTTGGCGTCGTCGATTTAGATCCCATGCGCCCGCAGTGATGAGAGTTCATTTGTCATTCGGCATCTGGGTGATGCGGGATTCGAGATGATCAAAGCGAACCGAATGTTCCGCAAGTAGGACTTGCCCATGCGCAAGATTTGTCTCGAGATGTCCGGCGCGGGTTGTTAAATCATCAAGCCTGTGCTCGATGCGATCGACGGACCCCCGGA
>VDMG01000184.1 GCA_006514895.1 Beijerinckiaceae bacterium
CTGCCATAGCCGTCCTCCATGAGAGAACGGAATCAGATTCGCGGGATCTTGGGAATCCCAGAGCGCTCTACCCGTTAATGGGTCCGGACCCTTAATATGGTTACAAATATTATGTAACTTAAGAGATTGTTAAGTGGAACTTGAATTTTCTTTTGCCCTCAATTAAACTTGTAGTTGCGCCCGCTATCATTGACTAAACTGCGGAGCTGTTGCTTTGTATAACAGAGAATCAATGATTTCGCTTATTATCACTACTCTCGGACGCACGACACCCTTGGAAAGGCTTTTTGAAAGTCTGCTAACTCAAGAGCACAAGAATTTCGAGGTCATTGTGGTGGATCAGAACTGCGATAATCGCCTCGACCCGCTTTGCAAGAAGGGGCAATGGCCGTTTCTGTTGCGGCGCGTGCAAACTCCTGGCGAAGTGGGGTCTAGCCGGGGCCGCAATACTGGTTGGCAAAATTCGAAACGCTCGGTCATCGTTTTTCCCGACGACGACTGCTGGTATCCGCCCTGGTTCCTCGCAAGGGGGTTGTCCCGGATGGCCGAAACCGGCGCGGACTTTCTCTCCGGCCGAGCGGCCGCCCAAGACGGACGCAGCATCAATGGAAGATACGAAAGCACCGCTCAACCAGTCAATCGAGCCAATGTTTGGACCGCCGGGATAGAATGGGCAATCTTTTTTAGGAGAGACGCGCTTCTGGCAGTCGGCGGCTTCGATCCCGAGATTGGCGTCGGCGCTTCAACTCCCTGGCAATCTTGCGAAGGGCAGGATATTATGCTCCGCGCGCTGGCGAAGGGGCAGAAAGGGTATTACGATCCCTCCATTTACGGTTATCATCCAGCATTCGATATCGAAGCGGAGGCTGGTGTTCAAGGGAAAGGCCGGAAATATGGGCGGGGGGCCGGTTACGTCTTGCGTGTCCACCGGTATGGGCTTGGGTCCGCCTTAAAGTGGATAGGACGTCCGCTCATCGGGCTATTGTTTTTTTTTGTTCGTGGCAAATTCAAGCATGTTCAATATTATAGAAACGTCGCCCTCGGGCGTTTCGAGGGTTGGACCGGCTGGGTCATCGGATCGACGTGAGTTCCATATTTTGGTTGGATATTATTGTTTAAATGTTTATTGTTAGGATCATATATTTCGTACCATTCGAGACCCCATGCGATGAAGGACATCATTTCTCGTCCTAGCAAGGAAGCAGACGTCGAAGATCTGTTTTGGGCGCGCGCAGCTCCAAGACATGAGGAGTTTGCCGGCCTGGAGTCGCGCGAGCGGGCCTCATTGGTGAACGTTTTCGACCGCGCCGAAGTCTTGGATTCGACAGCGAGGTTGCCGCGCGTGCGAGAGCGCCTGACGATCAACGGCCGTTTTCTCACGCAGAACCTCACTGGCGTACAAAGATACGCCCGAGAGATTGTTTCAGCGATGGATAATCTCCTCCAAGACGAGCGGTGGAGTGCTCCCATAACGGCCAAGATCATCGTGCCTTCCGCGGGCGCCCACGGCCTTGATCTTCGCGCGATTCGCATTCAACCGACATTTGGCCGCGTGGGCGGGCCGACATGGACGCAGTGCTTATTGCCAATTTTGTCGCGGGGTGTTTTGTTGAGCCTCGGCAATATTGGACCGGTAATATCCTCGAACCAGATTATCTGCATCCACGATCTCAACACCTACCTGGCTCCGGAAAGCTACAGCCACGCGTTTCGCTATTACTACCGGACTATCCTGCCTCTCTTGGCGAAAAGAGCGGCACGCGTCGTAACGGTCTCGAAGTTTTCGGCCCGAATGTTGGAAGAATTCAAGCTTTGCCCGCCTGAAAAAATAACAATCATTCCCAATGGTTACGAGCATGTCGAGCGCTGGCGGCCGGACCGCTCGACCTATGCGTCAAGCCTCTCCGGCAACCGTCCATTCGTCTTTGTGCTCGGTAGCCGCGCGCTGCACAAGAACGTCCAAATCCTGTTTGAGATCGCAAGGGATCTCGATGCCCTGGGCCTCGACATTCTGGTGGCGGGCGCTTCAAACCGGTTTTTTTCTCCCGTTGAACAGTCTGCCGCGCCAAATGTCCGGATGCTCGGTTTCGTCACCGACGACGATCTTTCGGCTCTTTACCAACGGGCATTTTGTTTTGCCTTTCCCTCGCTGACTGAGGGGTTCGGATTACCTGCCCTCGAAGCCATGGCTCTCGGTTGTCCGGTGATTGCGTCCGGCTGCGCGAGTCTGCCGGAAGTTTGCGGCAAAGCTGCGCTATATGCGGACCCGAAATCACCACGCGCCTGGCTAGATCAAATCAACCGGCTGCGCATTGATCCAGACCTGGCCGCCACCTTGCGCGCCGACGGGCGCCGCCAAGCCGCTTGCTTTTCATGGAGAAAAAGCGCGCAGCTCTACCTCAATTTGATAAGGTCGCTTTTCCCCCAGGCGGCAGTTTAAGCGCGGGCGGCCAAAAGCCGCGCCGCGATACATTGAAAGGCTCTAGAAAAATGTGAAGTTATATTATATGTTCGCATATGATAGTGGATAGGGATGGAACCAGTGGAGTCCTTTGCACGGCGTCATGGGCCCGCGCCCGCAAGTGTTCAATTTCTCACACAAGACACGAAAACCGATTCTAGGGCCGAACCATATGATAGCGAAACATGCCAATTATCAGGCGGCATGAATTTGCGCGAGATGGAAGACTTGTCAACAAACAAACACATCTTGGGGCGATCTTTAAGGCGAACCCCAGGATCAACCAAACGATGGAATGCTGGCCATTGGGGCGTCCGCACGGAGCCTTGTTTGGTTTATTGGCGAACTTCCCCGTCGAGGCTGACGGCGAGGCGCAACGTTGAAATTTGCGGCAACACGGAAGTTTGAAGGACGGCATGAATAGGATGCTTAGAGTCGATAAAAGTCTCCTTTCGGATGAGGCGGACCCAAATACAAAGAGTCCTTTGCATTCGGGACCGCGCAATTTCTATGTGCGGGTCCTGCGGCACCAATTGCCGATCATGATTGTGTTCATGGTTTTGACGGTGGCGCTCTCCCTTCTCTATTTGTTCACCACCACGCCTACGTTTGTTGCCACCGGCTATATGGTGATCGATGCCCGCAAAGCGCAGTTGCTCGATCCTCAGTCTGCGACCCGCAATGACGTCAATGTCGATATGGCGATGGTGCAAACTGAAATCGAACTCCTGAAATCGGACAATGTGAGCCGTGCAGTCATCGACAAGCTGCACCTGACCGAAGATCCAGAATTCGCTGGAGGCCCCCCTGGATTTATTGGCGCTCTTGTCAAACGCGTGTTCAATTTATTTGCAACGCCGGTTAAAGACGAGAATCAGGAGCAGTCGCGGCTAGCGAAAAGGGTGCTCGCGGTCTTCGAGGACAAGCGGATGGTAACCCGGGTCGGGCAAAGCTACGTGATGGAGATTGACGTACAATCGGCCGACCCCGCGAAAGCCGCGAAGATCGCGAATGCGATTGCGGAAGCCTATATCGACGACGAACTCAATGCCAAATACGAAGAGACGAAGCGGGCGAGCGTCTGGCTGCAGCAGCGCTTGAAGGAACTGCGCGCTCAAGCATCCGCCCAACAACAGGCTGTTGTAGATTTCCGCAAGGAGCACAACATCGTCGACACTGGCAAGAATGGCCAATTGATGAACGACCAGCAGGTCTCGGAGGTCAACAGCCAGCTCATCCTCGCGCAGGCCGCGACCGCCGAAGCCAAGGCCCGCTACGAACGTATTCTAGAAGTTTTGAAACAAGACGTTCCCGATGCTTCGATCACGGATGCGTTGAACAACCAAATCATCGTCAAATTACGCGGGGAATACCTCGACTTAGCGGCGCGCGCGGCGATCTGGTCGCAAAAATACGGGCCCGGCCACTTGTCCGTTATCGCTCAGCGCACTCAGATGCGTGAGCTCCAGAATGCCATCAAGGACGAAATGTCAAAGATCGCGCAGAGCTACAAAAGCGATTATGAAATCGCTTTTGCGCGGGAACAGAGCATCCGCAATAGCCTCGGTAACGCCGTTTCCCAAACCGAGATCACGAATCAAGCACAAGTCCAGTTGCGAGAATTGGAAAGCGCCGCTGACGCCTCGAAGACACTTCATGATAATTTCCTCCAGCGCTACATGGAGGCAGTCCAACAGCAATCCTTCCCAATCACCGAGGCGCGCCTTGTTGGCACCGCCGACGCACCCTTATCGAAGACTTATCCGAAAACTTCACTCATTCTGCTTTTCGCATTAGCTGGCGGCGCGATTCTTGGCTTCGGGATGGGGGCGTTGCGCGAGGTCTTCGACCGGGTTTTCCGGTCAAGCGATCAAGTCGAAGAGGAGTTGCAAGTTAGCTGCCTCGCAATGCTGCCGCTTATAAAGACGGCGGGGGGACCAGACGCGGCCGCTCTTAAGGTCATGGAAACCGCGCCGGCGCCCCCCGATTCGCCGTTGCTCCTGCGTCCGCAACCGATGCTGGATCTCGTCCTGGATCAACCGTTTTCAATTTTTAGCGAAGCCCTACGAACCGTTAAGGTTACGAGCGATCTGAGCGAGATATTGAAGGCAAAAAAAGTCATGGGGGTTATTTCCACCCTGCCCGGCGAAGGCAAGTCAACAGTTTCCGCCAATTATGCGCAATTGATTGCGCATGCTGGAAGCCGTTCGATCTTGATCGACGCCGACCTCCGCAACCCAACCCTCTCGCGCCAGCTCGCTTATGACGGACCAGGACTCATCGACGTCTTGGCCGGCTGGAAATCACTCGAAGAAATCCTATTGCTCGATCCGCGAAGCGGGCTGCGGTTTCTTCCGGCGGGAGCAAAGCCAAACATGCCTCATACCAACGAGCTGCTCGCTTCCGACGCGATGAAGAAACTGATCGCTCTCTTGCAGGAGACCTATGATTATCTCATCATCGATTTGCCGCCTCTTATCCCCGTTGTCGACGCGCGTGCGTCGACAAATTTTGTCGATGCTTATCTTTGTACCATCGAATGGGGTTCCACCAAGGTCGACCTCGTCAGACACACTCTATCGAACGCCCCAGAAATTTACGAGCGCCTCCTTGGCGTCATACTGAACAAAGTCGATATGTCAACGATTGGACGCTACGAGCGCTATCGTAACAACTATTACTATGAGAAATACCGATCTCGATATGGCAATTTAGACCAATCCGACACCGTGTCCGCGAGGAGTACAAAGGGGCGGCGCCGATTTTCTGACCTCGTATAAAGGCCGCGCACGGATCTGCCGCGGACTACCGCCAAAATAATATGCTTTCCTTCGAAACCAATTTATCGAATTGGTATCGATCGAGATCAAAAAGAGGCGCGGCCGATCCTTCTTGAAGAGACTGCTCATCCTTAAGCATCCGGTCTTGACCTTGATCGCTTAAAGTTCGATCGCTCATGATCTCTCTCGCTTTGTTTCTCGCATGATTCTATTCAAAAACTCTGCAAACATGATCACGCCCTAATTGCATATCAGCATCGCGCGGAATAGATATCCGGAGATTTCCATCGTCTGCAGGGAAGCCTGACCGGACCTCGGAGACTGAAAGCAAGGCGATGAGCTGCGCCAAAATCATGCTGATCCGGCATGCGGAAAGACCGAGTGCGGACAAGTCGATCCGCGGCGTGACCCAAGAAGGTGTACAGAACAAGGAAGAGCTCACGGTGCGCGGCTGGCAGCGGGCCGGAGCGCTTGCGCGTTTTTTGGCTCCGCATGACAACCACTTTGTTCACCCAGAGCTTGAACGGCCGGCAATCTTGTTTGCTTGCAAGGCTGGACCAGCCGCTCCAAGTCTTCGGCCGCAGCATAGTTTATTGCCGCTTGCCGAACTGATCCAGACCGAGTTCAATTGCGCCTATTTTGAAGGCGAGGAGGAGGCGCTTGTCCATAAAGCGCTCTCGGCGGAAGGCGCAGTTCTGATTGCATGGAAACACCGGAATATGCACGTCATCGCCAATGCCATTCCGGGAAACGAGACAACCGCTTTCGATCTCGTTTGGGTCTTTGGCAGCCGCGGAGGAAGCTGGATCTTCACGCAAGTTCCTCAGCTCCTTCTTGCCGGCGACCGGCCGGATGTGATCGTTTGAGCGATGCCTTTGCGGTAAGCGCGGTGCGCGGCTATGAGAACATTTCGCGGACCCGGATCAACAGCATGAAGCCGAACAAGATATCCGAACGTCGCTTCAAGCGAATCGCTTTTTTGTCCTCCGGCACGCCAGAGGCAAATGCGGCGCGGGCCGGCCTCGTCGCGCGCTACGGAACGGTAGACCCTGAAACAGCCGATGTCGTCGTCGCGCTTGGCGGCGATGGGCTCATGCTGCAGACGCTGCACCGCTTCATGGGTAAAAACAAGCCGATCTACGGCATGAAGCAAGGCTCGGTTGGCTTTCTCATGAACGAATTTCATGGCCTCGACCTCGAACAGCGTCTCGACCAGGCGGAAGCGTCCATCGTGCATCCCTTGCTGATGGAGACAACCAACGCGCTAGGAGAAATCGTCAAGGCGCGGGCAATAAATGAAGTCTCGATCCTGCGCCAATCTTATCAAGCGGCCAAGATACGGATTTCGATAGACGGGAAAGAGCGATTGGCCGAACTCATCGCCGATGGGCTGCTCATTGCGACGCCGGTCGGCTCGACCGCCTATAATCTGTCGGCGCACGGACCGATTTTGCCACTCGATGCGACGTTGATGCCGTTGACGCCGATCGCCGCGTTCCGGCCACGCCGATGGAGGGGCGCTCTATTGCCCGATACGGCACAGGTGACCATCGATATTCTCGAGGCGGAGAAGCGCCCCGTCGCCGCCGTCGCCGATCATTTCGAGGTGAAGAACGTCATCGAGATTGCAGTCGCTATGGACCATGCGACCGATCTCGTTCTTCTCCACGATCCTGGTCATTCCTTGGACGAACGGATCTTGCGCGAACAGTTTGGATATTGACGCGATGACGGCGACATTCGTATTCTCGGCCGGCGGCTTATTTCGCGCGGCAATGGATTGTTGGAAAAATTCAGCGTCACACGCAAGCGTTTCGATGGGCGCCTCCAAAGCCTCGACCGCGAGATTTATGATACCGGCGATGGTGCCGCGATTTTGCTCTATGATCCAAGCCGCTCGCGGGTCGTTCTTGTGCGGCAATTTCGCCTGACCGCATTTTTGCGAGACGGCCGGGAAAGCTTGATCGAAGTCTGCGCAGGATGGCTCGACGGAGAGGATGCCGATAAGCGGATCATCAAGGAGGTCGAGGAAGAAACCGGGTTTATTGTACAAAACCCGCGCCGCCTTTTCGAGGCCTATATGAGCCCCGGAACATTTGCCGAAAAACTCACCTTCTTTGCGGCGCAAATATACGGCGGGAGACCGAACCGGCAAGGGTGGCGGGCTTGAAGACGAAGACGAGGATATTGAAGTCCTAGAACCAACGCTCGACGAAGCGCTGGCCAGGATCGGCAAGGGCGACATTGTCGACGCAAAGACAATTCTACTTTTGCATTATGCCCAACGCGCCGGTCTCATCCATGATGTTTTAAGCCACAGCTAAGCATCTGCCCGGAGAAACTTCGACGAGGTTCAGGCTGCCGCGATCTCCGCCGCGAAAGCCGCCAGATCAATTGTGAAGCCCTCGGCTTTTGCAGGCATCTTCGTTTTTTCCGACGCGCTGAAGCAAGTCGGAGCAGGTGGAATTATTGTCCCGGTGAGCAACCGGAGGGGACTTTCGGAGCCCCACATTTCTCGAGACGCTGGCGCCACGGCACGGCGAAAATCGCGGGCCTCGTCCCGGGCGGCTTCGGCTTCTAGACTAGACGGCGCAAACTTGCGATCAACTGATCCAATTCACCGCGATTGACAGAAGCGCAGGCCTCAAAAACGCAGGTGACAATAGGCGGCCGCAGCCGCGTGTCCATCGATTTGCCGAGACGGGATTTCGCGACCGCCTCCAGGCCCACGATAAAAGCAGGCAGCAAGCGCTCGGCGTCATGACCATGGCGCTCGATCATCCGCCGGATGGAAAACTCCAACAGCTCCGCGCCCGGATTGACGGCGAGCGATATCAAGGCTTCGCTGCACCCAACTTCGGAGAGCGCGGCGGCGACCGGAGCCGATACCGAAGGGCGGAGAGCGATGGCCGATTGCGCGAAGGCATCCGACGTGGCAGC
This sequence comes from Beijerinckiaceae bacterium, assembly GCA_006514895.1. Classification (GTDB taxonomy): domain Bacteria; phylum Pseudomonadota; class Alphaproteobacteria; order Rhizobiales; family Beijerinckiaceae; genus Methylocapsa. The sequence goes on from VDMG01000184.1 coordinate 8,182, forward strand.
ATCGGAAAGCAGCGGCGAGCGCGAATGCACGATTGCGGCAATATCCGAATGGTCTCCGGCTAGCGTGAGCACCATGTAATGCGGCGCAGTGGCGACGCTCGCGAAATTTTCGGCAAGGGCGCGGCGAACGAGGGGCGAGGAATCATCGAGGAGCCCCGTCAGGACAAGTTTTGCTTCCTCGCGCTCGGGCTCCGCGAGATCGCCATAAAGAAAGGCGCGCGCGAGCATGCTTGCCCCCTCCGCGCGCTCCACCGGAGAAGCGGTCCATGCCCATTCCAGGAATCTACGAGCCGCCATCGTTTCCAAATCCTAAAACATCTTTCAAAAATCAGTTTCCTCGAACATGGTAAAGGCAAGCTTAATGCCCTCCTGGAGCACGTCCCGAAAAAGTTGCTCGACTTTTTCGAAAAAGGACATGCTCCAACTCTTTGCGACCGCTTTTCGATCACGTGATTCCACGTGTAGAGCGAGCGCTCTAATCTAGACTGCCGCCGCGAACAGTTCTAGCCAATGCGGGGTGCACCAAATGAGCGATGACTTGCAAGCCGGACGTCACAAGCGCGGCGGTATTTTTTACGAGGATTTCGTCCCCGGCACGCTTATCGAGCACCGGCTGACGAGGACCGTCACGCAAATGGACAATATGCTGTTTTCCAACATGACGCTCAATCCGCAGCCACTTCATATCGATGCCCATTATTGCGCGAGCGAAACCGAATGGGGGCGCCCTCTCATGAATTCGCTTTTCACCCTCGGTCTGATGATTGGGATTTCCGTCAACGATCTCACAGTCGGCACAACCATCGCCAATCTGGGGATGACGGAAGTGAAATTTCCAGCGCCTCTGTTCGAGGGCGACACCTTGCATGTCACGACGGGAATTTTGAGCAAGCGCTTTTCGAAATCGCGCCCCGATGCCGGCATTGTCGAATTCCTCCACCGCGCCTATCAGCAGGAAGACAAGCTCGTCGCGGAGTGCCGCCGCCAGGCTTTGATGAAAAGGCGGATTTCCTGATCCCGTAAAGGTGTTTCATGCGCTCCCTGCTTTTCATTCCCGCCGACAGCGAAAAAAAGCTCGCGAAAGGTTTGGCGAGCGGCGCCGATAGCCTCATCCTCGACCTGGAAGATTCCATTGCGCCGGAATCCAAACAAAAGGCGCGCGATCTTGCCCTTGCCTTTCTTGCCTCAGCCTTGCGCAAGCATCTCCGCCCGCGTCTTTATGTGCGCGTCAATGGGCTGAATTCGGGACTGACGGAAGCCGATCTCAATGCCGTGATGCAGGCGCCGCCGGACGGGATTCTTCTGCCCAAAACCGTCAATGGCGCGTCGCTCCAGCATCTTGGCGCGCTGCTCGCGGTCAGGGAGGCGGAGCAGGATCTGGCCGATGGTTCTACGAAAATCATGGCGATCGTCACCGAGACACCGGCCGCGATCTTCAATATGGGCACTTATGCGGGTGCGAGCCATCGGCTTGAAGGCCTCACCTGGGGCGCGGAGGATCTCGCGGCCGCGCTTGGCGCGGAGACGAATCGCGACACCGATGGCTCCTATACTTTTCCGTTTTTGCTGGCGCGAAGCTTGACCCTCTTCGCGGCCGCTGCCGCCGGCGTGCTGGCGATCGACGCGGTGCACGGGAATTTTCGTGACCTCGCCCGGTTGCGCCTCGAATGCGAGGAGGCCAAGCGCGATGGTTTTACCGGAAAGATGGCGATCCATCCGGCGCAGATCGAAATCATCAACGAGATTTTTTCGCCCTCGGAAGAGTCCATCGCCAAGGCGCGTGCGATCGTCGCCGCCTTCGCGGCCGAGCCCCACGCGGGCGTCATCAGTTTCGAGGGCGAGATGCTCGATGTGCCGCATCTCACCAAAGCGCGGCGGCTGCTTGCGAGTCTGCGGGAGAGCTGAGTTTTCCGCGCCGAAAATACGCTGCGCGATCGGCCCGCCGTAAATGTTGGAGCAAAAGATCAGTAGGGTAAAGAACCCAAAGCGCACGCTCCAGCTAACATGATGCACCGATGCCTAAGTGGTCCCTTTACCTAGTCTAGAGCATCGGACACTCAAGTGAATCCCTATCCTGCGGCGGCGAAGTAGTTTCTGCATTCGGCGGGCTCGAACAGGTCGCAGATTTGGCCGATTGCCTGCCAGAGGGCGTCGATGGTCCTGATGGCCCTGGCGCGCAGATGGGCTTTGAGTTTTGCGAAGGCCATCTCGATCGGATTGAGGTCGGGGCTGTAGGGCGGCAGGAAGAGGATCCATGCGCCCTT
>VDMG01000167.1 GCA_006514895.1 Beijerinckiaceae bacterium
CTTCCCAAAAGCCCCGCCCAACCAGCGGGGCTTTCTATGACACACGCTAGGGGGATGACTGCCATAACCTTTTACAATTCAAAGCGTTAGATGGCCACGAAATAGCTGTCATTGTATCCCACATGCTACCCTGCAGCAGGTGACACCAGCAATAACGAGACATGTTACGATCATATATCTCTATGATCGACATATATGATAACCGAGAATTATGACGTGTCAATAGCATCTTCCGAACGCGCAGCGCTCTTGGAGAACCTGGCCGAGGCAGGCCGCCGTCACAGCGATGCAACCGTTATGTTGCATAGCGCCATAGCGCAGCGTTTCGAGCTGACGGCTACGGACCTCAAGGCGCTTGGGTTTCTTGACCGGCTGGGCGCTTTGACGGCTGGCGAGATTGCTCAGCACACAGGTCTTGCGACGGCCTCGGTAACAAGCTTGATCGACCGCCTAGAGAAACGTGGGTTCGTACGCCGTGTGCGCGATCAGAAGGATCGGCGCAAAGTCTTCGTCGAGATCGACCGTGAAAAGACCGAACCAATCGCGCGCGTCTATGCCCGCTTCGGAAAAACTTTCGAATCGCTCTCCGAAGGTTTGGATGCGGTGGCGCTTAAGGTTATCCTCACATATCTGCGCCGCGCAACGGATCGCGCCCATACGCTCACCAGGGAGATTTCCGGCGAAGAGATGTGAGGCGGGAGCCTTCCTGGCCCATTGACATCAGCTCGTGGCGCATCAAACCTCCGCACGCGAGCTTCCCGCCCGTATGCCCTTACCGGAGACCCAAATGCACGACCTCCAAACGATCGTCGACGCTGCTTTCGAGGATCGCGCCAATGTCGATACAGGCACGCAAGGCGAGGTCCGCGACGCCGTCGAAGCGGCCTTGCAGCTTCTCGACACGGGCAAGCTCCGCGTCGCGGAAAAGATCGAAGGCACGTCCGGGCCGGGGTCTTGGAAGGTCAACGAATGGCTCAAGAAAGCCGTGCTTCTGTCGTTTCGCCTAAACGCGATGGCGGCGATCCCGGGCGGGCCCGGCGGCTCGACCTGGTGGGATAAGGTGCCTTCGAAATTCGCCGGCTGGGGCCCGGAGCAACATGCCGCCGCCGGGTTCCGCTCGGTGCCCATTTGCGTGGTGCGGCGCTCGGCCTATATCGCGCCGGGAGTGATCTTGATGCCGTCGTTTGTCAATCTCGGCGCTTATGTCGATAGCGGCACGATGGTCGATACTTGGGTCACCGTCGGCTCCTGCGCGCAAATCGGCAAGAATGTGCATCTTTCGGGCGGCGTTGGGATCGGCGGGGTGCTTGAGCCCTTGCAGGCCAATCCGACGATCATCGAAAACGATTGTTTCATCGGCGCCCGTTCGGAAATCGTCGAGGGAGTGATTGTCGGCCAGGGTTCGGTGATCGCGATGGGGACATTCATTTCCGCCTCGACAAAGATCGTCGACCGGACAACCGGCAAAGTCCGGGTGGGCTATGTGCCTCCCTATTCGGTGGTGGTTTCCGGCAATTTGCCGGGCAAGCCCTTGGCCAATGGCGCGCCTGGCCCCTCGCTTTATTGTGCCGTGATCGTCAAAACCGTGGACGCGCAGACCCGCTCGAAAACCGCGATCAACGAATTGCTGAGGGATTAATGGCGGCATCCATCGCGGAACTCGCCGGGCGTTTTGGATTCCGCACCGATCAAGGCCGGATCGACGCCAAGACATGGCGGCAGGGCTCCGCGTTTCTGGGCGTGCCGCTTGCCGTTCTCACCCTGGTCTGGTTTCTTTTGGCGCCTTACGCGCACCGTGACCTTGCCAGCACGCCGTTCCTGGCGTGGGGCACGGTTGCCGCCTTCGTCTATCTTTTGTTTTACGCCTTCGCGATCCTCTTGATCGCGATCTGTCATTATAATCTCAGCGCCAAACGCTGGCGCGACCGTGGCTGGCCTGGAGCGCTGGCGGGGCTGCTGCCCCTCGCCGCGCTGGTGAGCGGCGCCGTACATTGGTTGCAGCCGCGCGTGGCCGAGGTCATGCCCTATTGGTATGTGGCGGGTGCCGACGCGATCCTTGTGGCAATTACCGCGTGGAACGTGGTGGAACTTGGTTTTTCTGAAGCGTCCAAGCCTTGATCGATGTTTTGGCTCGGTCAGCTGGTTCCCACCGCGCCTCAAAATGCTCTAAGACAGCTGTGGAATTCTGGAAACGGCACAAAATGATTGATCCCTCCCGTCTCGAGACCCTGGCCGATCTTCGAATCGAGATCGATCGCATCGACGCGGCGCTTCACCAGCTGTTGATGGAGCGCGGCGAGATCATCCACCGGCTGATCGAAGCCAAGGCACGGCAGGGCGGCGGCTCGGCGTTCCGGCCGGGCCGCGAGGCCGACATGATGCGTGCCCTCGTCTCCCGCCATCAGGGCCTGCTACCGCTCGATACCGTCGAGAGCATTTGGCGAATCATCATCTCGACTTTTACCTTTGTCCAGGCGAACTACAGCGTGCATGCCGATATTTCCGGCGGCGATGCCGCGATGCGCGATTGTTGTCGGTTCCACTTTGGTTTTACGGTTCCTTACGTTCCTCACCGGAGCGCCGCGCGGGTCATCGAGGCCGTGGCCAAATCGGGCGGCGACCTCGGCGTGGTGCGCGTGGATACTCCGGAGGGGCCCTGGTGGCGCGGTCTCGTTGGGCCGGGGGCGCCCAAGATCATCGCGAGGCTGCCGTTTGTTGAGCGGCCCGATCATCCGGCCGGAATGCCCGTTTTCATCATAGCCCAGCCGCTCGCCGAAGCGGCGGTGCATGATGTGGTCCTTTACGACGTAACGATCCCGAAAGGGGGGGACAGGCTTCTTCGTGGCCTCCATGCGCCCCGGCTGGAAATTCTCGATCGCTTTAAAACCGGGCCAGATCTTTGTCTGATGATCGCGACCGAAGCTGGCGCCGGGCTCGATGAATGGCAGGAAACTCTTATCCGTTCCGGCGCCGCCGAGCCACTTGTGGCCGAGATCGGCACCCACGCGGCGCGTTTTGATGCGAGCGGCATCCAAAAGGTAGCGGCGCAATGACTTTGTTCCGGAGTTTGCTTTTATGATCAAAATCGCGACGACCGAAATCGAGACCCGGCCCCGGCCGCGCCCCGCCGTGCTCTTGATCGACCCTTATGTTCCTGGCCAAAGCTCGGCGCCCGGCGCCGCCAAGATTTTCAAGCTTTCGGCAAACGAGACGCCGCTCGGCCCCTCGCCCCGCGCCCGCGAGGCGTTGCGCGCCTTTGCCGACCATCTTCAGGATTATCCGGACGGCGCCGCCACCGCCTTGCGCGAGGCAATCGGCGCAAGGCACGGGTTCGATCCGGCCAGAATCGTTTGCGGCAACGGCTCGGATGAAATCATCCATTTGCTCGCCGCCGCTTATATCGGTCCGGGCGACGAAGGCATTTTTACCCAGCATGGTTTTCTCGTCTACAAGATTGCCATTCTCGCCGCGGGCGGCGTTCCAATCGTCGCGGACGAAACGAATCTGACGGCGGACGTAGATCGAATCCTCGCCAAGGTCGGGCCAAGGACCAAGATCGTTTTCCTCGCCAATCCGAACAATCCGACCGGTACCTATCTGCCTGTTGCCGAGATCAAGCGGCTGGCGCGGAGCCTGCCAAGCCATGTCCTGCTTGTTCTCGACGCGGCCTATGCCGAATATGTGACGCGCCCCGATTATTCGTCCGGCGAGGAGCTTGTCTCGAACAGCGAAAACGTCGTGATGACGCGCACTTTCTCGAAAATTTATGGTCTCGCCGGGATCCGGCTCGGCTGGTGTTATGCGCCGCCTGACGTGTGCGGCGCAATCAATCGCATTCGCGGGCCGTTCAACACCAATGGCGGGGCAATCGCGGCCGGGGTCGCGGCACTGGACGATAAAGGCCATATCGAAAAAGCCGTCGCTCATAACGCGACTTGGCTTGCCTGGCTCGCCCATGAGATTGCCGCGCTCGGAATCAAGATCACGCCGAGCGCCGGCAATTTCCTGCTTTTGCATTTCGGTGGCGAGACACAGGCGCGGGCGGCGGACCGCTTCCTCTTGGGCCGGGGCTTGATTCTGCGTGCGGTCGGCGCTTACGGGCTGCCGCACTGCCTGCGGCTCACCGTCGGCACCGAGGAAGCGAACCGTCTCGTTGTCGCGGCCCTTAAGGACTTTGTCAATTTCGAGAGCCGCGCGCGTGCCTGACGGTCTCGGGGTGCCTTTGAGCGAGCCCTTGTTCCAACGCCTCGCCCTCATCGGCATGGGGTTGATCGGCTCCTCCCTGGCGCGGGTTTCCCGGCGCAAGGGGCTCGCGCGCGAGATTGTGGCCTCGGACATATCGGCCGCCGTCCGCGTCAAGGTGGAAGACCTCGCGCTTGCCGATCTTGTCGTGGAGACAGCGGCGGCGGCGGTCGTGGGCGCCGATCTTGTCATCCTTTGCGCCCCCGCCGGGGCGATGGGGACGATCGCGCGCGATATCGCACCCTATCTGGAGCCGGGCGCGATCCTATCCGATGTCGGTTCGGTCAAGGCCTCGATGATCAAGGCGGTCGCGCCGCATCTGCCCGCCACCGTTCATTTTGTTCCGGCGCATCCCGTGGCCGGAACCGAGCAATCGGGCCCAGAGGCCGGGTTTTCGACGCTTTTTCTAAATCGCTGGAGCATATTGACGCCGCCGGAGGGGACGGGCCCCAAGGCCGTCGCGCGCGTCGCGGCTTTTTGGACCGGAGCGGGTGCGAATGTCGAAATCATGCAGCCCGCTCATCACGATCTGGTGCTGGCGATCACCAGTCATGTGCCGCATCTCATTGCCTACAATATCGTCGGCACCGCCGCCGATCTCGAAGAAGTGACGAGATCCGAAGTCATCAAGTTTTCGGCCGGCGGGTTTCGCGACTTCACCCGCATCGCCGCCTCCGACCCGACGATGTGGCGCGATATTTTCCTCAACAACAAGGACGCCGTGCTCGAAATGCTCGGCCGGTTTAACGAGGACCTCAGCGCGCTTCAGCGCATGATCCGCAATAGCGACGGCGATGGGCTTTTTGAGCTTTTCAGCAGGACCCGGGCGATCCGACGCGGCATTATCGAACAAGGCCAGGAAACCGCAGCTCCGGACTTTGGCCGCCGGACAGGCGAGACGTGACCCGCCCCGTCCCAACCTTGTTTGCGGCGTCAATAAAGCGGCGGAATTTGGATTGGCGTGCGCACCGGGCCGATCGACAAATAGCCGCCGGAGAAGATCACCGGCAGATCCAAACGTCCGGTGACATTGCCGCCTTTGCCGAGAAGTCCCGACAGAACCTGACCCGCGGCGAAGAGGCGGGGATCGAGGTGTAGCTGCCGAAAGGCCTTGTCGAAACCGGCAAATTCGGAGTCGAGTTTGCCCTTTACGCGATGCTGATCATCAAGATCGAGGGCGCCCTTGGCTTCGAAAAGAATGCCTCCGCTTGTCAGCCGCGCGGTGGCGACATCGAGATGGCCGTTCGCCAAGCGCCATTTTTCGAGGAGATCGGCGAATGTTTCCGCGCTGCCTATCCCGGCTTGTGATAGTGTGCCTCCGAACTCTACCGCGATGGGATTCTGCGTATCCAAAAGACTGCTGAGCGCCGGAATTGAGCCGTCGTTCAACGAAAACATGAAATCATAGGAATTGTTGTGCAGGTCCGGCGACAACGACACATAGCTGTGCATTTCGTCGAACCCGACTTCCATAGGGTCGAAGTCTCCCGCTCTCCCTAGCAGCTTGATCTTGGTGCCGGCGAAAGCAACGCGCTGATATGCGCTGGGAGGGCCTTCGAGCTCGATGTAAAACTCGTCCCATAGCATCTTAATGTCGACTGTGCCGTTGCTGGTTGTGGCGACAAAGGGCGAGTCTATTCGCGCGAGCAAATTGTCGTTGCGCAGAAGTGGCGCGGTCGCGTGGAACCCGCGCACGGTTCCGGTCAATGTCTTGTCGAGAATTTTGCCTTCAAAGAGCAAATTGGCGCAGGAAACTTCAACTGTAAAAGGATAACCGCCGATTTTCTGATCGGGGCAGGTCCAGCTGCGCCCGAGCTTTGCTTCATGTGTCATCCAATTTGTGACGGCGGCCGCCGTCTGCCGCGATACGAAATACCAGAAAGTCGACCACCCCACGACGATCGTCAGGAGTACGGCGGCAGGAATATACATCAGATAGTAGGCACGCGAGCGCTCCTTTATCTCGTTTTTTTTTGATGGCATAGTTTTCTCCCGGAGAGTGGATCGGCTGTGTTTCTTGTTGCGTCCCGTGTCTAAGCCCGGCGCGAATGAGCACGGCTTTTCTCGTGGCCGTATTCGCTTATATCGCGCCGAGCGGCGAAGGAAAGCGACATGGGTATGAAAGTGAATGGCGGCCGCCACGCACCACACCCCGCGTGCTGGGCAGGTACACCAAATAGCCTCCAGCCGTGCAAAGGGGCCAAACCGGCCGGATTTTGATTTTCCAAACAAAATGCGAAAAACTTATGGGGCCGGCGTCTTTATGCCTGTTGACGGTCCCGGCTGGTGCATGATTTGCAGGAGGTAACAAACGCATAGTCTCCGGCCTTTAGCGAGTGCCCATGCGCCGAATTCGCCGATTACTCGTCGCCAATCGCTCGGAAATTGCGATTCGCGTGTTCCGTGCGGCAACCGAACTTGGAATTGGAACACTTGCGCTCTTTGCCGAAGAGGACAAGCTTTCGCTGCACCGCTTCAAGGCGGACGAAGCCTATCAGGTCGGCGGCGTCGGCAAAGGGGCCCTCGGTGCCTATCTCTCGATCGAAGAGGTGATCCGGGTCGCCAAGGAAGCCAAGGCCGACGCGATCCATCCCGGTTATGGCTTTCTTTCAGAGAGTCCAGAATTCGCGGAAGCTTGCGCGGCTGCGGGCATTATCTTCATCGGCCCCAGTCCGCAAACCATGCGCGATCTTGGCAACAAGGTGGCAGCGCGCAATCTAGCGCTTTCCTGTGGCGTGCCTGTCATGCCCGCGACGCCCCCTCTGCCGGACGATCCGGAGGAAGTGAAGCGCCTCGCGCGCGAAATCGGCTACCCGCTCATGCTCAAGGCGTCCTGGGGCGGCGGCGGACGCGGGATGCGGCCAATCGAAAGCGAAGACAAGCTTCTCGATGCCGTGTTGAGCGCCAAGCGAGAGGCGAAGAACGCCTTCGGCAAGGACGAGGTCTATCTCGAAAAACTGGTGCGCCGGGCGCGCCATGTCGAAGTCCAGATTCTCGGCGACACGCACGGCAAAATTGTGCATCTCTTCGAGCGCGATTGCTCGATCCAGCGCCGCCACCAGAAGGTGGTGGAACGCGCCCCCGCTCCCTATCTCGACGACGCGACGCGTTCCCGCTTTTGCGAGGCCGCGCTAAAGCTCGGACGCGCGGCCAATTACGCCGGCGCCGGCACGGTCGAATTCTTAATGGATGTGGATACCGGCGCGTTCTATTTCATCGAGGTCAATCCGCGCGTCCAGGTCGAGCATACCGTGACCGAGGTGGTCACGGGTCTCGACATCGTGAAGGCCCAAATCCGGATCGCCGAAGGCAAGCGAATTGGCTTTCCGGAAGAGACGGGGATCCCGCCGCAGGAGTTAATCCGTCTCTCCGGCCATGCCTTGCAATGCCGCATCACGACGGAAAACCCTGAAAACAATTTCATTCCCGATTACGGCCGCATTACTGCCTATCGCGGGGCAATGGGCTTTGGCATACGCATCGATGGCGGCACTGCCTATTCCGGCGCCGTCGTGACTCGTTTCTACGATCCCTTGCTCGAAAAAATCACCGCTTGGGCGCCGACACCGGAAGAAGCGATCTTAAGAATGGATCGCGCGCTTCTGGAATATCGCATACGCGGTGTGAGCACCAATCTCGCATTCCTTCATAATATTATTAACCATCCACGATTCCTCGCTAGCGATTACACAACGCGTTTCATCGACGAGACTCCGTCTTTATTCGATTTCAAGAAACGCAAGGACCGCGCGACAAAACTCCTGACCTGGATCGCCGATGTGACGGTGAACGGCCACCCCGAAGTCCGGGACCGTGTGCGGCGCCCGGCCACGGCGCGGGAACCGGTTGTGCCGCAATTTCCGCTCGCCTCAATCCCGGATGGGACGCGACAATTGCTGGAAAAGCTCGGCGCGACACGTTTCGCCGAATGGATGCGGAACGAGAGCCGCCTGCTTATGACCGACACCACCATGCGGGACGCCCATCAATCGCTGCTCGCGACACGCATGCGCACGAAGGATATCGCTGCGGTGGCAGGAGCCTACGCCAAGGGACTGCCGCAACTGCTATCGCTCGAATGCTGGGGCGGCGCGACTTTCGACGTCGCGATGCGGTTTCTATCGGAAGACCCATGGGAGCGTCTCGCGCTCGTGCGCGAGCGGGCCCCCAACCTCTTGACCCAAATGTTGCTGCGCGGCGCCAATGGCGTCGGCTACACCAATTATCCTGACAATGTTGTGAAATATTTCGTGCGCCGGGCGAGCGCGGGCATCGATCTTTTCCGTGTTTTCGATTGCCTCAACTGGGTCGAGAACATGCGAGTCGCAATCGACGCCGTTTGTGAGACGGGCAAGCTCGCCGAGGGCGCGATCTGCTACACCGGCGACCTTCTCGATCCCAATCGCGCCAAATATTCGCTCGACTATTATGTCGGCGTCGCCAAGGAGCTGGAGCGGGCCGGCTGCCATATCCTTGCCATCAAGGACATGGCGGGCTTGCTGCGGCCTTCGGGCGCGCGCGTGCTGGTCAGGGCTCTACGCGAGGCTTCAGGTCTGCCGCTGCATGTGCACACCCATGATACTTCGGGGATATCGGCGGCGACCATGCTAGCGGCGGCCGAAGCCGGAGTCGACGCCGCGGATGCGGCAATCGATACGATGTCCGGCACGACATCGCAGCCATGCCTCGGTTCGATCGTGAAGGCCTTGCGCCATTGTGATCGCGACACGGGCCTCGATTCGGCAGTGATTCGGCAGCTCAGCTCTTATTGGGAGGCCGCACGTGTGCAATACGCGGCCTTCGAGAGCGACCTCAAGACCGGCACCGCCGAGGTTTATCTCCACGAAATGCCGGGCGGCCAGTTCACCAATCTTAAGGAACAGGCGCGCGCGCTCGGTCTCGACAAGCGCTGGGACAAAATCGCTACGGCCTATCGCGCGGCGAACGATCTTTTTGGCGACATCATCAAGGTGACGCCTTCGTCAAAGGTCGTCGGCGACATGGCGCTGATGATGGTGAGCCAGGATTTGACGCCGGAAGACGTGCTCGACCCCGATCGCGATATCGCCTTCCCGGCTTCCGTCGTCGAAATGCTGAAAGGCGATCTCGGCCAGCCGCCGGGGGGCTGGCCCAAGGCCTTGCAGGCGAAGGCGCTGAAAGGCGAAACGCCGATTACGGTGCGGCCGGGCTCGCTGCTCGCGCCCACCGATCTTGCCGCCGCCCGCGCCGATGCCGAAAAGGCGTGCGGCCGGCAAATGAGCGATGACGAGCTCGCCTCATTTCTCATGTACCCGAAGGTCTTCACCGATTTCGCGGCCACCATCCGCCGGTACGGCCCGGTCTCGGTGCTGCCAACGCCTGTGTTTTTCTACGGCATGCAGCCGGGCAGCGAAATTGCCATCGAGATCGAGCCGGGCAAGACGCTCGTGCTGGTTTTGATGACGATCGCCGAGACGGACGAGGAAGGGCAGGTCAAGGTCTTCTTCGAGCTGAACGGTCAGCCGAGAATCATCAAGGTGCAGAATCGCTCGGCCGCCGTTAAAATCGTCGCGCGGCGCAAGGCCGAGGATGGCAATGAATCGCATATTGCGGCACCCATGCCTGGTTCGGTCTCGACCGTCGCCGTGCGCGTTGGTCAAAATGTCAAGGCCGGCGATGTCGTCGCCACGTTGGAGGCCATGAAGATGGAGACCGTGCTGCATGCGCCGCGCGACGGCAAGGTCGCCGAGATTCTGGTGGCGCCAGGTCAGCAGATCGACGCCAGGGATCTTTTGATGAGGCTGGAATAGCCGCATTACGCGACCGAGAGTGGAGCGGACGTTGGTTTAAGAGTCGTTTTTGGCGTTTGAGCGATTCTGCGTTCAATCCGCGATCGAGGAAACGGCTGACCGTTCGTTTTCTTTGCGATTGAGCAAGGCTTCATGATTCAAAATGGCTTTCAAAACAGATTCGTTATTATGTTCACTTTGCAGATATCTGGTG
>VDMG01000099.1 GCA_006514895.1 Beijerinckiaceae bacterium
TTACCCGCCTCTGAGGATCGGCGAGGCCATCGCAGGCCGCATCGAAAATCTGTTGCTTGCGGTTTATGAGTGCGAGCATGAAACCATCGACTGTCTTGTTGGCGTAAAGATATTTGACGGTCACATGGCGCGTTTGACCTAGCCGGTGCACACGATCTTCGCTTTGCAGCATGATCGCGCTCGTAAAATCGAATTCGGCAATGAGGACCGCGCTTGCGGCGGTTAGGGTAATGCCGATGCCGCCGATTCGGGGCGACGTGACGAACAACCTCGCGCCCTTCGCGATTTTCTCTTTTCCCTCCGGGCGAAAATCGCTCGGAACATGCGCTCGCCGATGCGCGGGCGTGGTCTGGAACAGCTCGACTTGCGCGTCCCGGTCCTTGGTCTCGGCATTGAGCACGATTGCGTCAGGAAAGGCTTCCGCGATCGCTTCGCGGACTGCGCGATGATGGGCGAAGACGACGATCTTCTGATCGCTCGATTGGAGAAATTCCGCGATCCGCGCAATCGCGGGTTTGGTGTTGCATAAACCGACCGCGTGGCGGACTTCCGAGAGACATTGAAAGGATGTGTTGCGGAGAACCGAAGGATTTGCCGCGATCTCAGCGGCTAACTCCCGTTCGCATTTCGTATATTCGGTAAGGTCGCCCGGATCGACCGTGATGCGCGTAACGCTTCGCGTTTTTTGGGGCAGCGTCAGCACTTCATGTTTCATTCGCCGGAGCATGAGTTTTTCGGCGTAGAGCCGTTCGTGCAGCTCGGCTTGGCGAGCGCGCTTTTCAACGACGGATCGGCGGCGAGCGCACCGGCAATGAGTTCCGCCGTCGCCGTCTCGACCCGCTCTTCCAATAGCTTCAGGAAACTCTGCTTGTCGAGGCCGGGTTCGATTGCGTCGAGGAAGGCGATCGTGACCGTACCGGGATGGATCGAGAGACTGCGGCGCGGCCAGAACAGGCCGGTGTTCAACGCGACCGGCACGCAGACCGCTCCCGTATCGACATAGAGATAGGCGACGCCTGATTTATATTCCGGCGGCGCGCCGACGCGCTTGCGCGTGCCTTCCGGAAAAATGATCATCTGGCGGCCTTGCGCGATCGCCTCGCGCACTTGCCGGGTGAGATCGGGCAAGGCCTGGCCACGTTTGGCGCGGTCGATGGCAACTTGCCCGGCGCCCTTAAGATACCAGCCGAAAACCGGGATCACCATCAGCTCGCGTTTGAGAATGTAGGAAAAATCCGCGCCTTTAGTCGTGAGCGCCAAGGTCTCGAGCGCCGATTGATGTTTTGACGCAATGATGCACCCGCCGTGCGGAAGATTTTCAAGGCCGCGCCACACGACTTTGGTTTTGCAAATTTTTTCGAGAAGCCAAACCGACGAGCCAGTCCAGAACTTTGCGTAAGCCTGGACCCTGTGGCGGCCCATGACGAGAACAGGCAGCCCAAGAATCGCAAGCACGGTGGTCCACGGATAGAACGTTATGTGAAAGGCAAGCGAACGGAGTAAAATCATGCGTGGTCGATCGTACAATACTATGGCGAATGCAAGGAGAGATAGCCGGGTTTTAGTTGCGCTGTTTCTACAAGGCCGGGTCCACGAGGTAAAGCCGCGCGATAAAGGCTTCCCTCTTACATCGAAAGCCGCCGGTCTCGACCTGCACGGCCCGCGCCGTCGCCGCTTTAGACCTTCCGGCGCGCGTGGCTGAGCTTTTCACCGGATTCCGGTAGCCAGCGATTTTCCGAGCAGCATCAGACGTCTGTCTGATTTATCGCGGTGCGGATTAGGCTATCGTCCGGCTTGCTTGGGCCAATGATCCTCTGCCCGGCATGGGGGCGAAGATGAGCGATCCGTTTTCCGAAGGCGACATCGCAAAAACCATCGATCATCCGCTCATGGTGGCGCTCGGCGCGGCGCTCGCCTGGCTGACAGCGGGACGGTCGCCTGCCATCGGATCGGCGCTGGCGGCGCTTCTCTCGATCGCCGGCGGAATTGCGTTCCTGGCTTTTTCTCTCATGTTACCGTCGCTTTCTTGGAATCCTTGGCGCCGGAGGCGACCCGGCCGGATCGCCCGAGTGCGAGAGCTATGTCAAACTTCGGGAAAGTCTCGCCAAGGGCGGCTTGCCGGCGCGTCTTTATGCCCGCAGGCTAACAGGATTTCTCAACGGGGCCGACAGCTTCTTCGGCGATGCGGGCATGGCAAACCACACGCTCTTTCCGCATGCGTTTGGTCTCAAAACCCCGGCCCCGCTATGGACCCCGCGCGCCTTCGACCGCTGTCTTTTTCTCGCATTGGTCTACCCCATAGCAACGATCTTTATCATCTGGGCTGTGTCCGGCAGGCCAGGCCACCCTTACCCTCGCGTTTCATTCCATCGGCGCAGGCGCAGTCGCTTTTGGCGTTGCCGTTGTCGGCGCGGTCGCTCGTGCGGGCCGGATTGCCGGCGCCATTAGCGTTGCGGCTACGATCCCCGTCGCCTTTGGCCTGGCTTTTGGCTTGGGGGGCGCCAGTTCGAGCACCGTTGCCTGGGCTGTCGGTGCCGCTGCCGCCGTCTCGATCGGCACTTTGCTGCTGGCTGCGTTTGCGATCAACCGCCAGGCGCAAGGCCAATTTTTGTTGTTTTTTATACCCGCAATGATTGCCGCCTGCCTCTCGGCCGTTGGACTTCTGTTGCCTCTGCAGACTTGGCCCTATACCGGTCCCTTGCTGCTATTCCAAGGGTTGCTCACGCTCATCAATGCGCCGTTCAACTGGGTCTCGATCGGCCTGACCCGGGCGCTGCTGCGGCGCGGCCTCGAACTCGGCGGATGGTGGCCATATTTTCTAGGTGTCGCAAACGCGGTTCTTGCAACTGCCATTGTCGCCGCTCTCACGCTAACGATGGTGATCGCGGTGCAGGCCTTCGATGAATTGGTGAGGCACGGCGGAGGGAGCCCAATTCTGCCTCTCGACCCGCTGTTCGAAGGCATCTCGAAAAATCCGGGGGCACCGGAATATTGGTGGATCTACGCGCTTTTGCTTGCAACCATGATCCCGAGCCTACTCAGTCTCATGATCGGCGGCGCATCGCTGATTTCGGGAATGCCGGGCTTGCCAAGCCTGATCCTCCGGTTCATGCCCGAGGGCAAAGCAGTCCCCGCTTTCGATCGAACCTGGCTCGCGATCACGCTGACGCTGCAGATTTTTTCCGGCGCCATCCTCGGCATCGCCGCCGAGGCCTTTCTCGCGTGGGGCTGGCCATTTATGTGATGCCCAGTGCCGGTCTGAACCTGCTGGACCAGGCCCGCGCCGTCGCGGCTTTCGACGTGCCGGCGCGGGTAGGACAGTTATTCGCGAGCTTCCGATAGATTCCGCCAAGCTCAGCTCTTCTTGCACTTTTCCCGAAAATCCTTGCGCGCCTTGCCGTGTAGCCCTTGCGCGTCGGCCTTGGCTGAACATTCCTTGGCCTTGGCTTTCTTGGCCATATCGTCGGCCGACATCGGGGCTTTCGGCATGGCTGGCGCCTTCGGCGCGGCAGGCGCGGCCGGAGCGGCGGGCGCGGCCGGAGCGGTCATTTGCGCGTAACTTGTTTGACCGAAGGCAAAAACAAGGGCTCCGGCGAGCATCAAGCTGGCAAGGGTCTTCATGGCATCCATCCTTGGGATTACGGTTTGTCGTGCCCAGCGCTTTTACCCTTCCGGGACCATTTCTCAAAGGGGGAAACGATCGAGTAATAACCAAGCATAACTCTCCGCGCGACGGCGTTAAAAATCACTTTACATATAAATATATCTGCATATTGGTAGCCCCAGCGCACTCTCAGGAACGCCATGCCCGAGACCATACCTTTCGATGCCATTCTCACTGCGGCGGCGGCGGCCGGTGAATCCACCCGTTTGCGCCTGCTCGCACTCGTCACCGAGGCAGAGCTCACGGTCAGCGAGCTAGTCACGATTCTCGGCCAATCGCAGCCGCGCATCTCCCGCCATCTCAAACTCCTCGTCGAAGCCGGGCTTGTCGAGCGTCATCGCGAGGGGTCTTGGGTTTTCTTCCGGATCGCGCAAACGGGACCGGTGGCCGGCTTTGCCCGCGATCTCGCCGCGCGGCTGGCGCCTTCCGATGCGTATCTTGCCGCCGACCGCGCGAGGCTCGACGAGGTCCGCAAGGCACGCGCGGCGCAGGCGGCCCGCTATTTCGCGGCGCAAGCGGCGAATTGGGACGAGGTGCGCGCCTTGCATGTGCCGGAGGAAAGAGTCGAGGCGGCGATCCGCGAAGCAATCGGCGCGGACCCGGTCCAGACGCTGCTCGACCTTGGCACCGGCACCGGCCGGATGCTCGAACTCCTGGGGCCGCTCGCGGCGCGGGCGGCGGGCGTCGATCAATCGCCGCAAATGCTGAGCCTCGCCCGCGTCCGCATCGAACGCGCGGGCCTGCGCAATGTACAATTGCGCCAGGGCGATATATACGCGGCGCCGGTCGAACCGGATTGCTACGATATCGTCGTCATGCATCAGGTCCTGCATTATCTCGACGATCCCTTGCGCGCCATTCGCGAGGCCGCGCGCGCCTTGCGGCCAGGCGGACGCCTCCTCATCGTCGATTTCGCGCCGCATGAGGAAGAAACGCTGCGGACGGTGCATGCGCACCGGCGGCTTGGCTTCGCGGCCGGGGAAATCGCGGGCTTCATGGCCGCCGCTGGATTGGATTTGATCACCAAGGACGATCTCGCACCCGATGCGCGGGAAGCCAATAAGCTGACCGTGTCCCTCTGGCTCGGCCGCGACCGCCGGGTAATCGCCGATCCTATTTCTTTTACCGCGCGAGAATTCGCATGAACGAGATGCAGTCCTGTAGTTTTCCCCGGGCGAGCCGCACTGTCTGTCCCGATATCTGCGTCTCCTTCGAGTTTTTCCCGCCGGCGACCGAGGCGATGGAGGCAACACTTTGGGAATCGATCAAGCGTCTAGCACCGCTTGGTCCAAGTTTTGTCTCCGTGACCTATGGCGCCGGAGGCTCGACGCGCGAGCGCACGCATGCGACGGTCGCGCGGATCGTGAAGGAGACTCCCGTGAAGCCCGCCGCGCATCTGACCTGCGTCGCGGCGGCGCGGGAAGAGATCGACGCCGTCGTCAGCGACTATTGGAACATCGGCGTCCGCCATATCGTCGCACTGCGCGGCGATCCGCAAGATGGACCTGGGACGAAATTTTGTCCGCATCCGCAAGGCTATGCGAATTCGGCGGCGCTTGTCGCAGGAATCAAACAGATCGGCAATTTTGAGATCTCCGTGGCCACCTATCCGGAAGGCCACCCGGAAAGTGTCTCGGCCGACGCCGATATCGATGTCTTGAAAGCCAAGATCGATGCGGGAGCGCACCGGGCGATCACCCAGTTTTTTTTCGAGAACGAAATCTATTTGCGTTTTCTGGACAAAGTGCGGGCGCGGGGAATCGATATTCCGATTACGCCGGGCATCGTGCCTGTGCAAAGTTTCCAGCAAACCACGAAATTCGCGAAGCGCGCCGGCGCGAGCGTCCCCCAATGGCTCGCCGACCGTTTCGAAGGGCTCGACGACGATCCGCAAACCCGAAAGCTCGTCGCCGCGACGGTCGCCGCCGAACAGGTTCTCGATCTCGTTGATCACGGCGTAAGGGACTTTCATTTCTACACGATGAACCGCGCCGACCTTGTCTATGCGATCTGCCATCTTTTGGGGCTTCGCCCGAAACTCGAACAAGAGGCCGCCTGAATGACACGAAGGAGTACCGGAGAAGAAACGCGCAAGGCACTTCAATCAGCCGCGCCGGAAAGAATCCTGGTGCTCGACGGCGCCATGGGCACAATGATCCAGCAGCACAAATTCGGCGAAACCGAATTCCGCGGCGAGCGTTTCGCCGGTTGGCCGCGCGACTTGCGCGGCAACAATGATCTTTTGAGCCTCACCCAGCCGCAAGCGATCAAAGCCATTCATCTCGCCTATTTCGAAGCCGGCGCCGACATCGTCGAGACGAATACATTCAGTTCGACACGGATTGCGCAAGCCGATTATGGGATGGAGGAGCTTGTCGCCGAGTTGAATTTCGCCTCGGCGCAGCTTGCCCGCGAGGCGGCGGATGCGGCGGAACAAAAGGACGGACTTCGCCGCTTCGTCGCCGGCGCCTTGGGGCCGACCAATCGCACCGCCTCGATTTCGCCCGACGTCAATAATCCTGGCTTTCGCGCGGTGAGCTTCGACGATTTGAGCGAGGCCTATGCCGAGGCAGCGGCAGCGCTCATCGAGGGCGGCGCCGATCTTCTGATCGTCGAGACGATCTTCGACACGCTCAATGCCAAGGCGGCACTCTTCGGGATCGACCGCGTTTTCGAAGCGCGCGGCGAACGCCTGCCGGTCATGATCTCCGGCACGATCACGGATTTATCGGGCCGCACGCTGTCCGGCCAGACGCCGACCGCGTTCTGGCATTCGCTGCGCCACGCCAACCCCTTGACGATCGGTCTCAATTGCGCGCTTGGCGCGCGCGAGATGCGTGCCCATCTCGCCGAGTTGTCCCGGATCGCCGATACGCTCGTCTGTGCCTATCCCAACGCGGGTTTGCCGAACGAGTTCGGTCTTTACGACGAGAGCCCCGAATATATGGCGTCTCTTATCGGGGAATTTGCGGAAGCGGGTCTCATCAATATTGTCGGCGGCTGCTGCGGCACGACGCCCGCGCATATTGCGGCGATCGCTACCCGCGTAAAAGGTGTTGCGCCCCGGAAGGTACCGCAAATCGCGCCAATGCTGCGCCTGTCCGGATTGGAACCGTTTGTGCTCACCCACGAGATTCCGTTCGTCAATGTCGGCGAGCGCACCAATGTCACGGGCTCCGCCAAATTCCGCAGATTGATTAAAGATGGTGATTTTTCCGCCGCGCTTGATGTCGCGCGCGATCAGGTCGCGATGGGCGCCCAGATCATCGACGTGAATATGGACGAGGGGCTTCTCGATTCGCAAAAGGCGATGGTCGAATTTTTGAACCTCGTCGCCGCCGAACCCGACATTTCGCGCGTGCCGGTGATGATTGATTCCTCGAAATTCCATGTCATCGAAGCTGGCCTGAAATGCGTGCAAGGCAAGGCCATCGTCAATTCCATATCGATGAAAGCCGGCATCGAGAAATTCGTCGCCGAGGCCAAGTCCGTGCGCGCTTATGGCGCCGCCGTCGTCGTGATGGCCTTCGATGAAAAGGGCCAGGCCGACACGCTCGATCGCCGGGTCGAGATTTTTTCCCGCGCCTATGAGATCCTGACGAAGGACGCCGAGTTTCCGCCCGAGGATATCATCTTCGATCCGAATATTTTTCCGGTCGCGACCGGCATCGATGAACATAACAATTACGGCGTTGATTTCATCGAGGCCGCGCGGCAAATTCGTAAAAAATATCCGCTCGTGCATATTTCCGGCGGCGTTTCAAATCTCTCGTTTTCGTTTCGCGGCAACGAGCCGGTGCGCGAAGCCATGCATTCGGTATTCCTCTATCACGCCATCGCCGCCGGCATGGACATGGGCATCGTCAACGCGGGCCAGCTCGCGGTTTATGCTGAAATCGAGCCAGAACTCCGCGACGCCTGCGAGGATGTCGTCCTCAACCGGCGCCCGGACGCGACCGAGAGGCTGCTCGCGCTGGCCGAAAGTTACAAGGGCCCGGGGATGCAGAGCCCCGAGAAGAATCTCGCCTGGCGTGACGAGCCGGTCGCAAAACGTCTGGAACATGCGCTCGTCAACGGGATTACCGAATTCATCGATCGCGATGTCGAGGAAGCGCGCGGACTTGCCGCGAAACCGCTCGATGTCATCGAAGGGCCTCTGATGGCGAGCATGAATGTCGTTGGCGATCTTTTCGGCTCGGGAAAGATGTTTTTGCCGCAGGTCGTCAAATCGGCGCGGGTGATGAAACAGGCCGTCGCCTATCTGCTGCCTTTCATGGACGAGGAAAAGCGCAAAAACGGCACAAACGAGCGCTCCAGCGCCGGCAAAATCCTGATGGCGACAGTCAAGGGCGACGTGCATGACATCGGCAAGAACATCGTCGGCGTCGTCTTGGCCTGCAACAATTACGAGATCATCGATCTCGGCGTCATGGTGCCCGCAGCCAAAATTCTGGCAACCGCGCGGGAAGAGAAGGTCGATGCCATCGGCCTATCAGGACTCATCACGCCTTCGCTGGAAGAAATGTGCTTCGTCGCCGCCGAGATGGAGCGCGAGGGTTTCGGGCTGCCGCTCCTGATTGGCGGCGCGACGACGAGCCGTGTCCATACGGCGGTCAAGATCCATCCCAATTACGGCAAGGGCCAGACCGTCTATGTGACCGACGCGAGCCGCGCGGTCGGCGTGGTCCAGGCGCTTCTCTCAACCGAAGCGCGGGGCGCCTATATCGACACGGTCCGGGCCGAATATGGCAAGGTGGCGGAGGCGCACCGGCGCTCCGAGGCCGACAAGCAACGGCTGCCGCTAGCCAAGGCGCGCGTCAACGCGTTCAAGACCGATTGGGCAAGCTACGAGCCGCCGCGCCCGCTGTTTTGCGGTACGAGGGTGTTTCGCACCTATGACGTCGGGGAACTGGTCCCCTATATCGATTGGACGCCGTTTTTCCGGACCTGGGAAATGCGCGGCCGCTATCCGGCGATCCTCGACGATGAGAAGCAGGGCGAGGCGGCGCGGCAATTGTTCGATGATGCGCAAGCCATGCTCGCGCGCGTCGTCGAGGAGCGTTGGTTCGACCCGAAAGCCATCATCGGCTTCTGGCCGGCGAATAGCGTGGGCGAGGATATCAAACTCTATACTGGCGAGTCGCGCACGGAAGAACTTGCGATTTTCTTCACCCTGCGCCAGCAATTGTCGCGGCGCGATGGGCGTCCCAATCTCGCGCTCGCCGATTTCGTCGCACCGGTGGAGACGGGCAAGGCGGATTATATCGGCGGCTTCGTGGTGACTTCCGGCGCGCGGGAAGACAAAATCTCCAAACGTTTCGCAAAAGCCAACGATGACTATGGCTCGATCCTTGTGAAGGCGCTCGCCGACCGCCTTGCGGAAGCCTTCGCCGAGCGCATGCACGAAAGAGTCCGGCGCGAGTTTTGGGCCTATGCGCCAGAGGAAATTTTGACGAACGAGGAGCGGATCAACGAAGCTTATCGCGGTATCCGGCCCGCGCCCGGCTATCCCGCGCAACCCGATCATACCGAGAAGGCGACCTTGTTCAGACTGCTCGAAGCGGAGCGGCGGAGCGGCGTGGTGCTGACCGAGAGTTACGCCATGTGGCCGGGCTCGTCTGTCTCCGGCCTCTATCTCGCGCATCCCGAGTCGCATTATTTCGGGGTCGCGAAAGTCGAGCGCGATCAGGTCGAAGATTACGCGCGCCGCAAGGGGATGAGCATGGGCGAAGCCGAGCGCTGGTTGTCTCCAATCCTGAATTATGATCCGGCGTCGGACGCGGAGGCCGCGGAGTAGAATAGCGCTGGCCTTCCGCGCCGACGAGCAAAAAGGGCTCGGCCGCTTAGGGTCGATCCGAACAGCGAAAGTCTTCCTCGTCCCCGCATGGGGTGAAAGCGACGCCACGGAGAACCTCTCCGAAGCCGGCGGTCTCCAGAATATTGAACTGTTCGTTTGGCAGGCTCTTGGCCGCAAGGTTGTCGGTAATCGAGACCAGCCGATTGGGATCGGCGCCCTGGTCTCCCGAAGTGCTCATCGCCGGGCTGCAGAAATGGAGCCTGACCGCAGGGACCTGGCATCTCGACTACACACTGCAAAACGGTCTCGGTCTCGGCGTGCCGTATAGCGTCGCCGGCTTGGATCAGAGCCTCTACCCCGCCACGGACGGGCTACGCAATATCACCGGAAAACTGAACCGGGACGGCACCGTCACAATCTTCGCCATCACCTCGACGTTGGGGTTTAGCGGCTGGGCGATCTGCACACCCGTATTGTCCACGATGTCCGTCGGCTCTGTGCCCGAACCATTCCCGGCATTGCCGACAGTGTAGTAAATGTTCTGTCCGTATCTGTCGTTCAAAATCGCGGCGCGGCCATTGTTGCCGCTATAGGCGTTCACCGAGGCCACAAGGAATGATCGATCGCCGTTGAGCTGGACAATTGCCCGCTGATATATCGCAGGGACCTGATTGGTCGGATCGACATGATTGGGCGTATTGGAATTCGATACGTCGAG
>VDMG01000144.1 GCA_006514895.1 Beijerinckiaceae bacterium
TGGCGGGGCCACCTGGGCCTGATCGGCAACATCGCCGAGCAAGTCGCCAAGGAACTGGATGGCTTTACCGGCGATCGTGATATCCTGGCCTATCACCTCAACCTGGCGGTGACTGAAGCCATGGTCAACGCTATCCAGTACTCCACGCCGAGGGACGCCGAGAAGACTGTGCGGGTATGCATCCACATCGAAGACGAAAACCTATGCATCCGGGTTTACGATCACGGCCAAGGCTTCGATCTGAACACAGTGCCCAGGCCCGATTTCGAGGAATTGAACGAACGCGGGCGCGGCATTTTCTTTATACGCGCCCTGATGGATTCGGTCGACTATCGCAAAACGGAGTGCGGCAATGTGCTAGAAATGCGCAAGAAACTGACGTAACCTCGACGCTTCGCGGCAACCGTCCGGTGCGCCCGCGGTCTCCTGCTCAGGCGCTTTGAATCCGCCGCCTCCACCCCGATCGAACCATGCATTGGGAAACTTGTAGCAGAGCCCTGCTCGATCGCGCCGTCCGGAGATTGCGCCTGGGAAAACTGTCGTTCCCGTACGAACAAGGATTCCCCGCGGAATACTGCTCGCTGATTCCGCCACGCCTCGCCGTACGGGATGCTTTGCGGCTTGAGGCGGTGGTGTTGAGCGGTCGCGTGGCGGTCGATCTGCGTCCGCCCGTAGTCGGGCTCGACGAGGCGCATTATCGGGTGCAGGTGTACAGCGCATGGGAACGCGGCCTCGATGAGATCATGCCGTTCCTGCAGAACCTGAATCTACGCGTCATCGATCAGATCCAATTCAAAGTGGACCTCGGCGGCCGCCGGTTCTTCATCCGCAGTTTTTCCCGTAAAGCCGACGGCGAATGGCGTCGAGAACCTTTTGCCGCTGAAGAAGCCGCTGCTAATGCTGTTGGACGCGCTGCTGACGGGGCAGGCGGAAGACGACGCCCTGAACGGACTGACTCTCGTTACCGGGCTCCATTGGAAAGAGATCGACCTGTTTCGGGCCTACCGCAACTTACTTCCAGCTCGGCAGCCGCTTCGGGCGGTTCCGTTTTCATCAGGCGCTACTCGGCAATCCCGGAATCACGCGGCTTCTGCACCGCTATTTCGAGGGCCGCTTCGAGCCGGACGCGCGCTGGCGCGATTCACTTCAACGCGAAGAAGAAGCCGTGTCGGCCATCCGGCTGGAGCTCATCGCCGCCCTGGATGAGGTGACCGACGTCAACGAGGACCGCATCCTGCGCGATCTGTTCAATCTGATCGACGCCACTCTGCGCACCAATTTCTACCGGCGGCGCGATCAAACCGATCATTTCATTGCCCTCAAGATCAACAGTCTGGGCGAGCCCCGCTCCGTTGGTGGAAATTTATGTCCATTCCCCGACAATGGAAGGCATCCATCTCCGCGGCGCGAAGGTGGCGCGCGGCGGCATCCGGTGGTCGGACCGCCTCGACGATTTCCGCAGCGAAATTCTCGATTTGATGCAAACGCAAATGATCAAGAACGCCCTGATCGTGCCCCAGGGCGCCAAAGGAAGGTTCATCCTCAAGACCGCATGCAAGGACGCCGAGGAATGCACTCGTCTGGCGCAGGGCGCCTATGTGACGCTCATGCGGGGACTGCTGGACTTGACCGACAATCTGGAAGGTTCGCAGGTGGTGAGCCCGCCCCAGGTGGTGACCTACGACGACGTCGATCCCTATCTGGTAGTCGCCGCGGACAAAGGTACCGCGCGCTGGTCGGATTGCGCCAATGACATCGCCGCGGAATACGGCTACTGGCTGGGTGACGCCTTCGCCAGCGGCGGCTCGCGCGGCTACGACCACAAGCAGTTGGCCATCACCGCTCGCGGTGCCTGGGTCTGCGTAAAGCGGCATTTTCATGAATTGGGCCAGGACATCGACAGACGATCCTTCACAGCGGTGGGCGTCGGTAGCATGGACGGCGATGTGTTCGGCAACGGCATGTTGCAGTCGAGTAATATCCGCTTGCTAGGGGCGTTTAGCGCAGAGCACATCTTCCTCGATCCAAATCCATTCCCCGAGGTCTCCTTCGCGGAGCGTAAGCGCTTGTTCGAGTTGCCAGGCTCCACCTGGCAGGATTATAACCAAACCCTCATTTCGCTCGGCGGTGGGGTGTTCCGGCACCGCCAAGGACATCCCCCTCGGCTCCGAGGTACGTGCCTGGCTGGGCGTACGTCACCCCTCGATCGACGGCGAAGCGCTGATCCGGCTTTTGTTGACGGCGCCGGTCGACTTGTTGTGGTTGGGCGGCATTGGCACTTACATCAAGGCCAGTTCGGAGTCCGACGAAGACGTGGGTGACCGCGCCAACGACAGCGTACGAGTGGATGCCCTCCAGCTTCGATCCAAAGTCGTGGGCGAAGGCGCCAACCTGGGTTTCACCCAGCAGGCGCGCATCGAGTACGCCCTGAACGGCGGCCGCATCAACACCGATGCAGTGGACAATTCGGGCAGCGTGGATCTCTCCGACCATGAGGTCAATCTTAAGACCCTCGTGGCGCTGCTGCTGCGTCGCGGCGTCATCGCGGGCGACGACGAGCGCAATCAGTTTCTCGCGGAACTCACCGACGACGTCTGCTGTTCGGTGCTGGCCAACAACTATTGGCAAAGCCTGTGCCTGTCCTTGGAGCGCGAGCGCTGCCTCAAAGATGTCGAACCGTTCCTGGAACTGGCGGATCAACTGGAGAACGCTGGACTACTGGATCGGACCGCCGAATTCTTCCCCGTTCGGAAGGAAATTCAGGCCCGCGCCGGGCAAGGGTTGACCCGACCCGAACTGGCCGTGCTGATGGCTTGCGCCAAGCTGGCATTGAAACAGACACTGCTGGAGGCGCCGGAGTTTCTCAGCACGGAGTGGACTCGGGACATCCTCGCCGCTTATTTTCCCGAGGCTGTGCGGTCCCGCTATGCGGCTTATCTGGGGGAGCACTCTCTGGGGCGGGAAATCGCCGCCACCATGATCTGCAACAGAGTGATCAACCAAGCCGGCGCCGGCCTTCTGATGTGGACCGACGGACTGGATGCAGGCCTCCTCATCAGAGTGGTGGGCGCCTATCTGGCCTTCGACCAGATCCTGGACGGCGGCCGATTGCGCGAACAAGTGTGCGCCTTGGACAGCGACCTGGCGACCGCCCGCCGTTACGAACTGCTATTGCGACTGGAGGATGCCTTGGCGTTCTTGAGCCGCTGGGCCCTGAAACGCGGCCAAGAGTTTCTGCCTGAACCCGCGCTTGTCGGCGACTGGCGGACCGATTTGCAGCAGTATCTCGGTCATCTGGTGGAAAGCCTGAGCGACGCCGAGCGTCCCCAATTTGAGGCGCGTTTGGCCGAACTTGCCGCACTGGGTTTCGCCGTCCCCGAAGCGCATCGTCTGGCGTTTTTGGACAGGCTCCGCGATTTCCCCATCCTGATGGATTTGTCGCTACATTCGCGCGAAGCGCTGCGGCCGCGTCCTCCATTAAATCACGCCGCCTTCTGTCTCAAATACTCTGACGACGGACACGATTATCGGATGTCCACATATGACGATGCCCGCTGACGAAAAGGAAGGCAATTGCAATCATGCGACGATAATGTTCTGATTCGCTGCTGACCGCGAGTCAATTGGACAGAGTTATTGGAGGCGACAAGGCCTCATTGTTCGAGGAAGGATCGCCACTGACTCTGCCGTCTTTTGAATGATGCGGATGGTGGCGATCAGAACGCAAAAGGCTCGAATGTCATGCCCAAGTTCAATGTGGCGGAGCAACAACGCAGGAAATTCAATCACTTGTGTCGAGGAGTTGTGTCAGCCATCGCGACACTGACCACCTTGCTTGCATTCCGGGACCTGACCGCCACCGCGGTCGGCGATCCTTTGCAGGAGCGTCCCATCCAATTGGCCCAAGCCTTACAAGCTGAACCGCAACCCGATCCTTCGCAATCCGCCCCTAACCCCGAACCTCAACCTGCGACGCCCCCTTCTCCTGCACTCCCAGCGATAAACCGCCCGGCCATAGCGCCGTCCCGGATCGATGAAAAGGACACGGAAGAGAAAGGCACGCCCGCAACCGTGGTTGACGGAGAGCAACTCGAAAGCATTCTCGGCAAGAATGTCATTAGCCTCACAGGCGAAGATATGGGTCGGATCGTGGACGTTATCGTCGACCGACCCGGTCAGGTGCGTGCGGCTATCATCGACTTCGGGGGCTTCCTCGGGGTCGGCACACGCAAGATTGCCGTTGACTGGCACATGATCCGCTTCCCGCCTGAGGGCAAAATGGAGAATGTCATCATCGATCTAACCCGAAATCAATTGAGAGTCGCCCCAATCTTCAAGCCAGGTGAACCGGTCGTCGTGCTCGGACGGCCAGACGCAACTCCGTAGGCCTGGCTGCCTCTTATCCTAACGAGGGATCTCCGGAGCATTGAATTACTTGTTAATCAAAGCGGCATTTTTACAAAACCACATGCTCGGTCGGAAAACCCATACGAACGGCGGCTACGATAAGGATGGCATTGCGCAGACGAGCCAACCTAATGGGACCCCATCCCCGACCCCTTCGCACGCGAGCCGCCGCGGTCTCGACTGGTTCGTCTTCTTCGTTGCGGATGTGCAGACAGGGTTTGGATCCTTCGTCGCCGTCTATCTGACCGCGCAGAAATGGACTCAGGTCGATATAGGTCTCGTCCTGACGATTGGATCCTTGGTCGGCTTGGCCGGCCAAATCCCGGGAGGAGCGATCGTAGACGCTGCGCGTTCGACGCGAAGAGCTGCCGCCTTGGCGGTCATGGCCCTTGGTGCCAGCGCCTTCGCCCTCGCGGCATGGCCGATCTTCATCGTCGTCCTTGGGTCCAGAATTGCGCAGGCTGGCGCAACCTGCGTGTTGGGCCCAGCGATGGCGGCCATCAGCCTCGGTCTCGTCGGCCGAGATGCAATCGGAGAGCGCCTCGGCCGCAACGCATCCTTTGCCTCGGTTGGCACCGGCCTTGCCGCGGCCGGGATGGGTGCGTCCGGCTATTACCTATCGAACCAGGCGGTTTTTTTCGTCGCGGCCGTCATGGTTGTTCCGGCCCTGATTGCCCTTTTTCAGATAAAATCGAGTGAAATCGATTCGGCGAGAGCCCAAGGCGACACTTCGCGATCGCATCGATCTAATCTAGCGTGGGGCTTGGGCAGCCTCCTTGCCGACAGCTCGCTCAGGATCTTTGCCGTATGCGTCATCCTGTTTCAGCTCGCCAATGCGGCCATGCTGCCCTTGGCGGCAAGCATGGTGACATTGCGCTCGAGCGAATTGGCGACGATCCTTGTCGCCACCGCGATCGTCGTGCCTCAGTTCATCGTTGCGCTCCTATCGCCGTGGGTCGGGTGCAAGGCTGAGCAATGGGGCAGGCGGCCGCTGCTCGTCCTTGGCTTCGGCGCGCTGGCGGTCCGCGGCGCATTATTCGCGCTAGTGATCAACCCGTATCTGATTGTCGCCGTGCAGCTTCTCGACGGCATTTCCGCCGCAGTGCTTGCCGTGATGGTGCCTCTCACCCTCGCAGATGTGTCGCGCAGCACTGGACATTTCAACCTGGCGCAGGGAGTGATCGGCTGTGCGGTCGGCATTGGCGCTGCGGTCAGCACCACCCTCGTTGGCTACATCAGCGATCATTTCGGTAGCTACGCGGCTTTCGCCACCATGGCCGGCATCGCCAACGCTGGATTTGTGATGGTGTGGCTCGCGATGCCGGAAACGCGCCCTAACGCAAATGTCGAATGAAGCGCAGCCCGATTAGACAGAGATGATCTTTGGTCGCGGCGAAGCTGCGTCTACTAAATCCGATAGAGTCTCAGATATTGCTCAGCCATGCGACGCGCCGTGAACTGCTCCTCGAAGCGCTTCCTTATGACGGTGCGCGACAGTCGCGACAACTGGCGAATGGCGCCGACCGCGCTCGTCTCGTCTTCGACGACGAACCCCGTCAAACCATCTTCGATCACTTCGGGACGGAACCACGATTAAAAGCAATCACCGGCGTGCCACATGCCATTGCTTCGATCATAACCAAGCCGAATGGCTCCGGCCAATCGATCGGCACGATCAGCGCAACGGCACCGCTCAGGAATTCCGACTTTTGCGCCGGTGATTGCTTTTAATCGCGTCCGTGATTTCGCCGATGACGTCGACATGAGGTTTACTGAGGAGCGGGAGAATTGTTTCGACGAAATAATCTTGGTCGGCAGCATCGACCTTTGCCGCAATTTTGAGCGGTAGACCGCAGCGCTCAGCAATACGAACGGCGCGATCAACCGGTTTTTCAGGTGATATGCGGCCTAGAAACGCAAGGTAAGAGGGTATTGTCGGCTCCGCCTTGAGCAGGTTCTCCGGCAATCCGTGATAAACCGTACCGATCCATTTTGCGTTTGGTACCGGACGCCGCTGCGCATTGGAAATCGACACCAAGGGAATTGACGAGAACGTTGAGAATACCGGTTTATGTTCCGGAAGATCAGACGCCCGTGCAGCGTCGTCGCAAACGGCACGGCCTGCCGTGACATCACGGAAAACGGATATTAATCGAGGTGGAAATGCAACAGGTCAAAATCCTTCGCACGTCGGCAGACTTGTTCCACCATCATCGTATGAAGAGCGTTGGGAACGCGCACCGAACCGTCGAGCCGCAGCGCCCTCGGCCACATCGGCTCCAGCCGCGCCGGCGTCACAGAATCTCCGCTGGCAGATAATGTGACATCATGTCGCAGGGCGACAAGCTCCTCGGTCAACCACGAAATGACACGTTCGGTGCCGCTATAGAGTTTAGGAGGAACAGGCTCGGTTAGCGGGGAAACCTGTGCTATGCGCAAGCGCTGAATCTCCTTGCATGAGCTTTGGCCGGGCTTTGGCAACATTTTCGGGTAAAATTTAGACGACGTTCGTTCTTGACAATCAAACTTTCCTCCGATGGGCTCGTTTTATTCACCTGACAGATCCAAAAATTCCTGATTGATGCTCCGACTCTTTAGTCGTTGCAGAGAAACCAAACGCTGGACAAACTTTACACCCATTTCCGATCCACGATTTTGCGAGCGATGGATGACCTCACTCAATACACAAATCGGCCGTTAGCGTTCTTCGCGCGCTACATCCGGACACGCCGAGTGTCTCACGCCGCCATCCTCGTGACGGTGATAGCTGCGGTCGGCTTTTCGGTCAGCACCCAATACGGCATAAAGTTTCTGGTCGACACACTCTCAGCGGCACCTCAGAACAGCAGCCCCTGGGCGGCCTTCTGCATGCTGATGCTTTTCATCGCAGCCGACAACCTGCTTTGGCGTGTGGCGAGCTGGATTGCTAGCTATACATTCGTGCAGGTCACCGGCGACGTACGCGCCGATCTTTTCGGGCATTTGACGGGCCACGCTCCCAGCTATTTCGCCAAACGATTGCCAGGCGTACTGACGAGTCGCGTCACGGCTACCTCAAATGCCGTCTTCACCATAGAAAACATGTTCGCTTGGAATGTATTGCCGCCCTGCATAGCGACCATTGGCGCGATCGCATTTCTGGCCACGGTCAGCGTTTGGATGGCGGGGTCCCTGACCGTTATCTCCGGCATCGTCGTTGTAGCGATTTTCCGCATCGCCGCCGCCGGTAAGCCGCTGCACCATGATTTCGCCGACAAGGCCGCCGCGGTCGATGGCGAGATGGTAGATGTCATCGGTAATATCGCCCTGGTGAAAGCATTCGGAGGCCTGCTTCGGGAGCATTGCCGCTTCAACGCCACGGTCAGTCGAGAGTTGACGGCTCGCTCCCGTAGCCTGCGGCATCTGGAAAAACTGCGGCTGATGCATGCTCTCGTGACGGTGACATTGATGCTCGGCCTGCTCGCCTGGGCCACCCGGCTCTGGCAACAGCAGTCAGCGACCGCAGGCGATATCATTCTCGTCTGTACGCTTGGACTGTCGGTGCTGAGCGCCACACGCGATCTTGCGGTCGCTCTCGTCGACGTAACCCAGCATACGGCTCGCCTCTCCGAAGCCCTTGCCACGCTCTTGTCTCCGCACGAGCTGCGGGACCATCCCCAAGCAGCCGCTCTCATTACGGGCGGCGCCCGCGTCGTCTTCGAAGAAATGGACTTCAGCTATCCCGAAGGCCGGCAGGTTTTCAACAATTTCAACCTCACTCTGGAAAAAGGTCGGCGGGTCGGGCTCGTCGGTCAATCAGGCGGCGGTAAATCCACCCTCATCGCGCTCCTGCAACGATTCTACGATTTGCAGAGCGGTCGCATCCTGATCGACGGGCAGGATATTTCCCAAACCACTGAGGCGAGCCTCCGACAGGCGATCGCCATCGTGCCGCAGGACACCACCCTCCTTAATCGTTCGTTGATGGAGAACATTCGTTATGGACGCCCCGAGGCGACCAATGATGAGGTCTGGGAAGCAGCGATCGCAGCGCGATGCCACCCATTTGTAAAAAACCTGCCGGCGGGTCTTGACACCATCGTCGGTGACCGGGGGACGAAGCTGTCGGGCGGCCAGCGTCAACGTGTGGCGATTGCCCGCGCCTTCCTGAAGAACTCACCAATCCTGCTGCTTGACGAGGCGACATCGGCCCTTGACAGCGAAGCCGAAGAGGCGATCCGAGAGGCTCTGGGGCGTCTCATGCATGGACGGACGGTCATCGCCGTGGCTCACCGTCTGTCGACGCTGCGGAATTTTGATCGGATCATTGTCTTGAGGAATGGGAAGGTTGTGCAAGACGGGGACCCTGAGCGCCTCATGCAGGTGGAAGGGCCCTATCGCACACTTATCACGCAGGAGGTTGAGCCGCCTCGCCGAACAGGCTGCCTGAAGGTGAGCAACTGTGAGTGAGGCCCAAAGGTTGCTCCCAATCCTCGTCATGATCTATAATACCTTCGACATCCAACCCCGCATTCTTCGTGAAGATCCTCCGTGCAGTCTATTTGCCAAAGAGCGGTAGCGTTACAGGCAAGGGAACTGCTGCATGCTTGGCGCCGCGTGCCGGGTCAGATACCAGGGCGCAATCGACGGCGGCACTTTAGAAGCCTGGGCGAAGGAAGTTCGCAAACAGTGCGCCGATTGCACGAGGACGGAAATCGGAGACAACCAGATCGGCAAGAGCCTCGCCGCCGCACCGTTTGACGCGGATGGCATTTGACCCCCTGTCGCTTCCGAAATCTACGTTTGAGCGTACCGATGATGTAGGCCGCCGAGGATCGGATGCACAACTATGTCTCCGAACCGCTCGCGATCCTGGGCATAGCCGGCGAAGGCCTGCCGAAGCCCGATGAGGCGCCAGTGATGAACAGGTGAGGTCGTCGTGGTGGTCATGATCTGCTCCTGTCGTTTACTCGTGTTCGTGCGGCATGAGAGGAGAATGTGGCCGAACAAGTCAAACGACAAGGTGGTGCATGCACTGAGAGAAATCTTTGCGCTGACCCGGCGCTCTTGAAACCTTACATCTTGCGTTCTCGTCGTCGGGTCGGTTGATGCGAATTCTCGGCTCGGTTGTTGCGCCAGCGACCACGTTCATGACGATTTGAAAGCTTAAGGTCGCCGGCCGCGGCAGCATAGGATCTCAAATTATCTGTGACGAGCTTGTCTGGAACAAAGCCATACTTCTTCAGCAGTTTGCGCATGAGTTTCAGCGCGGCACGCTTGTTCCTTTTCGTCTGGACCAGCACATCGAGGACCTCGCCCTCGGCATCGACGGCGCGCCACAGACATGCGGCCATCGATTTTCAGATAGACTCCGTTTAAATGCCAAATTGTGTGGGGCTTCGGTCGGCGTTTGCGCAGGTCCGCCGCAATCATCGGGCCGAAATGGTTCACCCAGCGCCGAACGGTCTCGTAGGAGACCATGATGCCACGTTCCGCAAATAAATCCTCGACGTCGCGAAAACTCAGGGTGAACCGGAGATAGAGCCAGATCGCCTGCTGGATGATTTCAGATTCTATGGGGGCAAGCGGCGGCCGAGGGTCGAGTATCCTTGGTTGATTGCACGAACCGAGGAGAATCGAGATGCCCCAGTCTGAAATGCCTGCGCCCATGCCCGTCGCTCTGGATTACGATACCACGATCATCGGCGCTTTGGAGTTGAGTGACAACAAATGGGTGCTCGCCGTTCAACTGCCTGGCGTCAAG
>VDMG01000106.1 GCA_006514895.1 Beijerinckiaceae bacterium
CCCAGAGGCAAGGCAGAAACTTTCGAAACTCGCCGTCATATTCGCCAGCGCTTCGATCTTGACCGCTCTCGCAGGAATCGCGGTGGATGTGATAAGCCTGTTCATGGCGTTGCTTTCCTCTCGTGGAATCAGCACCCCGAGCCTACAAGCTCAAGGCGAGCAACGCCGCTCCTCCTATTTCAACAATCACCGGGACATGCCCATCTACTCTAAGCGATAGCATCTAAAAAAACGACCGGGGGTTTGATCAACCGGGTGGAGTGTCTTCAGTCTTTGGGCCATGCTGCCACGCACTCGCGAGCTAACAGAAGCTTGCGGGACTTCTGCTTAGGGTGCAACCCGGCCTACATTCTCATATTGACCCGCTGCGCAAATTTCTAACTAGCCCACGCCTAGTGCGAGCGCCTGGCAAAAACCCGGGAAACCACGAGGGTAGCCAAGGGCGCGGCAAGTTGCTAGAGGATTTCGCAACCCGATTTAAGCTCCGGTCGCCTTGCGAGAGTTCAAGACACCGGTGCCCCGCACAGCCAGGCCATCCATGCGCACCGGCGCCGTTATGCGAAAAACCAAGGAAACCGATATCGCGGTCAGCGTCGATCTCGATGGCACCGGCGCCGCCAAAATCGCGACCGGCATCGGCTTTTTCGACCATATGCTGGAACAGCTCGCGCGCCACTCGCTGATCGACATCGACATCCGCGCGGCGGGCGATCTTCATATCGACCAGCATCACACCGTCGAGGATACCGGCATAGCTCTGGGTCAAGCGGTGCGCCAGGCCTTGGGCGACAGGGCCGGCATCGCCCGTTTCGCGGATGTGCTCCTACCGATGGACGAGACGCTGACACGGGTCGCGGTGGATGTTTCCGGCCGACCATTCTTGGTTTTCAGGACAATATTCGCGCAAGCAAAGATCGGCGCCTTCGATACGGAACTCGTGCGCGAGTTTTTCCAGGCTTTCGCCACCCATGCCGCGATGACACTTCACGTCGAGACTCTCTATGGCGAGAATGCGCATCATATCGCGGAGTCCGCGTTCAAGGGCTTGGCCCGCGCCTTGCGCGCGGCCATAACGCTCGACCCGCGCCAAAAGGGCGCAATCCCGTCCACCAAGGGTATGCTTTCCTGCTAGCCCAGCGTGGGATTTTTAAAGGAGCCGAACCATGGCCCTATACTCGGTTCATTTGCAAGGCGATGGGCTTCAATCCGTTGCCGAGGCAGCCTTCGTGCGGCAGTCCTTCAGCTGGAAGGCGTTCTTTTTTGGCCCGCTTTGGCTGGCGCGGCACCGGCTTTGGGTCCCTCTCGCGCTCTGGGCCGCCGCTTATCTCGTTTTGATCGCGGCCTCACCCAAAATTCTTTCGGCTTCCGCAGGCCTCTTCATAGCCCTGGCATTGCAAACCCTCCTTGGTCTCGAGGCGGGCCGGCTGCGCGAGGCAAAGCTTGCGGCGCAAGCGTATCATCTCGTCGAAATCATCGTCGCCCCCGCCCGCGACGAGGCGGAAGTCGCTTTCTATCGCAAGATTGAAGCGCCGGACGCCGCGCTCGGTAGCGCGTCCCTGGCGCAAGATGGCGCGAGACCGTGAGGGACGGCCCAGTGAATGTCGCAATCGTCGATTACGGCTCGGGCAATCTGCACTCCGCCCATAAGGCGTTCGAGCGCGCCGCGCGCGAGGCGGGACTATCTGGAACGATCCGTGTCACGCGCGATCCGGACGAGGTTTTCCAGGCGGACCGCATCGTTTTGCCGGGCGTCGGCGCCTTCGCCGATTGCCGCCGCGGCCTCGATGCCGTGCCGGGTTTGGCCGCCGCCATGACCGCTGCCGCGTGCGAAAAGGGCCGGCCGTTTCTCGGGATTTGCGTCGGCATGCAATTGCTGGCAACGCGGGGGCTTGAACATGAAATCACGCCGGGGCTCGGCTGGATCGGCGGCGATGTCGATGCCATCGACGCGCAAGGCGGCCGCCTGCGCATCCCGCATATGGGCTGGAACACACTAGACGCGCTTGCCCCGCATCCGCTGCTTGCCGGAATCCCGACATCGGAAGAGGGCTTGCACGCCTATTTCGTGCATTCCTATGCGTTCAAGCCCGAAAGCGATGATTGCATCGTGGCGGTCACCGATTATGGCGGTCCCATCGCCGCGCTGATCGCGCGGGGCAACATCGCCGGAACGCAGTTCCATCCAGAAAAAAGTCAGGCGCTTGGCCTTTCGCTCATCGCCAACTTCCTCGGATGGAAGCCATGATTCTTTTTCCGGCGATCGATCTGAAGCAAGGCCAATGCGTTCGCCTCCAGCAAGGCGACATGGCGCGGGCGACGGTCTTCAACACGGATCCGGCCGCGCAAGCGATCACCTTCGAGCGCCAAGGCTTCAAATACCTCCACGCCGTCGATCTCGACGGTGCCTTCGCCGGCCGCTCGATGAACGCGCCCGCGATCGGGGCCATTCTCGCTTCGATCAAAATTCCGCTCCAGCTTGGCGGCGGCATCAGAGACATGGGCGCGATCGAGGCCTGGCTCGGCCGAGGCGTGGCGCGGGTCATCATTGGAACGGCGGCGGTCCGCGATCCGGAACTCGTCCGGCGGGCGGCGCGGCTTTATCCCGGGCGCATCGCGGTCGGCATCGACGCGCGCGACGGCAAGGTCGCGGTCGAGGGCTGGGCCAAAAGTTCGGAACTCCCCGCCGCCGCACTTGGCAAAAGATTCGAGGATGCGGGCGTCGCCGCGATGGTCTATACCGATATTTCCCGCGACGGCCTGCTCAAGGGCCTCAACATCGAGTCGACCTTGGCGCTCGCGAATGAACTGAGCATTCCAGTGATTGCCTCCGGCGGTCTTGCCTCGCTCGCCGATGTGAAGCGCTTGCTGATGCCGGACTGCAAGAGGCTCGCGGGCGCGATCGCGGGCCGGGCGCTCTATGACGGGCGGCTCGACGCGGGCCGAGCGCTCGCTCTGATTAGCCAAGCGAAAGCACTGGCATGAGAAACACAGACGCCGCCGGGGTCCGGACCAGTGCTTAAAGCCCGCGTCATCCCCTGTCTCGACGTGAAAGACGGTCGCGTCGTCAAAGGCGTGCATTTTGTCGATTTGCGCGACGCCGGCGATCCGGTCCAATGCGCGATCGCCTATGACGCGGCGGGCGCCGATGAACTTTGCTTTCTCGATATCGCTGCCAGCCATGAGGACCGCGCGATCATCCTTGATGTCGTCCAGCGCACGGCGGAAGCCTGCTTCATGCCGCTCACCGCGGGCGGCGGAGTCCGCACGCTCGACGACATCAGGGCGCTGCTCCTTGCCGGCGCCGATAAAGTGTCGATCATGACCGCCGCCGTCGCCAACCGCGAGATTGTCCGCAACGCCGCGCAAAAATTCGGCAGCCAATGCGTCGTGGTTGCGATCGACGCGAAACAAACAGGCCCCGGCAAATGGGAAATTTTTACGCACGGCGGGCGTAAGCCCACTGGCCTTGATGCGCTGGCCTATGCAAGGCAAGTGGTGGCGCTCGGCGCCGGTGAAATTCTTTTGACCTCGATGGACCGCGATGGCACCAAAAGCGGTTTCGATCTCGCGCTCACCCGCGCCGTTACCAGCGCGGTTGCGGTCCCGGTCATCGCCTCGGGCGGCGTCGGCACGCTCGATCATCTCGTCGAGGGCATTCGCGACGGCGGCGCCAGCGCGGTGCTCGCCGCCTCGATCTTTCACTTCGGCGAATTTACCATCAGTGAGGCCAAGGAGCATATGGCACGCCACGGCTTGCCGGTGCGGCGCGACGCAAGCCCGCGCGTGCCAGGTGCGAAGCCCCAAGTTTTTCCCGCCAGCGCCGAATCCGCCAGCATTGGGCGGGCGTCATGACAAGCTTCTCCCTCAATGATCTCGCCGCGATCATTGCCACGCGCGCCAGCGCGAGCGCATCCACCTCCTACACGAAATCCCTGCTCGACGCAGGTCCCGCCCGCGCGGCCAAAAAGCTCGGCGAGGAGGCGGTCGAAGTCGTCATCGCGGCGATCGAAGGCGACGCGCAAGCGCTCACCCGCGAAAGCGCGGATCTGCTTTATCATTTGCTTGTCGTCTTGTATCAAAGGGG
Organism: Beijerinckiaceae bacterium; assembly: GCA_006514895.1. GTDB lineage: Bacteria > Pseudomonadota > Alphaproteobacteria > Rhizobiales > Beijerinckiaceae > Methylocapsa. The sequence continues at coordinate 4,085 of VDMG01000106.1, forward strand.
CATATCGCTTGATGATGTTTGCGCCGAGCTCGAACATCGCACCGGCCGGTCCGGCCACGCGGAAAAAGCCGCGCGCCTCGCCGATCCTGCCGCAGCCGAGGAATAAATGGACGCGCGCGCGACCCCGGCGGCCCTCTCGCCCTACCATCGCTTCACACGGAGCGAGTGGGCGGCCTTGCGCGCCGACACCCCCCTCACGCTTTCGATGGAGGACCTGACGCGGCTCAGATCGCTCAACGATCCGATCTCGCTCGAGGAAGTCGTCGCGATCTATCTGCCGCTGTCACGCCTGCTCGCGCTTTATGTCGCGGCGACGCAAGGCCTTTATAAGGCAACCCAGCGCTTTCTCGGTGCCGACGGCGGCAAGGTCCCCTATATCATCGGCGTCGGCGGTTCGGTCGCGGCCGGCAAGTCAACCTTGTCTCGCGTCATGCAGGCGTTGCTGTCGCGCTGGCCGAACACGCCGAAAGTTGAACTCGTCACCACGGATGGATTTCTGTATCCGAACGCCGTCCTCGAAAGCGAGGGCCTTTTGGAGAGAAAGGGTTTTCCGGAAAGCTACGACGGCACCAAGCTGTTGTCTTTCGTGTCCGATGTGAAGGCCGGCGAACCCACAGTGCAAGCGCCGGTCTATTCGCATGTGACTTACGATATTGTTCCGGGTGAGAGCATCATCATCGACCGGCCGGATATCCTCATCCTCGAAGGGCTGAATGTGCTTTCGGCCAATCGTGGGGCCAAGGATGGCCGCGCCATTCCCTTCGTCTCAGATTTTTTCGATTTTTCGGTCTATCTGCACGCCACGGAAGACGATCTCGAAAAATGGTTCGTCGCCCGCTTCATGCGGCTGCGCGACACCGCCTTTCGCGATCCTTTGTCCTATTTCAAGAAATACGCCGACCTCGACGACGCGCAAGCCGAAGCGACGGCGCGCGACATTTGGACCAGAATCAATCTGCGCAATCTGCGCGAAAACATTCTCCCCACCATGCCCCGCGCGAGCCTCGTGCTGACCAAAGGGCCAAGCCACATCATCGAGGAAGTGGAGTTGAGGAAGCTGTAGGGAGTGGTTGCGGCCGTGCTTTTTTGACGTAACCCTGTGCCTTGGCTTTTAATCATGGACGCTGGAGGAGCCGATGAAAAACTTCTCTGATCTCTCGGAGCAGGAACTGCTCGCGCTTGCGATTACACTCGAGGAGGAGGACAGCCGTATTTACGGCGAGTTCGCTCACGGTTTGCAGGATGACTACCCCGATACGGCAAAGCTGTTCCACGCCATGGCCGATGAGGAAAGCGGTCACCGCCACCGCCTTCTCACCCTGTTTCGCACGCGGTTTGGCGATCACATCCCGCTCATCCGCCGGCAGGACGTAAGGGGATTTGTCGAGCGGAAACCGGTCTGGATGTCGCGGCCGCTGGGGATCGACAAGGTGCGCGAGCAGGCCGAGGTGATGGAGGCGGAGACCAAGCGCTTCTACTACATGCGGGCCGCTCTGCAGTCGCAGGACGCATCGGTCCGGCAGCTCCTCGGTGATCTCGCCGCGGAAGAGCGCCGGCATGAGGCCAAGGCGGAGCGGCTCGAAGCCAAATATGTTCCCTACGAGATGCGCGAAAGGGAACATGAGGCGGAGCGGCGGCTCTTTGTGCTGCAGATCGTGCAGCCAGGGCTCGCGGGTCTTATGGACGGCTCGGTCTCGACCCTGGCACCTCTGTTCGCCGCCGCCTTCGCGACCAGGGCGAGCTGGCCAACCTTCCTCGTCGGGCTCGCCGCCGCGATCGGCGCCGGCATCTCGATGGGCTTCGCGGAAGCGCTGTCGGACAATGGCTCCCTGACCGGGCGGGGCAGCCCATGGTTGCGCGGCCTCGTTTGCGGCGCGATGACAGCGGTCGGCGGCCTCGGGCACGCGCTTCCTTTTCTTATCTCCGATTTCTGGACGGCAACCACCATTGCGGGCGCGGTCGTCCTAGTCGAGCTCGGCGTCATCGCCCGGGTGCGCAACCGCTACATGGATACGCCACTCATCTCCGCGGCCTTCCAGGTGGTGGTGGGAGGCCTGCTTGTTTTCGCGACCGGCATCCTGATCGGCATGTCGTAAGCGTCAGAACAGTTAGCTCGGCTCACCCTCGGACCCGAGGCCGCCAGGCCAGATCGTCGGACAGCACATAGATCGTGATCGCTAGCAGCATCAGGAAAAGGCCAACCCAAAACAGCCGCGACTGATGCAACCGCCGCCAGTTCGGGCGGGCGGACTCCTGCGCTCCTCCATGATGGCGGGCATGTTTGTGCACACTCATTTCCGCTCCCTTTTATTTTTCAAATCTGCGAGGGTAAAGACAGAGGCCCCGCCAAACCATCCGCAAATTGATCGCGCAAGGCTCCACAACTGGCAAGATCATTCTGACGATCATTTGAAGCCAGCACCTGAGAAACCCGATGCAGCCGGCATCATTGACATTAAACTTCCCGTTCGGAAACGGATCACTATGGATAACGATCGACGTAATCAAGAAGCGCCCCTAGTGCCGAAGATGGTGCTCTTCTGGCTCGTGATCGTCATCGCCGCCGGCATTCTTTTCATCGGCGGCCGATTCTTAGCCGCTCCTGCTGGGGGAGCCGAGGCTTTGGCGTACCTCTCCCACGGTCGGATGCCTATGCTTATCTCGCTGCCAAGGGGATCCGGGATGTCGTATCCGGGCTGCTTTTAATCGCTCTCTTGGCAATGGGCTGTCAGCGCCGGGTACTCGGAATTTTCATCCTCGTCGCAATCTTGATACCGGTCGGCGACTTCTTCACCGTTCTTGCTTTTGAGGGGTACGCCGCCATCACTGCGCTTCTTATCCATGGCGGTACTGCACTCTATATGATCGTGATCGGCGGCATCCTCTTGCTCAAACCGGCCATCGACCCGCCCACACAAGACCCCCGCTGAAGGCGGGTTGGAAATGGGTCTCCATCAGTCCGCTACCCATGCAGTGTTTCCCGCTAAGGTTGGTCGACGACTGGCGGCGCGTACATGCCATTGCGGTGCAGCCGCGACGGGTTGCCGGACAAATCGTGATAGGTGACGACGCCCGCGAAGTAATGACAAACAAGCGCCTTCCGCGAAAGCCGCAGATCCTTTCTCGGCGAGCCTCCGTGAATGAGATTGGCATGCCAGAACAGCCCGTCGCCGGCCTTCGCGAGGAAGAAACGAGGCTCGAGTTTCATCGCTTCGATGTGGCGGCGGATCTGAGGCTCATAGAGATCGGAATAAACCGGGGTCCCATTCTTGAATGCCAGTGGAGGGATGGACAGCTCGCCACTGAGTAATGGTGGGATCAGCTTGTGGCTGCGCGGGTAAAATTCCAGCGGGCCGCTATCGGGATGCACGTCTTCGAAGGCGATCCAATTTGCGATCAAGTACCCCAAGGGGTACGTGGTCATATGTATTGCATCGGAATGCGGATTCTGAGAGATGCCCTTGTGCCCGATGATGGTCTGGAACGGGAGGGTCTTCCGACCGAAAAGAAGATCGGTTATCTCTAAGATCTTCGGATCGTGTTGCAGCTCTCTGACCGCCACCTGAAGATGAGGGTCAAGTCTTCGCCCGGGGTAGCAATCGTCGGGCCCGAGGCTTTCTGGCGCGACAGTAATGGCCCCCTCCGCAAGTGCTGCTTCGTAGGCGCGCCAGGTGCGTTCGAGCTTTTCAAGCGATAGCAGCCCCGGAGCAATATAATAGCCGTCGGGGACCCATTTGGCGCACATCTCGGCCTGCGCCGCGGTGATCTCACGATCACGCTTTTTTGCGTTCGATCTCCATGACAGCGTTTGGCCGGTCGAGCCAGCACGACGGGCCGCCTCCGGGAAAGCGTCATTGCGAAATTCGGTGATGTTGGAAAAATCGATCGGGTGCGTTGCGATATAAAGCCTCTTGAATTGTTCTTTCGCTTTTTTCTCCCGGGCCGCCTCTTTACGGGCCTTCACCTTCTCCACGAAAGGCAGCTTCATTTCCGCTCCTCGTTTTTTTCGCTTTTATCTCCCGAGCGGCGCGCGAAAATAGACAAGGACGGCCCGCTTTGATGTTGCGGATCGTCGTGAGCAATCCGGATATCGTCAAAGCCTAATGCCTCAATCAGATTCAGCAACTCTGCCTTTTCCATCCAGTAATGCTGATCAAAAATGCCACCACAAAATGCCTTGTCTTTCCACGCGTTGTGATAGCTGCGTTCGTGCAGATGGATCTCGATCCCGCGATAATTCTGAGTTCGCGTGTTTTCGAGAAATGCCTTGCGTCGCGGATCGCTCAAAGGCAACGCTTCTTCGTCAAAGTAATGTGTCCAAAGATAAAATGCGTCGGTGCGGGATGCAACCAGTTCCAGAGACCTGACGGGATCATGCATGTGGTATAGGACCCCTGACATAAAGATAAAATCGTAGCGCCGGTCGCTATTCTCAAGCCACGGAACGAAGTTACCGAGATAAAATTTGGCGTGCTTCAGCTCAAGAATCTCTTTAGCGATCAGGCATCTCAAATAAGCCAATCTGTTGGCTTCAACCGCGTCGATATTTTTTGGGTTATGCTTGTCGATGAGATAGGTGTGCGAAGCTTCGAGCGGTCCCAATTCAAGAATATTGCAATTTTCGATCGAGCCAAACTGCTCAATCGCCCAGATTATTCTTGGGTCATTATATAGAAATGCTTTTCCGGCAGTAACGCCGGTTTGCGGTGGCAAGGCGTGATTCCAGCCTGGGACACAATCTATTGCGTTCTGATTGCTCGGGGCTGAATTCACGTACTCGTCAAATTGTGCACCCGTTCCGCTAGGAGGCTGCTCCGATGAACCGGCCAATTTTTTGATCCAGCCGCCTATATCTCTCAACATCCAAATTACCTGCATCGCTAAGCCGCGCGCGCTGAGTCTGGAAATATTCCTGTGGCCCGATAGCTTTTGGAGCAAGGGGCAACAGAGCCGCGCTTCAGATCAAACTTTCCGATGAATTTATGGCGGTAGCTGGGTGAACGGCTGTTCCTTGTCTAGAACATCACGCTATGCGGCAATATGATCCAATTCAGCTCTACTAATTGCCATATTTTCTCGACTTTGAGACCTGTTAATTTTAGTTATTCATCGCCGTCGCATTGCGCCGCAGCATTTAGCAATTATGAGACCACGGATATGAAGCCCGGTATTCCAAAGAAGGACGCCCCGCAAGCATTCCGCGAGATAGCGGAAAAAGGCAATTCGCAAGCCAAAGAAACTTACGAGAAAATGAACGGCGCCACGACTGAAGCAGCCGATCTCATCAAAAACAGCTTTTCTACGACGATTAAGGGTTTGAGTTTGCAGGACTATAACAACAAGGTCATCGAATTCACTCACACCAACGCCGCCTTCGACTTTGTCCAGAAGATGTCCAGCGTGAAGTCGCCTTCGGAGTTTTTGGAACTTTGGACAGAACATGCACGCAAGCAGGTCGAGAAGCTGACAGAGCAGACAAAGCAACTTGCGGCTCTCGCCCAGAAGGTGTCGCTCGCGACCGCAGAGCCTCTCAAGACGGGCGTCGCAGAAGCGTTCAACCGCGCCGCCTGAGGTGAGTTGAAACTATAGTGTGTTAGAAGCCGGGTTCTCGCACCGGGCTTCAGCGTTGCGCCCTCTCCCATGCAAACGCATGACTATCAAACTCTTCACGCGCGCTCTGTATTTTCAGGATGTGTGGCGATAGCCTGAGTCTTCGACGTAATTTGCGCATTCCTGTGGCGTGAAGGCCTCGATCGCTTGAGCGATGGCTTTGATGAGCGCTTCGAATGTTCGCGCGGCGGCCCTTCTCAGCGATGCTTTGAACTTGGCAAACACCTGTTCGATCGGATTGAAGTCGGGGCTGTAGGGCGGCAGATAGCGCAGCGTCGCGCCGGCTCGCTCGATTGCCTCCCTGACACCAGCGACTTTGTGCGATGGCAGATTGTCCATGACGACAACATCGCCCTTGCGCAACGTCGGCGCGAGAAAATGTTCGACATAAGCACGGAAACATGCGCCGTTCATCGGCCTTAACGGGGAGGACCAAGTTTCCATCCTT
>VDMG01000078.1 GCA_006514895.1 Beijerinckiaceae bacterium
GCGGTCATCCCACCGCGCAAAACCCGCAAAACCCAGTACAATTACGACAAGGCCATCTACAAGCAGCGCAACATCATCGAACGCATGTTCTGCCGCTTCAAAGACTGGCGGCGCATCGCCACGCGCTTCGATCGCAACCTTAAAAGCTTCATGGCCGCAATCGCTCTCGCCGCGATCGTCATCTGGTGGCTATAATGAGTCCGGACCCTTGTCCGTCGCGAAGTAAACCCTGCCAGCTGGTCAAGGAATGATTCAGAGAAGACGCCGCTGATACACCACTACCGAGAACAAGCACTATTTCATGTCGAGCTATGGATTTTTTGAGATCTCTGAGCAGTCCGGTGTTTAACGGTGAGGACATCGAACGCTCATTCCTAATCGAATATTTTTTTCAGGCGTCAGGTCGAGTAATGGGCGCCCTACCTCGGCAGCTGGCTCGATCCCATCAGGAATGTATCGACAGCCTGCGCCGCTTGGCGGCCTTCGCGGATCGCCCAGACGACCAGCGATTGGCCCCGCCGCATGTCGCCGCAGGCAAACACCTTGGATTGCGAGGTCTTGTAGCTCAGCTGGTCGGCCAGGACGTTGCCGCGCAAATCAAACGCCACGCCAAGAGCTTCCAACAATCCCTCATGCACCGGCGAGACAAAACCCGTGGCGAGAAGGACGAGATCGGCCCTGAGCTCGAAGGTGCTGTCTGGAATCTCGTTTAAATTTGAGTCGAGCCGCACGCAGACGAGTTTATTGACGGCGCCGTTCTCGCCGCGAAATCCCTTTGTCAAAACCGAGAAGTCTCGTTCCGCGCCTTCTTCCTGAGAGGAAGACGTGCGCATCTTCAACGGCCAATCCGGCCAGGTCAAAGGCTTGTTTTCTTTGTCCGGGGGGCGCGGCAGGATTTCGAGCTGGGTCACAGAGAGCGCGCCCTGGCGGATCGCGGTCCCGATGCAGTCCGATCCCGTGTCACCACCGCCGATCACAATGACATGCAAGGCCGAGGCAAGAATCGGCTCGTTGGAGTGGATCGGCTCCTTGCCAATGCGCCGGTTCTGCTGCGGCAAAAAATCCATCGCGAAATGCACGCCGGAGAGTTCGCGGCCTGGGACCGGAAGATCACGCGGCTTTTCGGCGCCGCCGGCAAGAACGACCGCATCGAACCCTTCGAGCAGGGTTGCGGCATCGAGATCGATCCCGACATTCACGCCATTGTGGAAATGCACGCCTTCCGCCTGCATTTGGACAATGCGGCGGTCGATCACATGTTTTTCCATCTTGAAGTCGGGAATGCCATAGCGCAGCAAACCGCCCGGCTTGGCGTTTTTCTCGTAAACATGGACGTCGTGTCCGGCCCGCGCGAGTTGCTGCGCGCAGGCAAGCCCCGCCGGTCCGGAGCCGACCACGGCGATTTTTTTGCCGGTCTTCACATCCGCAGGTTCGGGTTTTACCCAGCCATTCGTCCAGGCGCGGTCTGCGATCGCGCATTCGATGGTTTTGATTGTCACCGGGTGATCGTCGATGTTCAGCGTGCAAGCGGCCTCGCAAGGCGCCGGACAAATCCGGCCGGTGAATTCCGGAAAATTATTCGTCGAATGGAGATTGCGCGAAGCTTCCTCCCAGTCGGAGCGGTAGACGAGATCGTTCCAATCCGGAATCTGATTGTTGACGGGGCAGCCGCTGTGGCAAAAGGGAATGCCGCAATCCATGCAGCGCGCCGCCTGATCCTTGGTCGCTTCCTCGGAAAGCGGGATCATGAATTCCTTGTAGTGACGAATCCGGTCGGACGCCGGGGCATAGCGCCGGTCGCGCCGGTCGATTTCGAGGAATCCGGTTACCTTGCCCATGCGTCGCGAAATTCCCTAATGCGTCGAAGCCCAAACGACATCCGCGCTTCCAAAACCAATCCGCGCCAAAGGCCTGCCGGCGTTTGTTCTCTCATTTCGCCGCCGCGAGACTAGGCTGCCCCCCTCTGGCGATCAGTTCCTCGATCGCGCGGCGATATTCGACCGGCATCACCTTGCGGAATTTCGGCTTATACTCATCCCATTGTTCCAGAATGTGGCGGGCCCGCGCCGACCCCGTATACCGCGCATGGTTCGAGATCAGCTGGTGTAGCCGTTCGGCGTCGAAGCGGGTCATGTCGCCCATGACATCGACGCGGCCGTGGAAATCGAGATCGCCGCCATGGTGATAATTTTTTTGCATCAATTCTTCTTCTTCCGCGACCGGTTGGAGCTCGACCATGGCGAGATTGCAGCGTTGCGCGAATTTGCCGTCCTCGTCGAGGACATAGGCGATGCCTCCTGACATGCCGGCGGCGAAATTACGTCCGGTCTCGCCGATGACGACGACAATGCCGCCCGTCATATATTCGCAGCCGTGATCGCCAAGGCCTTCGACGACCGCGATCGTGCCGGAGTTGCGGACCGCGAACCGTTCGCCGGCCACGCCGCAAAAATAACATTCGCCGGCGATCGCGCCATAAAGCGCAGTGTTGCCGATGACGATCGATGTCTCCGGCGTAATCCGCGCCTGAGCCGGGGGATAAATGATGATCCGTCCGCCCGAGAGCCCCTTGCCGACATAATCATTGGCTTGACCCTCGAGTTCGAGAGTGACCCCGGCGGCAAGCCAGGCGCCGAAACTCTGCCCAGCGGTCCCCCTGGCCTTGATATGAATCGTCTCGTCGGCAAGCCCGGCATGGCCGTAGCGGCGCGCGATGGCGCCCGACAACATCGCACCGGTGGCGCGATCGGTATTGTTAATTGCGGTTTCGATCGTCACCTTCGTGCCAGTTTCAATCGAGTCCTTGGCCGCCGCGATCAGCTTGCGATCCAGCACCTTGTCAAGCCCATGATCTTGCCGCGTGGAATTGAAGATCGACTCCCCGGCCGCTGCGATGGGCTTGTGGAAGAGTTTTGAGAAATAGAGTCCGCGTGCCTTCCAATGCTGGGCGGCCTGATGCTTGTCGAGTATCTGCATCTGCCCGATCATCTCGTCGAAGCGGCGATAGCCCATCATTGCCATCAATTCGCGCACTTCCTCCGCGACGAAGAAGAAGAAATTGATCACATGTTCCGGCTGGCCGGTGAACCGCTTGCGCAAAACAGGGTCTTGCGTGGCGATGCCGACCGGACATGTGTTCAAATGGCACTTGCGCATCATGATGCAGCCGGCGGCGATCAAGGGGGCGGTGGCGAAGCCGAATTCGTCGGCGCCGAGCAACGCGCCGATCACGACATCGCGGCCGGTTCGCAACCCGCCATCAACTTGCACAGCGATCCGCGAACGCAGCCGGTTCAGGACCAGAGTCTGTTGCGTCTCGGCAAGGCCGATTTCCCACGGAATGCCGGCGTGCTTGATCGAGGTGAGCGGCGACGCCCCGGTGCCCCCCTCGAAGCCGGAAATAGTGACATGATCGGCGCGGCCCTTGGAGACGCCCGCGGCGACGGTCCCGACACCGACCTCGGACACGAGTTTGACCGAAACATCGGCTTCCGGATTGACGTTCTTCAGGTCGAAGACAAGCTGCGCCAGATCCTCGATCGAATAAATGTCATGATGCGGAGGCGGCGAGATGAGGCCGACGCCTTGCGTCGAGTGACGCACTTTGGCGATGATGGCATCGACCTTGTGGCCCGGCAATTGACCGCCCTCGCCGGGCTTCGCCCCCTGTGCCATCTTGATCTGCATCATGTCCGAATTGACGAGATATTCGGCGGTGGCGCCAAAACGCCCGGACGCAACCTGCTTGATCGCCGAGCGCATCGAATCGCCATTCGGGAGAGGTTTGTAGCGGTCGGACTCCTCGCCGCCCTCGCCCGTGTTCGATTTGCCGCCGATCCGGTTCATCGCAATCGCGAGCGTCGTATGGGCCTCTCGCGAGATCGAACCATAGGACATCGCCCCGGTCGAAAAACGCCGCACGATCGATTGGGCGGATTCGACTTCCTCGATGGGCACCGGCAGACGGCCATCTTCACTCGCCGTCTTGACGCGCAAAAGACTGCGTATCGTCAAGGGCCGCGCGGTTTCCTCGTTCAAGAGAGCGGCATAGGCGCGATAGGTGGCGTCATTGTTGCCGCGCACGGCATGTTGCAAGAGGGACACCGATTGCGGCGACCAGGAATGCGCCTCGCCGCGTAGACGGAAGGCGTAATCGCCACCAACATCGAGCGCATTGCGATAGAGCGGCGCATTGCCGAAAGCTTGCCCATGGCGGCGGACGGTTTCCTCCGCGATCTCGGCAAGGCCGGCGCCGCCGATCTGCGTCACGGTGCCAGTGAAATAGCGGTCAACGAACTCCTCCGCGAGTCCGACCGCGTCGAAGATCTGCGCGCCGCAATAGGACTGATAGGTCGAAATCCCCATTTTCGACATGACTTTCAGGAGGCCCTTGTCGATCGACTTGATGTAGCGCTTGCACGCCTCCTGGCCGTCGATTTCATCGGGAAAATCCTTCGCCATCGCGGCGAGCGTGTCGAAGGCCAGATAGGGGTTGATCGCCTCCGCTCCGTAACCCGCGAGCAGTGCGAAATGGTGGACCTCCCGCGCGTCGCCGGTTTCGACGACGAGGCCGACCGAGGTACGAAGACCTTTGCGAATCAGATGATGATGCACCGCCGCCGTCGCGAGAAGCGCCGGGATCGGAATACGGTCGGGACCAGTCATCCGGTCGGACAGAATGATAATATTAAAGCCGCTGGTGACCGCGTGTTCGGCCCTCTCGCAAAGCTTCGTGAGCGCATCGGCCATGCCTTTTGCGCCGCTCTCCGCGGTATAGGTGATGTCGAGCGTCTTGGTATCGAACACCTCCTCGAAATGCGCGATCGAACGGATTTTTTCGAGGTCGCCATTGGTGAGAATGGGCTGCCGGACCTCAAGCCGTTTCTTCCTTGCATTGCCTTCATGGTCGAGAATGTTTGGACGCGGCCCGATGAAGGACACGAGGCTCATGACCAGTTCTTCGCGGATCGGATCGATCGGCGGATTGGTCACCTGCGCGAAATGCTGCTTGAAATAGGTGTAGAGAAGCTTTGGCTGCGTCGATAGCGCCGAAATCGGCGTATCGGTGCCCATCGAGCCGACCGCTTCCTGGCCGGTCACCGCCATCGGCGGCAGCAGCATCGAGAGGTCCTCCTGGCTGTAGCCGAAGGCCTGCTGGCGATCCAACAGCGTGACGTCGCTGCGCGGCGAACGTGGATGCACCGCGAGATCCATATCCTCAAGCACGATCTGGGTGCGCTTGACCCATTCGGCATAGGGATGCGACGCGGCAAGGGTGTGCTTGATCTCGTCATCCGAAATGATGCGGCCCTGCTCCAGATCGACGAGCAGCATCCTGCCCGGCTGTAACCGCCATTTGGTAATAATCCGCTCTTCCGCGATCGGCAAAACACCGGCTTCCGAGGCCAGCACGACGAGCCCGTCGCTGGTGACGATATAGCGCGCCGGACGCAGGCCATTGCGATCGAGCGTCGCGCCGATCTGGCGGCCATCGGTAAAGGCGACGGCGGCCGGCCCGTCCCAAGGCTCCATCATCGCGGCGTGATATTCATAGAAAGCGCGGCGCTCCGGGTCCATCAGCGGATTGCCCGCCCAGGCTTCCGGAATGAGCACCATCATCGCATGGACGAGCAAATAGCCGCCCTGGACGAGGAATTCGAGCGCATTGTCGAAGCAGGCCGTGTCCGATTGACCCTCATAGGAAATCGGCCAGAGCTTGCTTATGTCATTGCCGAAAAGACCGGAGACGACCGAAGCCTGCCGCGCCGCCATCCAATTGAGGTTGCCGCGCAGTGTATTGATTTCGCCATTATGCGCGACATAGCGATAGGGATGCGCTCGCGACCACGTCGGAAAGGTGTTCGTCGAAAACCGCTGATGCACGAGCGAAAGCGCCGATTCGAATAAGGGATCGGCGAGGTCTTTAAAATATATTCCGAGCTTCGTCGCGAGCAGCAGGCCCTTGTAGACGATGGTGCGCGACGATATCGACACTGGATAAAAACCCGCCGTGCGCGGGTCGGCCAAATGGTAGACCGCGTTGGAAATCGTCTTGCGAAGAATGAAAAGCCGCCGCTCGAACGCGTCCTGATCACCGGTATGTGGCCCGCGCTTTATGAAAATTTGGCGGCTCACCGGTTCGGCCGACTTAACACTCTCGCCAAGACAAGACGAATCGACCTGCGTATCCCGCCAGCCAAGAAGAATTTGTCCCTCCCCGGCGACCATTTCCTCGATAATGGCTTCGACGATCTGGCGGCCTTCCGCATCGCGCGGCAAGAAAAACGCGCCGATCGCATACTCGCCCGGCGCCGGCAGAACAAGGCCGAGCTCTTTTGCCTTTTCGGCAAAAAAACGGTGCGGGATTTGAACCAGCATGCCACAGCCGTCGCCCGCCGCGGGATCGGCGCCGACCGCGCCGCGATGATCGAGATTGCGCAGAACCTCGAGGCCCATGCCGATGATTTCATGAGATTTGCGATTGTGCATGTCGGCGACGAAACCGACCCCGCAGGCATCATGTTCGTTGGCTGGCGAATAGAGGCCTTGCGCGGCCGGCAGGCCGGGATCGAGGTGGATTGGGCCGGGCAAGATCGGATCGGTCATCCCTCAACCTTCCATAAAATGGTGCCGCCGCCGGGACGCTCGCGCACGCCAACAAAGCGCGCGTGACGCGCCCAGCGTTTCTGGCAAGAACCGAGCCACGCCGGCTTTTCGAGGCGCGCGTGGCCAGCCCGCGCACATCGCGCTGTTTCAGCTATGGATTTGCATCAAAACCTAAAATGGTCAGTAACGCTGTCCTAAGGAAGTAAGATTGCAGATTTCCGTGCGTTTAACAAGCTTTGATAATTATCTTTGCGAATCGGGGGCAGCTGCGCAAAAAGATGGGCCGCCGCCGCGCAATGGTTGATCGCGGGATGTACCGGACTGCGCCCGGCCTGCCTCCGGGCCGGGAAGACAATGGATTTCGCAAGCGACAACACCGCCGGGGCAAGCCAGGCCATTCTCGCCGCGATTGCCGCCGCGAATGAGGGTTCGGCTCAAGCCTATGGCGCGGACCCTTTGACCGCCAGGGCCGCGCTGCTTCTCAAAGAGGTCTTCGAGCGAGAGATCGCCTGTTTCCTGGTCAACACCGGAACCGCCGCCAACGCCTTGGCGCTTGCCGCGATTGCCCCGCCTTTCGGCGCGATCTTTTGCCACGCTCAAGCCCACATCATGGCGGATGAGTGCGGCGCGCCGGAAATGTTCACGGGCGGCGCCAAACTCGTCGGCGTCGCGGGCCGCGCCGGCAAGATCGCGCCAGCGGATCTCAAGACGGTGCTCACAGATTTTCCGCGCGGTGTAGAAAAGCAGGTCCAGCCCGCCGGTTTGTCCCTTTCGCAGGTCACGGAATGCGGGACGATTTACACTTGCCAAGAGATCGCGGAGCTCACCGCCCTCGCGCATGGCGCCGGACTCATGGTCCACATGGACGGCGCCCGTTTCGCCAATGCCCTCGTTTCCCTCCACTGCACGCCGGCCGAAATGAGCTGGAAAGCAGGCATCGACGTCTTGTCGTTCGGCGCCACGAAGAACGGGGCGCTCGCCTGCGAGGCGGTGCTCTTTTTCGATCCCACGAAGGCCACATCGCTGCCCTTTCAGCGCAAACGCAGCGGGCATACCTTATCGAAAGGACGCTTTCTCGGCGCGCAAATGGCCGCCTACCTTGAAAACGGCCATTGGCTCGATCTGGCGGCGCGGGCGAATGGCCATGCGCGACGGCTCGCCGCAGGCTTGGCCAAGATCCCCGGCATCCGCATGCCTTGGCCCTGCGAGGCGAATGAAATTTTTGCGATCCTTCCGGGCAAGATCGACGCGGCCCTCAAAGCGGGCGGAGCACTCTACTACCCTTGGAGATTTCGCGACGCTGGCCCAGACTGCGCGCCACCGGCGAAAGACGACGTTTTCGTCCGGCTGGTGACGTCCTTTGCGACGCTTCCTTCCGACGTGGACAGTTTCCTTACGCTCGCACGGAGCGCGGGAGGCGAACGCATTTGATACGAATGATCATTTGATACGAATGATGGAGCATTTTCAAGCGAAGTGGATACCGGTTCGCATTCAGAAAATGCGATAAAACAAAGATCTAGAGCGCTTTCTGATTCGATGGAATCTGAAAGTACTCTAGAAGCCAGCGCCTATTTGAGCGCCCAAATATTGGGGCGTGAAAAAAGGGCGTCTCGGCGAGACGCCCTTCACCGCCGGGCGGGGTCCGGGAGGCCACCCCACGCGCGGGATTACGCTGCTTCTGAGGTCGCAATCGATGGCTTTGCGCCCTCGGTTGCGATCGGTATCTGGCGCGGTTTCTGCGCCTCAGGGAGTTCGCGAAGCAGATCGACATGAAGAAGGCCGTTTTCAAGGCTCGCGCCCGTCACAACGACGTGATCGGCGAGCTGGAATCGGCGCTCGAACGAGCGGGCGGCAATTCCCTGGTAGAGCACTTCCTGCTTCGCCGTTTCGCTCTCGTCCCGGGATTCCCGCGAACCGCGAATGGTAAGAGTGTTTTCCTTGGTTTCGATCGCGAGATCCGTCGCGGCGAAGCCCGCCACCGCCACCGAGATCCGGTAGGCGTTCTCGCCAGTGCGTTCGATATTATAGGGCGGGTAACTTGGCACGGTTTCAAGCCCGGCGGCCTGATCGATCATATTGAACAAGCGGTCGAACCCGATGGTCGAGCGGTAAAGGGGAGAAAGATCAAACTGACGCATCTCACTATCCTCCTTGAATGAAGCGACAATAGCTGTTGCACCTATTTACGTTTACGAAGCGGCGCCAGGTACGGGCCAGCAAATATCATGCTCCACCCGCGGCTCGCCGCCGCTCGCGCGTCCTGAAGCGGCCCGCGCATCGTTGATGTGGGGATAGGGTTTGGCTTTGCAAGAGGGGCGAGACAAGCAAAAAATCCGCCGGTAATATCCCCGGCGCTGACGGCTGCCGGCGGTTGAAATTCCGTCCGCGCTGGGAAAACCCAGGGGCGTCGAAATTTAGCGATGGAACTCTATACGATTTTGGAAAATCCAGCGCCGCCCGGCGCCATCGTCTCGGCTCTCGCGGCGCGGGATAATTGGACCTTGCGGGCGGCGCGCTGGAGCTGCGGGCAAGCTTGCGCTGGAACGGTCGCGATCTTGCCGGGACGCGCGGAATTCATCGAAAAATATTTTGAAGTTGTCGGCGAATTGCTCGGCCGCAACTTCGATGTCGCGATCCTGGATTGGCGCGGGCAAGGCCTATCCGGCCGCCTCGCGGACGATCCCCGCAAAGGCCATGTTGGCGATTTCCGCGCCTATGAGCATGATCTCGATGCTCTGGTTGAACAGGTCATCGAACCGTTCTGCCGGCCGCCTTGGTTCGCGCTCGGCCATTCCATGGGCGGGGCGATCGCGCTTGCCATGGCGCGCAAAGGCCGCTCGCCATTCGCGCGCATGGTTTTGACGGCGCCGATGATTCATATTTGCGGGCTGCGCTTCGAGGCTGCCGTGCGGATTCTTGCCAAGGCGCTGGTCATGCTCGGACAGGGCCGCCGTTTCGCGCCAGGCGGCGGCCCGCACCCCTATATGTCGGTGAACTTCGAGGGCAACATCCTGACGTCCGATCCAGGGCGCCATGCGCGAAACGCGGCAATCATCGAGGCGGCACCCGGCCTCGCCCTCGGCGATCCGACGATCGGCTGGATCAACGCCGCCTTCCGTCTCATGCGGCGCTTCGCGGATATGGAATACCCGCGCCGCATTTTGACGCCGGTCTTGATCCTGGCCGCCGGTGCCGATCGCCTGGTCGATACGAGCGCGGTGGAACAGTTCGCGAGCCGCCTCAAGGCAGGCAAGTGCATCACCTTGGCGCACGCCCGCCACGAAATCCTGATGGAACGCGATGTTTTTCGTGAGTTGTTCTGGGCGGCTTTCGACGCGTTTTTACCTGGCGCAAGTCTACCTGGCGCAAGTCTACCTGGCGCAAGTCTTCCCGGCGCAAGTCTTCCCGGCGCTTCCCGGCGAAAGCGCCAACGATCCTTCGCAACCCGAGGAGAAACTTCAACTTAATTCCATCGCGGTCTAAACAAGCG
>VDMG01000281.1:0-6991 GCA_006514895.1 Beijerinckiaceae bacterium
AAGACGTGCAAATCCGGTTCTCATAGACCCGTTGCACCTCGCTCCAGAATCCACGGGGGAATCCCCGCGAAATAGTATAGACCAAGTCCTATTTGGGACGGGCGCAAAGGGCCTTTACAGTGGCGTTTTGAACCAGGTCTCGCCATACACAAAGCCAGCCATTTCCTTTTTCTTTTTCTACCCTCCCGAAGTTTTGGATATTAACGTTGGCTCCGTGACTCTCAGGGGGACCGTCAACTTGGCAGAATCCAGAAATTACATAGCTTCCTTCTGGGCAAGCTGCGAACCAGTTTCCAATTCCCTGATACGTCCCCGGTATCTCGAATAGGTCGATATGATTGTTGAGTTTATTCTTAAGTTCCCCCGCGTTGTCCGCCTTCAGTTTAGCAAGCTGATCATTTATTTGTTTTATTTGTTTTTCTAGCTTATCTGCGCGACTTTCTTCAATCGTCTGATTGCATATCTTGGGAATTTTAATAGATTTAGTCGCGCCTGATGTTGCAATACTAAATATTGTTTCATCTGTACATCTATAGGTGACGCCGTCTATTTTTTTGTCTTTCAATTCACGTAGGCATGTAAGGAGGACGCTATCTGCTGGGCGAAGAGTTTGTGCTGCATCTGTAATCTTTGCGATATGAAGTGTTGAGCCTTCCTTTGTTATAGTGCATGAAGCTTTTGTTACATCACTAGGACCAAATTGTTTGATTTTTATATCGCCAACAACGGCTGGCTTATATTGAACTGATAGCGCTACTTCCTGTCCATCGTTTGCTATTGTAAGCGAAGGAAATAGACCTTTATTTGTTAATTCGATACAATTTGTTATGACGGCTGCGCCCTCTCCAGAAACAGTGCGCGCCTCGCCTGTCTTTATTTGATTTCTCCAGTAAGCACCAAAGTGCCCTTCACAATAGTGGCTCTGCGCCACTTGGACCTCTGCGTCAGAAGCCGACGCGGACCCTGAAAAAACTTTATAAGACGCTTGAAGCTGCGCTTGTTTGGTTGATGACGCACTAGAATAATTATCGGAACATAAGTCCGCTTTCGCGACGGCCTGTTGCTGGTCGACATCAAGATAATTTTGGTAGTTCAATCCGATCGTTCTCGCTAACTCAACACATACGTTCTCCTCAGCCATCGCATGACCGCTGCAGGCAATCGCGGCTAAATTACAAAAAGAAAATATGCACCATTTCATCCGACATTCCCCTGACGACGAGGATTTGATTGCAGTATTGGCGCAACTCTTCCTTTTTGGCAATGCCGTCCCCGTTTTGCCGCGCGCAAAGCCCGTTCCATAAGCCAGATTGCTCGACCGAATGCCAAGATTACCGATTTGGTTCCGATCCAAGACGCACCTCTCCCGCTAGTTCGCTCGAACGCATGATAACCGAACCCCTCACGCCCGGCGGTCGAAATCGAGCCTGAGAAACTCGCCATTCGATTCACGTGCCGGGTTCGCCATCACGGCCCCTTTCAAATCAGCATAACATGCTGATTATAGTAGCTGAATCGCGGAAAAGTCGCTCCAGCTTTTTACGTCATCTGGCGAATACGGTTAAAGGAATGCACGCGCGAGCGCGCTCCGCTCGACGGCGGGACGCAAAACAATCTCGGCACTGCACTCTGGAGGCTCGGGGAGCGCGAAAGCGGGACGGCGCGTTTGGAGAAGGCAGACGCGGGCGCACGTTCCCCTCGACTGGGCGAAGGCGCAGAACAATCTCGGCACCGCGCTTAGCGCGCTCGGAGAGCAGGAGGACGGGACGGCGCGTCTGGAGGAGGCGGTCGCGGCCTATCGCGCTGCGCTGGAGGAAAGGACGCAAGAGCGCGTTCCGCTCGACTGGGCGGCGACGCAGAACAATCTCGGCGCTTCGCACGGGGCGCTGGGCAGTCTGGTCTAAAGACAGCAACCTTACTCAATGGCGGCGCTCTGGTCGCGATTCCAGCAGTTATCACCTTATTCGGAATTGATCCAAAATATATTATGCGCGGTGTTCTTTTCGCCGGAGGTTGCTTCATTCTCGGTCTTGTATTTTCGTGGCTCTCGACATTTTCTGGATTTTTTACTCTGGCGCATAGGTACGATAGAGACTTCGCGAACGCCGAAACCACGAAAATTAACCTCTATCGTTATTATTATTCACTAGACGACGAAACACAAAACAAGAAACAGCAGGCCGAA
Source organism: Beijerinckiaceae bacterium (assembly GCA_006514895.1). Lineage (GTDB taxonomy): Bacteria > Pseudomonadota > Alphaproteobacteria > Rhizobiales > Beijerinckiaceae > Methylocapsa. Next base: position 2,186 of record VDMG01000281.1, read on the forward strand.
ATTGAAAAGCTACAGTCACAAAGCAGAAGTCATCATAGGGCTTTTGTGATCTTTAGGTGTTTGACCCTACTGCTTTCGTTCTTTTCTCTCGCTGCGTTTATTGCTGGAACAATCGAAGGCGGATGGACGGTGTTAAATGCTCCGCCTAAATCGGCCACTAGCACTCCGGCCTTGTTGTCCGCGCCTCCAAAGCCGTGATGTTTAAGAAGATGACCTTGGTTGACAATAAGCGTCGTCGCCTTGCACTTGAGGTCGAGCGCGACCATCATCTGCATTAAGCTAAGATTTAATCTGACATGTGGTGTTCTGGCCCCCTCGCACAACGGTAGCCGAGGCGGGGCGCGGAGCGGTCGGGGTTGCGCAGCGCCCCGCCTCGGCGAATGGGAGAACACCATGACCACCGAACAGAAGATCATCCGCGCCAAGGTCGGGCTCTTGGAGCTTGCCAAGCAGCTTGGCAATGTGAGCCAAGCCTGCAAGATGATGGGTTATAGCCGCGACAGCTTCTACCGCTTCAAGGAGCTTTACGACAAAGGCGGCGAGCTGGCGTTGCAAGAGATCAGCCGCAAGAAGCCAGTGCTGAAAAACCGCGTCGCACAGGAGATCGAAGACGCCGTCGTGGCGGTTGCCATCGAGCAACCGGCTTTCGGCCAGGTCCGCGTCGCCGGAAATTTCTTGACGTCCGAGTCTATCGTGAGCGGACCGACGAAAGGCACAGCATTGGCGCGCGCAACCAGTTGAACCGCTTGCTCATATTGTAAGCATCGAGGAAGCTCATGTGTAGTGGAACTGGCAGGATTTGACTATACCACCAGGGAAAGATAACAAGGCTCAAGACGAGCCAACACAGGAATGGGCGCACAAAACTGCGGCCATAATCGGCGAGCGCCCAATAGAGGCCCATAACGATGATCCAGGGGAAATTGGCTATGAGCTGCGCTGTGTTGCGTGGCCAATTCCGCCATGAGCCTGTTTTCAAAGCTTCGAGGGGTTGACCGAAAGAGAGTCCCCGCTGTGCTTTGCGTTCCTCCATAAAGAGGCCGTGTTCGAGATCGTGGTTTCTGTCCTCTTCCGCGGCTTTTCGAAGGGCGCGGATGCGATTCACGACCCTGGGGTCGTAAGTCAGACGGAAAAAATGTAATGGGCCTGGCCCCAGTATGGGCGCCGGCGAAATCGATTCGGGAAAGATTGGTCGCCGAATCAAAATCCGGCGGGAAGTTCCGGAAAAGAAACTGTGTATTGGTGAAATCTGCGGTTCGCTCGAAGGATCGGCCGGAGAAATTGACTTCGCCATGGAAGCGCACTCCAGAGAACGAAATACTCAAGAAACGATCAGGTCCGTTCCATGCCTCCTGATGCCGCACTCCGAGCTCGGGGCTTGCCCCTAATTCCGCCGTCCGTTTCTCCTTAGACTCTCCATTGAATAAAACCCAACCATTGAAGACGGAGTCATCAAACTTAGTCGCGTCGCCGAATGCCGCTCCGGTGAAAACGGCCAGGTTGTCGAAGACCACGCCGGTGAAGTCCGCTAGACTAGCTCACCGAATGCCGCGCCAGTGAATTTGGTCGCCCGATCGAAGACCGCGTCTGTGAAGCGGCTAAAATACCGAAGGCTGCTCCCGTAAAAGTCGGCCCACTCACCGAATGCTGCGCCGGTAAAGTTGGCCCCAGATCCGAAGGCTGCGCCAGCGAAACTGGCGCGGCCTCGTGTAAAGGTAACGGGAGCTCCCAATTCGTGAGCGCCCCGCCACCTGCACCGCGAAAAATCCGCATTGTCGCCGAACTCAAACCACGAGAAATCGATCTCGTCCTTCGGCGCTTCGGAAAAGTCGATGCCGGCGTAGGTCACGCGCACGTCTTTGTTGGCCGGATCGCGCCGCCATGCGTTCCAGGCGTCCTTGCCCTTCGCCGCGAGGGCGAGAAAGAAAGCCTGGTCATTACGTTGGTTTTTCGGCGGAAGGCTCGTCCCAAATGTGGTCTTGTCCGCCATGCCTGGTTTCACGGCGGCTATCGGATTTCGGGAAAATCGCTTCTCTTAAAAATCGCCGCAAGTTTTATGCCTTGCACCGCCAAATTCTCCGCCGCGCCTTCTTCTCTGTCCACCACGACTAGGGCGCGGTGAACATTAAAGCAGCGCCGGTCGCTCTTCATGCCTTCGACAGCCTTGAGAATCGAGCCGCCTGACGTCGCGACATCGTCGACCATGAGCACTTCGGCTTCCGGAGGCAAATGCCCGTCTATTCGCTCGCACGCGCCATGTTTCTTGGGCTCTTTCCGAACAAAAAACGCGTTGACCGGCGAGTGTTCCAAATGGCTTACGGCGGCGACCGCCGAGACGATCGGCACCGCGCCGAGTTCGAGGCCGCCGATGCAGGCAATTGCATGCCTTTTCATATATTCGACGATGATTTCGCCGATGAGCGCCGCGCCTTCCGGCAGCATGGTGGTTTGCCGGAGCTGAAACAAATAGGTGCTGTGCCGCCCGGACGATAATGTGAACTCGCCGAGCTTGAGCGACTGCTCGCGGATAATCGCCTGCAAACGATGCCACCGCTCGTCCTTTCGATCGAGAACGTCCACAGCCTCCGCAGGTTGCCGTAGCTCTGCAAGAGCAGTCATCGTCCCGTTTCCCTCGATCGATTCGGAATCATTACAATACCACGTCACCGTTAGGCTGTCGCATCTCCCGCAACATTTAGCTGTGGATTGCCACTTGTGCTCCATTAGCCCGCTAGAGCCACCAAAATCAAGAAAAACCGCACCGATGCGGCGGGGCCAAGCCCGGCCAGAGGGCGGAGGCGTAGCCGCATGCCCGCAAAATTGACACCTATCAACGCCTCTCGACGTTTTTTCGCGCAGCATTACGTTTAAGGACCAGAGCAATTCCCGATCACGTAAAATCACGCGATCGAAAAGGGAAACGCTCAAATTCAGAGTGGAGCATGTCCTTATCGAAAAAGCCGGCAACTTTTTCCGGACAGGCTCTTGCAGCCAGGGGGCCTTCCTGGCGGCGGCGTTTTTGAGGAAAGGAACATCCAATGAGTTTCTTCGGCGAGAAGCCCGATTTCGATTTTAGCCTCGGTTCGACCCTTAAGCGCAACTGGAAGGTTGTCTTGGCACGGGGCTTTTTCGGGCTCGTCATCGGCTTGATCGCGTTTATTTTTCCGGGTCCAACATTGTTGTCGCTCGTCACCCTGTTCGCGATCTATCTGATCATCGACGGCATCTTGGCGATCGTTGCCGCCGTGCACGCGGCAAGACAGCAGGAACGTTGGGGTTATCTGACATTCGAGGGCATCGTGGACATCCTGGCGGGTATTATCGCCATGGCCCTGCCTCACATTACCGTGCTTGTTTTTGTCGGTCTCCTCGCGGCTTGGGCCTTTATCTCGGGGACGCTGGAGCTCCGCGCGGCCTATAATCTCGAAAAGGACCATGGCCGCTGGTGGATGGCGCTCGGCGGGATCATTTCGATTGTTTTCGGAATCGTGCTGGTCGCGGCGCCGAGGTTCGGCGCCGTGGTGGTGAGCTGGTGGGTCGGCGCCTATGCGACGTTCTTCGGGGCAAGCCTTATCGCGCTCGCCTTCCAGTTGCGCGCGCGGGATATGGGGCCCGGATCGCAGACCGCCAGCCGGTTCTGACGAAAGACACGTTGGAAAGGGCCGGGGAGCCGCCCCTTTCCAGACCATGATCGCTTTAAGATGAAGCGCTCACGGTCTCACTCTCTTTATTTTGTCGCATGATCTTATCCAAAAAGTCTGCAACTTTTTGGGGTCATGCTTGTCTACAAAAAACTTTGCGGATCGACATCGACGGCGACCTTGACGCCGCCTTTTTCCGGGGGCCCGGCGGCAAGCCAGGCGCGCAGAAATCCTTGCAGATCGGCGGCGCGGGGCGCCTTCACGAGCAGCCGGAAACGGTGGCGGCCGCGAATGATCGCGATCGGCGCTTCAGCGGGGCCGAGCAGGGTCAGCTCATGCTCCTTCGGCAAGCCGCCGGCCGGGGTCAGCGCATAGGCTTCCGAGGGCGGCAGAGTGTAGGCGGCGCGCGCGAGCGCCCGCGCATGGGCTTCGGCCGACGCGCTGGTCTTGCCCGACACGATCAAGGCGGCGAGCCGCCCGAAGGGAGGCAGGCCAGCGCGGCGGCGCTGGTTTGTTTCCTCCTCGTAAAAACGCTCGCTCTCGCCGGACAAAAGCGCGCGCATAACAGGGTGTTCCGGCTGCCAGGTCTGGACGAGCGCGCGCCCTTCGGTCGCGAACCGTCCGGCCCGCCCGGTCACTTGTTGCAGCAGTTGAAAGGTCCGCTCGGCCGCGCGCGGATCGCCGGACGTCAGACCAATATTCGCGTCGATCACGCCGACGAGCGAAAGCTGCGGGAAATTATGGCCCTTGGCGACAAGCTGAGTGCCGATCACGATATCGCATTCGCCGCGCGCGATCGCCTCGATCTCAGTGCGCAGACGCTCCGCGCCACCGGGAAAATCCGAGGAAAGCGTGAGAATTTTAGCACGCGGAAATAGGCCGGCTACCTCCTCGGCCAAGCGCTCGATGCCTGGGCCGCAGGCGGTCAGGCAATCCGCCGCCTCGCAGGCCGGGCAAACCGAGGGCCGTCGTTCAATATGACCGCAATGGTGACACACTAGCGCCCGCCTAAAACGGTGTTCGACGAGCCAGGCGGTGCAGTTCGGGCACTGAAACCGGTGTCCGCAGGAACGGCAGAGCGTCAAGGGCGCATAGCCGCGACGGTTCAAAAACAGCAGCGCCTGCTCGCCGCGCGCGAGCGTCTTTGAGATGGCCTCATTGAGGC
>VDMG01000281.1:7001-10097 GCA_006514895.1 Beijerinckiaceae bacterium
GCGATCCACTTTCCGCGCGCTGCCGCATCCGTGCGTAGATCGATCGCCGCGATGTCCGGCAACACTCTTGCGTTGAAACGGGTGGCGAGCTTTACATGGCCATAGCGGCCTTGTGCGGCATTGACCCGGCTCTCGATCGAAGGCGTCGCGGAGGAGAGGATGACGGCGGATTTCTCGATCTGGCCGCGCACCACGGCCATGTCGCGGGCGTGGTAGGCAACGCCGTCCTCCTGCTTATAGGCGGCCTCGTGCTCCTCGTCGACGACGATCGCGGAGAGATCCTTGAAGGGCAGAAAAAGCGCCGAACGCGCTCCGGCAACGACCTTGACCTCGCCCAGCGCCACGGCCCGCCACAGCCGTGCCCGCTTGCGGGCGCCGATCCCCGAATGCCATTCTCCCGGACGCGCGCCAAAACGCGCCGCGAAACGGTCGAGAAACTGCGCGGTGAGCGCGATCTCCGGCATGAGGATCAGGCTCTGGCGCCCGGCTTCGAGCGCCGCCGCGACAGCCTCGAAATAGACTTCCGTCTTGCCGGAGCCGGTGACGCCTTCGAGCAAGGTGACCGAGAAATCATCGCTTTTAACGCGCTTGATCAAGATGTCCGCGGCTTCTTGCTGCGCGGCTTCCAGGGCGGGCCTCGCGTGAGAGGGATCGCAGCCGGCCGCCACGGGCGTCTGCGGCAGCGCGATCGCCTCAAGTACCCCCTCGTCGATCAACGTGTCGATGACGCCGCTCGAACAGGCGGCGGTCTCGGCGAGCGCGGATTTGGAGAAGGCGAGGCCGCCTTCCGCTGCCGCGAGGACGCGGGCGCGGGCGGGGGTCATCCGGCCGGGCGGGCGTCCCGCGAGGCGCACCCCGACACGCGCCGGTTCCGGCCCGGCATGCAACGGCGCGGCGGCCGTCATCCGCAAAACCATGCCGCGCGGGCTCAAGGTCCAGGCCGCTACCCAATCGATGAATTTTCGCGAGCTTTGGGAAAGCGGTGGAATATCAAGACGCGCCGCGATGGATTTCAGTTTTGACCGCCCAGCAGCCCGGGACCGCGTCTCCCAGACGACACCGTTCGTCAAGCGTGTGCCGAGCGGCACTTCGACGAAATCGCCCGGCGCGATGGGGATGTTGCTTGGCACGAGATAGGCATAGGAATGATCGATCGCGACCGGCACGAGGACGTCCGCGATCGCGGCGAATTCCCCGGCCGAGTTGGCCTTGGCTTCGTCTGTCATCGGCACAATTCGATCAATCCGGCGGGCGGTTGCGCCGCTTTCTCGCGAGCATGTTGAGGCCTTCGATCGCGCCGGAAAAAGCCATGGCGGTATAGATGTAGCCTTTTGGAAGATGAAAACCAAATCCGTCCGCGATGAGGGCGGTGCCGATCAACAAAAGAAAGCCGAGCGCCAGCATTACGATGGTTGGATTGCGACGGATAAAATTGGCGAGTGGACCGGCGGCGATCAGCATGGCGACGACCGCCACGACCACCGCGATGATCATGATCGCGACATGGTCGGTCTTGCCGTCCGCCACGTACCGTCATTAACACCCTGTTTTTATTTTGTTTTTTACAATCTATGAAGCAGCGGTCTGTCGATAAGTATTACTTGAGGCTGATTAACGCGACCATCCGGCAACGCCAGGCGGGTGGGCATCTCATCGCCACGAATCCCGCCCCACGTTACCACGATGCGCCTCGGCGCTTGGGATTGCGGAGCATCACCCCCGAAAATCAAGCCGGTTATCTCGAAGGGCATCAAGCACGCGAGCTAATGACGACGAATAAATGATGATCATGGCGCGTCAGGCTCCGGTACGCCGGTATAAACCATCAACGTCATTGGGCCACCTTGCCCGTCGCCGTCGTGCGGCTGCGCAGCCTTGCCACGGCCGCGGTCAAACAGCTGCGAAATCGCCGAGATACGCGCGTTATCGTTAAGGCTGTGCCTCGCGATGTGCTCCAAAGTCTCAACAAACTCAAGTTCGTTTTGCTGGCACCTCTCGCGCAGAGACAGTCTGGCGGCTTTCCTGGCCTCCACGAATGGTGCCAAGGGCGGCCGTCCAAAGGGAACGTCCAGAGGGGGGCTGGGGCCGGAGGCTGTTGGACAAGGCATGAGAAAACCTAACCTTTAGGATACTTTAGGTTAATCCATAGGCTATTCAAGTTGACGGGTATTCAAATCAAAAATAATTACGTCCGCGACGGTAATACTTTTGCGTCGGCAAACAACACAGGCTCAGCGATTTATCTTGACGACTGCACGTCAAATGTGACGGTATCGGTAAATGTCATAGCTGGCAAGAATGGCCTGAATACGACGCATATTCACGGGGGCAGTAACAATGTCTTCTCCGGCAATTTGATCGACCTCGCCACGTTCGGCCAAAAGACGATGGCCTTCCAAACTTCGAGCGGCACCGGGTGCGCTCCGCGGGCACGATGAGCGGCAATAAGTTCCAGAATGTGCGGCGGAGGCGGAGGGTTCAACGTGCTGAGCGGCTCGCCCGTGAATGCGCCGACGATCACCAACAACGCCTATCACAACTATGCTGGGAGCGCGATCAACTCGGGAGGCTCGTATAGCGACGCCAACCCCGTCTCGGAAGACCCGCAACTTTCGTGCTGGGTTTACAACATCGCGTCCGGCAGTCCTGTGTTTAGTTCCCCGGTTAGTTTCCCGGGGCTCCCTGGCGGTTGGGGGCCCCCGGCTTCGCCATTCCTTACGTCGGCACGGTGCCGTCAAGTCCTCACACATGCTAGAAAATTAAAAGGAGAACAGAATTATGAGACGGCTACTTACTTCTCTCTTTGCGTTCTTTGGCCTTACCCTTGCGGCAAACGCCCAATGCGCCACTGGGTATACCCAGCTCAGCAACGTCTTCGCCTGTCAATTGAACAGCACCGCGATCACAGCCGCCAATCTGACTTCCGGCGTGGACAACAACACGACTGATTCCAGTATTGCGACCGCTTCCGTTTCCCCCGGTGCGAACAAACTGGATATTGTGAGCGTCGAAAGTCGTAATTCGAGTGCTACTCCCAATGTTCCAACTGTTACGGGAGCGAGCGGAACCTGGACTCAGATTGCTACGCGGCTCGAT
>VDMG01000276.1 GCA_006514895.1 Beijerinckiaceae bacterium
CTGACCGGCGGCCGGCGGGCGCCGGCGCAAAAAAACCATGACCGTTTCGCGAAAACGGTCATGGTCCTTTATGCTTGTATTAACATCAAATTGGATCGTGCTTCGTAAGTTTTTTTTTCGCCCGTGATCAGGCGCTAAATTGATGCTCCAGCGGCCGGAAGCCCCTGGGAAAGAGGTTGCGAAGGCGGTGCCTCTGCGCTGGACGTCTTCAAGCAATACTGCCGGAAAAGGTTCCTAGTTGCGTCGACCCATGTTTTAATTGCAAACGCGCACGCGATGGTAACCGGCAATAATGCCGTACTCGTCGACGACCGGCTGACGCACGATGCCGCACGCGGGATATCCATAGCCATAGTAATAAGGAGTAGCAGCGGCGGCAGTGGCGCCCAGCGCCAAGCCGGCGGCAACTCCGCCAAGGCCCCAGCCCCAGCCGCCGTGATGATAACCCCAGCCCCCATGATAATAGCCCCAGGCCGCCGCCGGGGTGGAGGTGGCGGCGACGCCCATTCCGAGGGTGGTTACTGCGAGGCCCGCCGCGATGATTCTGCGAAAATTGGCCATGAAATCTCTCCCTTGCTTTGCCCCTTGATTGGGACCGGCAATGGAGGATGATTAGGAGCACGCGCGGCGCAACGCCGTGCGCCCGCGCACGTTCGTTACATCACGCCCATGGGGCCTATATTCAGCCCGTCCGCGAGCTTTTTCTGCTCGTCGCTGAACGAGGCATAAAGCGGGTCGAGCGCGTCCTTGATCGCCTGCAGCCTCGCAAGATGCGCGGCGGCCATTTTCGCATGGTGTTCGAGTTTTTCCGGAAGGCTCGCGGCGGCGCCGGATTGCATCATCTTGTGGTGCATCGCATCCATTGCTTCTTCCATCGACTTCGCGGATACGAGAAAAGCATCGGCGAATTTGTTCCATGCCGGCGTTTGCGCCTCGGTGATTTTGAGCTCGGTCTTGAGGGCCGCGACACGATCTCCGGCATGCGACAGCTTCTCGCGCATCATCGACCTCATGTGGGACATGTCACCGCCCATCATGTCGCAGCCCTTCATCATGTCCTCGCCCTTCATGCCGCCGCCCATCATGTCTCCCCCCTTCATGCCGCCTCCCATCATGGGGGCGTCTTGGGCGGATACTGACAAGGGCACGACGGCCAATGCGGCCGCAATGGAAAGAATGGGGAAGGGAAGTGGCGCTCGAATTTTCATGATCATGCTCCTCAGCTCAGAGACACCCCCAGGGATGGAAACTTGGTCCTCCCCGTTAAGGTTCCAGCATGATCATGCTAGCAGACGGCAGATCGCGCATTTTGATGCAAGTCAATTGGCTGCTCAGTTGGCGGCATGCGCTCTTCACGCGGCGGCGCCGTGGCAATGCTTGTATTTCTTGCCGGAGCCGCACGGGCAGGGCTGGTTGCGGCCGACCTTGCCATGGACCGCGCGCTGCTCCGCCGGCTCGCGGACAAGCGTTTCGATGGCGTCCGCGCCGGACGCGCCGAAAACCGGCTTAGCGGTTTGCGGGAAGGGGGCGGTGGCGGCGGCGAAGGCGAAGGCAGCATTGATCGCGCCGCCCGGAGACGCGGACGCATCGGCATCGGAAATCTCGAGCGTCTCCATCGGCGGCGGCCGTTCGAAGGCGACCTCGACACGGTTTAGCTGCGCCGTCGTCGTTTCCCGCAGCTGTTTGATCAACTCGCTGAAAAGCTCGAAGGCCTCCGCCTTGTATTCGTTCAAGGGGTCGCGCTGGGCCATGCCGCGCCAGCCGACAACCTGGCGCAAATGATCGAGTGTCACGAGATGCTCGCGCCACAGATGGTCGAGTGCTTGCAGAACGATCTGCTTTTCGACATAGCGGGTAATCTCCGCGCCGTTTTTCTCCACCCGGGCGGCATAGGCTTCGTTGGCTGCCTTCCGCAGCCTCTCGTGCATTTCTTCCTCGGTGATCCCTTCTTCCTTGGCCCAATCGGCGAGTGGAAGCGTGAGATTGAAAGCGGCATGGACCGCTTGTGAAAAACCCTCGATGTCCCAGGCCTCGGGATAGGAGTCGCGCGGGATATATTTGGCGATGAGATCCTCGGCGACCCCTTCGCGCATGTCGGTAATCATTTCTTCGAGCGACTCTTGCGCCATCATTTCGCGGCGCTGCTCGAAGACGACCTTGCGCTGATCGTTCATGACGTTGTCATATTTCAGAATGTTCTTGCGCATGTCGAAATTGCGCGCCTCGACTTTTTGCTGGGCTTTTTCCAAGGCCTTGTTGATCCAGGGATGGACAATCGCTTCGTCCTCTTTAAGGCCGAGCTTGACCAGCATGGACTCCATCCGGTCGGACCCGAAGATCCGCATCAGATCGTCCTTGAGCGACAAGAAGAACTTCGAGCGTCCGGGATCACCCTGGCGCCCGGACCGGCCGCGCAGCTGGTTGTCGATGCGGCGGCTTTCATGCCGTTCGGTGCCGATGATATAGAGGCCGCCGGCGGCAATCGCCTTTGCCCGGAAGCGCTCCACCTCCGCCCGGATTTCGGCTTCCTTCGCCTCGCGCTCGGGGCCTTGCGGAAGACTGGCGCATTCCTGCGCGACCCGCATTTCGACATTGCCGCCGAGCTGAATGTCGGTGCCGCGGCCGGCCATGTTGGTCGCGACGGTGATGGCACCGGGCACGCCCGCTTCGGCGACGATATAGGCTTCCTGTTCGTGGAAGCGGGCGTTCAAAACCGCGAAAAGTTTTGACGGTTTGTCCGACCGCGCCGCCGCGTAAAGCTTTTGCAAGGCTTCCGGCTGCAAAAAATCGATCTGCTTATAGCCCTGCTTTTTCATCGCCTCGCCGAGTTGCTCGGACTTCTCGATCGACGTTGTGCCGACAAGCATCGGCTGGAAATTCGCATTGGCGGCCTCGATCTCGCGGACGATCGAGCGCAGCTTTTCTTCCGCCGTGCGATAGACTTCATCGTCCTCGTCAAGGCGCCTGACCGGCTGGTTGGTCGGTATCTCGACGACGTCGAGCTTATAGATTTCGGCGAATTCATCCGCCTCGGTCGCGGCCGTTCCGGTCATCCCCGCGAGTTTGCCGTAGAGGCGGAAATAATTTTGAAAAGTGATCGACGCGAGCGTCACATTCTCCGGCTGGATCGCGACATGCTCCTTGGCTTCGAGCGCCTGATGCAACCCTTCCGAGTAACGGCGGCCCGGCATCATCCGGCCCGTGAACTCGTCGATAATGACGACTTCGCCCTTGCGCACGATGTAGTCCTTGTCGCGCTTGAACAAATTATGCGCCCGCAAGGCCTGGTTCACGTGATGCACGATGGTGACATTGACCGCCTCGTAGAGCGAGCCTTCGGTAAGCACCCCGAGCTCACCCAGCAATTGCTCCATATGTTCGTTGCCGGCCTCGGTCAGATTCGTCGTGCGCTGCTTCTCGTCGAGTTCGAAGTCCTCCTCCGTGAGGCTCGGGATGACTTTGTCGATCGCGATATAAAGGTCGGACCTGTCGTCGGATGGACCCGAAATGATCAATGGCGTCCGCGCCTCGTCGACGAGGATTGAATCGACCTCGTCGACGATCGCGTAATGGTGGCCGCGCTGAACCATCTGGGCGAGCTCGTATTTCATATTGTCGCGGAGATAGTCGAAGCCGAACTCATTGTTGGTGCCGTAAGTGATGTCGGCGGCGTAGGCGCTGCGGCGTTCGTCGTCATCGAGGCCATGGACGATGGTCCCGGTCGTAAGGCCGAGGAATTTATAGATGCTGCCCATCCATTCGGCGTCGCGGCGGGCGAGATAATCATTGACGGTGACGACATGCACGCCCTTGCCGGCAAGCGCGTTTAGATAGCAGGCGAGCGTCGCGACAAGCGTCTTGCCTTCGCCGGTGCGCATCTCCGCGATCGCGCCCTCATGCAGCACCATGCCGCCGACCAGCTGGACATCGAAGTGCCGTTGCCCGAGGACGCGGCGCGCCGCCTCCCGCACCGTGGCGAAAGCCGGCACCAGCAGTTCCTCGAGCGTCTTGCCAGCGGCGAATTCCTCCCGGAACGCCGCCGTTCGCGCGGCGAGTTCGGCGTCGGTGAGCTTTCGCACCTCGGGCTCAAGCGCGTTGATCGCCGCGACTCTCGGCCGGTAGCCCTTGAGCCGGCGATCGTTCGAGGAGCCGAATATCTTTTTCGCAAAAGAGCCCAACATTACGAAATAACCTTTCTGGACAAGGATCGGAGCACTCTTTTATCCCAGGAGCGCTTAAAGCATGATCCCATCAAAGAGAGTTGGATCACCGTTTAAACTCGCGTGTTTTCGCATGATCTTGGATATGGCAGCCGGTTTCCGCTTGTGGCGATCGTGCTTTAAAGCTTGGGCGGTTGCCCGGAAACCTCGTGTCCGCCGCGCTGCAACGCTCAACTTTGGAGGGCCAAAACACGGATTGCCAGCGAGCGGCGGCCGGCAAAAACCTTCAGAAATGCGATCCGGGCCTACCCATCCGACAGATAAGATTGGGGCCGGGGCTTGTCAAATCCGCCGGTCCGTGCATGGTCGCGCGGCAAACCCTTTATGCGCCGCCGTGCGGAAGGCGGCAGCGCAATCCTGCGGAGCTCAACTTCATGTTCTTGACGAAAAGCCTGCGAACCAAAGCCGCCGGTATGGCGTGCCTTCTGCTGACCCTGACAATGCCCGCGATTCTTGCCGCCTTTCCTGCGGCGGCCAAGGTGCTCGCCACGGTCAATGGAAAGCAAATTACCGACGATGATATGAAAATCGCCGCCGACGATCTGCGCGGAACCCTCCCGCCCCAGCTCGACGGCAAGGCGCGCGACAGCTATCTGCTCGACTATTTGATTAACAGCGAACTGGTGGCGCAAAAAGCCATCGCCGACAAGGCCGACCAGACCCCGGAATTTGCCAAGAAGCTCGCTTATTACCGGGAGAAACTGCTAATGACGAGCGAGCTCGAGAAGGTCGCGGCGGGAGCCGCCACCGACGCCGCCATCAAGGCCACTTATGACGAGGAAATCAAGAAGCAGAAGCCCGAAACCGAGATCCACGCGCGCCATATTCTTGTGGCAACCGAGGATGAAGCCAAGGCGGCGTTGAAACGCCTGATGGGCGGCGAGGACTTCGAGAAGATCGCGAAGGATCTCTCGAAAGATCCAGCTTCGGAAGGTGGCGATCTCGGCTGGTTCACCAAGGATCGCATGGTGCCGGAATTCGCCGATGCCGCGTTCAAGCTCGAGGTCGGACAAGTTTCCGATCCGGTGAAAAGCCCATTCGGCTGGCATATCATCGAAATTTTGGACAAACGAGAGAAAACGCCGCCGACTTTCGATCAGGTGAAGGACCAAGTGAGCCGTTATGTCGTGCAAAAGGCGCAAATCGCCTATGTCGCGGATTTGCGCAAGAATGCCAAGATCGAGCTGACCGAACCGCCGGACCCCAAAACGGACACGCCCGCGGCGGCAAGCTCCGCGCCGGCCGCTCCCGCTCCTGCTCCCGCCGCGCCGGGCAAGAAACCGGGAAAGAAATAAGCGCGGAGACAGGCGCGCGCGGAAATTTTTGAACGTCGAGTTGCGCTCGTAGAGCATATTCAAGCGAAGTGGGTACCGGTTCGCGTCAAGAAAAATGCGATAAAACAAAGATCTAGAGAAGCTTTCGGATTCCGCGGAAGCTGAAAGCGCTCCAGGGGCGGCGGCGTAAGCGGGCCGCCTCCGACAAGGATAGCCCAGGGAACGCAACGCATGGCCGCCGCTATTTCCCCACTCGCCCCAAAATCATTTCCCGAGCTGCCGGAGATCGCGGGTGTACGCTTTGCTACGGGTACCGCCGGTATCCGTTGCAAGGATCGCACCGACGTGATGCTGGCCCTTTTCGACAAGGGCACAGAGGCGGCGGGCGTCTTTACCAAATCCAAATGTCCGTCGGCGCCGGTCGATTGGTGCCGCGCAAGGCTGTTAGCTGGCAAGGCTCGCGCCCTCGTCGTCAATTCGGGCAATGCCAATGCGTTTACCGGCAAGGCCGGGGTGGAGGCGGTGAAGCTGACCGCCGCACTCGCCGCCAAGGCAACCGGCGCGCCGGGAAATGAAATTTTTCTTGCCTCGACCGGCGTCATCGGCGAGCCGCTCGATGCCGCGAAATTCGACAGCGTGCTCGACAAGCTTTTCGCACGCGCGGACCCGGACGGCCTTTTTGAGGCCGCCAAGGCGATCATGACGACCGACACTTTTCCGAAAGTCGCGGCTGCGCACGCGACGCTCGGCGGCGTTGAGGTTTCCCTGACCGGCATGGCGAAAGGGGCTGGCATGATCGCGCCGGACATGGCGACCATGTTGGCCTTCGTGTTTACCGACGCGCCGATCGCCGCGGCGGTTTTGCAATCCATGCTGGCCAAGAGCGTGCAAACGTCCTTCAATGCGATCACCGTCGACAGCGACACCTCGACCTCCGACACTTTGCTGCTGTTTGCGACGGGCGCCGCCGCCAAGCGTGGCGCGCCAAAAATCGTTGCTCCCAACGACCGCCGCCTCGCGCCGTTCAAACAGGCGCTCGACACTCTCCTCCTCGATCTTGCCCATCAGGTCGTGCGGGACGGGGAAGGCGCCCGCAAATTCGTCGAAGTTCAGGTGACAGGTGCTGCCTCAGCCGCGAGCGCCAAAAAAATCGCTTTCTCGATCGCCAATTCGCCGCTTGTTAAAACCGCGATCGCGGGCGAGGACGCCAATTGGGGCCGCATCGTGATGGCGGTTGGCAAGGCCGGTGAAAAAGCCGAACGCGACAGGCTGGCGATCTGGTTCGGCGGCGTTCGCGTCGCCCACAAAGGCCAGCGCGATCCCGCCTATGACGAGGCGAAGGTTTCGACCCTCATGCGCGCGGACGAAATATCCATTCGTGTGGATTTGGGCCTCGGCAAGGGCGAGGCCAAGGTTTGGACCTGCGATCTCACAAAAGACTATGTCGCGATCAACGGCGACTACCGGTCGTAATCGGATTTAAGACTGACTGGCCGTTGTCAGGATTTGCCATTCATCTCACGGTCGGCATTATCGGCGAGGCGGAGTCGATCCTGTCAAGGACGCGAGCTTGGTCGCGCCGGCGAAGCCGGTGCTTCGCATCCTTGACAGGTTCGATCCGCTCGCCACACTGGCCGCCGTCGGATGAATGGCGATTTGCGATTTCTCTATGATGTCTCTGAACAATAAGCCGCACGCGTGAAACTCCTGCTCGTTGCCGCCGCCGCGCTTATCGACCCGGATTGCCGGGTGCTGATCGCGCAACGCCCGCAAGACAAGCCGCTTGGCGGCCTTTGGGAGTTTCCCGGCGGCAAGGTCGAATGGAACGAGCGGCCGGAAGAGGCCTTGATCCGGGAATTGCATGAGGAGCTCGGGATAATTGTCGAGGAAGCCTGCCTCGCACCGCTCACTTTCGCGAGGTTCGCCTATCCCGACTTCCACCTTCTCATGCCGCTCTATATCTGCCGCCGTTGGAAAGGTTTTGTCGTGGCGCGCGAAAATCAGGCGCTGAAGTGGGTTTTTCCCAAGGATCTCCGCGCCTATCCGATGCCCCCCGCCGACGCGCCGCTGATCCCGGCGCTGATCGATCTCTTGGGGTGAGCGAAGCACCGCAATTTCCTGTATGATGCGTTTTTGTCAGATCATTGGAGAGCTTGCATGCCGGTATTCAAATTGCCGCTGTCCGGCGACGCCGTTCAAACGATCAACCCTTGGACGGCGTTTTTTAGTCCGATCGGGAGCCAGTTCGGCCTCATAAACATCAACCTTGGCCAATCGAGCGAGCCGAATGTCGAGGCCGACGTGCTGTCGGATGTTGCGAGCTACGGCAAGCAACTCGGCAAGATCGGCGACGCTTTGATCGTGCTTCTGAAAATTTCAAGCCGGAGACGCCCTTGACCAAAGATGGAGCGTACCGCGATCGAG
Source organism: Beijerinckiaceae bacterium (assembly GCA_006514895.1). Classification (GTDB taxonomy): domain Bacteria; phylum Pseudomonadota; class Alphaproteobacteria; order Rhizobiales; family Beijerinckiaceae; genus Methylocapsa. Next base: position 7,919 of record VDMG01000276.1, read on the forward strand.
AGCCTCTCGTGTAGGGCGGAAACAGCGCTCATGCGAGAAGGCGCGGAAACCATAAAAGCCATGGGCATTGCCGAGCCCGGAATTGCCGATGCCGCCGAAGGGCAGATTGTCATGCGAAAATTGGATGTTTGAGGCATTGACACATGAACCGCCCGCCGAGGTTTCCCGCAACATGCGCTCAACCCGTGCGAAATTCTTGGAATAGACATAAAGCGCGAGAGGCTTTGGCCGCGCGTTGATCGCAGCGATCGGTTCGGCCAAATCCTGATACGAAAGAACCGGCAGAACCGGGCCAAAAATTTCTTCGCGCATGATCGCGGCATCCTCGCCCGCGCCGGTTAGCAGCGTCGGCGCGATGAATTTTTGCGCCTCGTCGCGTTCGCCACCCGCGAGAATGGTCGCGCCATGTTCTGCTGCGTCCTCGATGAGGTGGGAGATGCGCGCAAAATGCTTCCCATTGATGATCCGGCAGTAATCCGGGCTTCGCGCTGGATCGCTATACATTTTTGCGATCGACTCCTTCATCGCTTCGATCAATTGCGGCATGCGGCTTTCATGGACAAAAGCATAGTCGGGCGCGATGCAGGTCTGGCCGCAATTGGTGAACTTGCCCCAGGCGATGCTTTTGGCCGCCTTCGCGATATCGGCGCTTTCATCGACGATGACAGGCGACTTGCCGCCGAGTTCGAGTGTCACCGCGGCAAGATGCTTGGCCGCCGCCGTCATGACCACCTTGCCGATCGCCGGGCTGCCGGTGAAGAAGATATGATCGAAAGCCAGATCGAGCAGCGCGCTGGACACCGCCGCATCGCCCTCGAATGCGGCGATTTCTTGCCAGTCAAAGGTCTCGCGGATGAGCTTTGCCATGACCGCCGAGCAAGCGGGGCTCATTTCGGACGGCTTGACGATTGCCGGGCATCCGGCCGCGATGGCGGATGTCAAAGGTCCGAGCAGCAAGCTGACCGGATAATTCCAAGGCGCGATGATCAGGGAGACGCCCTTGGGTTCATGGCGTATCCGCGCCTTGGTCCCGATCATCGTCAGCGTGGGCAAGATTTTTGCCGGTTTCATCCAGGAGGCCAGATGCCGGCGGGCATGGCGGATCCCGGAAATCACCGGGAGCATTTCCAAGAGTTCCGTCTCCGCCTCGAATCTGTGCAGATCGGCGGCCAGCGCGCGGAAGATCGCCTCGCGATTGGCAAGCACCGCCGCCTCCAGCCTTTGCAGCTTTCCGATGCGTGTCTTCGCGGTCGAGGTGCGAAGCGCGATCGCGGTTTCGCGCTGGGCCTTGAAGACTGTCTCGATCGCAAGATCCGCCTGATGCGAGAGAGGCGCGGTGTCCGGCGTTTCGCTCATGATTTTCGACCTTATCTCTAGGCGGCGTTCGGAAAATAATTTCCATGAAAGCCGAATGGGATGGCATGCGGCGCAAAGGCCCGCGCGCGTTCCAGCATGGTCGCGGCGTCGAGAACGAGCAGGAAAGAGCGCCCGCCTTCGCCGTCGAGCACGACCGAAAGCAGGACGCCTTCATCCTCGGCCCCGGCGTTTGGCGCGGGCACGAACACCGGCTCGCCGGGAAAGCCGTCTTTCTCGGCCCAGACCGCGGCCTTGGCGGTTTCGAGATCCTGCTTGACGAGACTGTCCAAAAATCCGCGGCGCAATTGGCCCACGCCCCACACATAGCGGTGGCGGCGCCCGGCAAACCGGCGATAGGCCATGCGCGGAAGCTCCAAGGGGGTGGCCGAGAGGGATTGTTGGCTGACCGGACCTTCGCCGAGGGGAATCGCAAAGCGTGTCAAAAGCCCCTGCGGCACGGCTTTGCCGGCGCGGAGTTCATCGAGATACAATGCGTCGATGATGCGCGAGTCAGGGTAGGTGATGAGGTCGAGCACGACCGTGCCATCCTCTTCGAAGGCGTTGACGTGGTGGAACGAAAAGCAGGCCTCAGTCTCCGCGCGCCGGATGATCGCGCCGGTCTCCTTGTCGATCACGGTGAAGCGCAGACCCCGGGGGGCGACCAGCGATAGGTCTCGATGAAAGGGCGCCCGCTGAACAACAGCCGCAGCGGCTTCGTCACCAGGGGACATTCGGCGAGGATCAGCGCTCGCACATCGCGAAACTGGGGGTGTAGGCGGGCTCGCTGGTTTCGATCTCGGCGACGGCGCTGCGG
>VDMG01000139.1 GCA_006514895.1 Beijerinckiaceae bacterium
CTGCTCATGTACTCCAACAATTGGGTGATCCTGGCTCCCTACCATCAGGCGACCGAGCAATATGGGACGCTCATGAGCTTGGCCGACGTCACTGGCTTCCACTACGTTCGCACCTCGATGCCGGAGTACATCAGAATTATCGAACGCGGCACGATGCGCACCTTCGGTAAGGACGTCGTCGGTGTGTCGTCATTCTTCTCCGGGTTCGTTTCGATCATCGTGTATTTCGTGTGGTGGTTCGTCGGGAAGATGTTCTCCACCACGAAATATATGGCGACCATCTAGCCCGCCGCCGCAAGGTCCCGATAAAAGGACCTTAAGGTCGACTTTTAGCAATAGGCACGGCTTTGCCGTGTGGGGAGTTCACAATGAAAACAACAATGTTTAATGCACTGGCGCGCCATGCCAAGCGCCAAGCGGGGAGGCTCTGGGCCCTTGGTTTGGCCGCCGGGCTCGCCGTGACGATGGCGGCCACCGGTCCGGCCGACGCCCATGGCGAGAAATCGCAGGCGGCGTTCCTCCGGATGCGGACGCTGAACTGGTATGACCTGAAATGGTCGAAGACGAGCGTCAACGTCAACGAAGAGTATGAGATCACCGGCAAGCTCCATATCATGAATGCTTGGCCGGCGGCCGTCCGTATTCCGGAACGCTGCTTCCTTAACACCGGGCAGCCCGGAGCCGTCGCGAACAGAATTGGCGTGTGGGTCGGCGGGCAGTTCACGCCCCGTTCGATGGAGCTTAAGGTGGGTGACACCTATGAGTTCCGGGTCCTTCTCAGAGCCCGGCGCCCCGGACACTGGCACACCCACGTCCAGCTCAGCGTCGAGACCGGCGGCCCGATTCCCGGACCAGGTCAATATATCGACATCAAGGGCAACTATAACGATTTCACCGACCCGGTGAAATTGCTGAACGGGACCACGGTCGATATCGAGAGCTATCAGCTTGGTAGGATCTATGGTTGGCATCTCTTGTGGTACATCGCCGGGGCTGCCTGGATCGTCTATTGGTTCAGCAAGCGCGGCTTGGTCGGCCGGTTCATGGCGGTTGCGTCCGGACAAGCGGAAGATCTGATTATCACGCCTCAGGAGCGCATTGTCGGGGCCATCAGCCTTGCCGCGGTTCTGGGAACGGTCATCATCTTCTATGGGATGACAGCGGCCAGTTACCCGAATACAATTCCGTTGCAAGCGGGTGACTTCCATAATATCCAGCCGCTTGCCGGGGAAGTGGATTCGGGGCCACTCAAAATCAAGTATTTGGGCGGAACTTATAAGGTGCCCGGCCGTGAGTTGGTGGCCAATTTCAGGATCACCAATGAGGGCAAGGAAGCGGTGCGGATTGGCGAACTCAACACCGCCGGCCTTCGCTTCTTGAATCCGGATGTCTACACGACCAAGGTGGATTATCCTGATTACTTGCTGGCGGATAGGGGCCTGACTCTGAGCGACAACACTCCGATTCAGCCCGGCGAAACCAAGGACGTCGCGGTCACCGTTCAGGACGCACGGTGGGATACGGAACGTCTTTCGGGTCTTGCCTATGACGTCGATAGCTCGTTTGCCGGTGTGTTGTTTTTCTACACGTCGAGCGGAACGCGCTACCCGATGGAAGTCGGCGGTGCGGTGATCCCGACCTTCTTGCCTGTCTGAGACGATTTCTTGGACGGTCTGTAGCAAGGTTGTAAACGATGTATAAATTCCCCCGTTGGAGCTGAAGCGCCAACGGGGGAAATTATTTTGGGAGGTTCGATATAAATCATGATCATACGAGGATTAGCCGCGTGGCTTCTCGCCACGGTTCTGCTCACCTCGGCCGCATATGCCCATGGCGGGGTGGGCATGGTGGACAATAGATGCGTTTTGCGGATTGGCCCGGATCTCATGTTCTTCACCGGATACCAGCCGCAAAATTCCCGGGATGAGTTTTGCGACGATGTTCCAAACACTGGACAAACGGTTGTCGCGCTTGACATGCAAGATACCGAGTTGCGCGACATGCTCACGGAAATCCGCATCATCAGGGATGATGGAACGCATACGCGGATGAATGGCCTTCCGTTCTTGACGGACGCGGAGCTGACGAGTCCAGAGGTTCTCGATCCCGTCACCATCAAACACCTGCCACCGAAGAAATATCCAACCGGCACGCTGACATTCGAACTTAACTTCCCCAAAAACGACAGATTTATCGGCATCGTGACGGTGGAAAACCAACACGGCCAGAGATATGTCTCCCAGTTCCCATTTGCGGTGGGCCAGCCTATCGGCAGAAACCTCGTGCTCTACGGGTTTATGCTGGCGGCCCTGATCGCTGGAGTTTATGGTATTTGGCACTATGGCGGGAAGCAGAAGAAACCGGCTGCTATCCCAAAAAACCCGGCGTGAGAGCCTTGCGCCGGGGCGGTTTGATCTGATCTTCGGCCGGTTTTTTTGGAAATCCGGTCTAAGATGCGGCGTTTAAAATAGGATTTTCGCCATCGAGCGTGGGCGGGAGTCGGCGGCCCCGGGAGAGTATCGTTCGTGGCCTGTTTCTGGAACTCCATTCTTTCGTGTGCCGCCCGTCCGGTTAAACTGTGCGGCTCGAAGCCGGAAGCAAAGCTCTAGCCTAGAAGCCTTAGCAATAGTATTCGAGCGCAACCATGAAGCTTACACTCCCTGCGCCTATTCAAACTGTCGTCGGCATAGTGAGCTGGAAACTCGGCCCCGAAGTTCTGCCGAAGTCGCCATTACTTCTGACTGTCAGCCTCGTTGCTTTCGCCGTGTCGGTATCCTTGCGTCAAGCCATGGACTATTCCGTGGCCCGGGCAGTAGCGAGCGGTATTGGAAGCGCGGCGGTCTTGGGCGCGGTCGCCTACTTCTGCGCGAAGGTTTCAGGTTACAACGAGCGGCTGATGCAAACTCTCACCGCGCTGGCCATAGGTGGCGCCATTGTAATTCTCGTGAACGTATTTCTGCGTTTCATTCTGGTCGTCTCTCTGGCTTTCACAGACGCCTCGGGGGAGGGGTTACCTTATATTAATGTCGTGGAGCTGGCCAACTTCCTGCTTTTCCCGCTACTCATATGGAATGTCTACGTATTTGCCGCCCTGTTCCGGAGATCCTTCCGCCCGAGCGTGCCGGTGGCGTTCGCGATTGCCATTCCGCTGGTGTTCATCGTCAATTATTGGGTGCCAGCCGCTTTCCGGTCTCTATAACTCAGGCATTGCCGGCGAGAGCATTCTCAAGCGAACTGGATACGGTTCGCGTCATGAAAATGCGATAAAACAAAGATCTCGGGCTGCTTTCAGAGTCAGCGGAATCTGAAAGCGCGCTAGTTAACCTCTCGCAGTGTTGCTGGTGCCGCGCGACGCAACTTGCCGCTGGCGGCAGGGGCAATTCTATTCGAGGGACGAATGACCGTCAACAAAATCGCCTACCAAGGCGAGCCAGGCGCCAATTCCCATATCGCCTGCAACAATGTCTATCCAGACTGGGAATCCCTGCCCTGCCCAACATTCGAGGACGCGCTCGGAGCGGTCGCCGATGGCACAGCAATGCTCGGCATGATTCCGATCGAGAACTCGATCGCGGGGCGGGTCGCCGACATCCACCACCTTTTGCCTGGCTCCGGCCTCTACATCGTCGGGGAATATTTTCTGCCGATCCATTTCCAATTGCTCGGAGTCAAGGGGGCAAAACTCGCTGAGGTGCGATCGGTCTATAGCCATGTGCACGCCCTCGGCCAATGCCGGAAGATCATCCGCGCGCACGGCCTCGCCGCGCATGTGACCGGAGACACGGCGGGGTCGGCGCGGGAGATCGCGGAATGGGCCGATCCGGCGCGCGCGGCCATCGCGACGCGGCTGGCCGCCGAAATCCATAAGCTCGACGTGCTCGCGGCCGATATCGAGGACGAACCGCACAACACGACGCGCTTCGTCGTGCTTTCAAAAATCCCGCAGTGGACGAAGCCCGCCAGTGGAACAATCGTGACGAGCTTTGTTTTCCGGGTCCGCAATGTGCCCGCGGCGCTCTACAAGGCACTCGGCGGTTTCGCCACCAATGGCGTCAATATGACCAAGCTCGAAAGCTATATGGTCGAAGGGGAGTTCACCGCGACCCAATTCCTGGCCGATGTCGAGGCGCACCCCGACGAGCCGGCGCTCGCCCGCGCATTGGAGGAACTGGCATTCTTTTGCAAGGAGTTGAAGATCCTCGGCGTCTATCCGGCGCATCCTTTCCGAATTGAAAGCCAACTGCGCGAGCAGTTGGCTCAGTGACCGCAGCGACAACGGTGTTACCCGCGCACCAGCTTGTACTCAGGCCCCTGTTGGAAAAGCATGCACATGCACGTCGCGGCCCGAATGGTTGAAGAGTATCTCGACGGCGCGCTTAATGTGCGGAACATCCGGGGTTCGCACCCACAGCAAAAGCCCGCCGTGATCCAGCTGCTCCCGCTGATGGCGCCGTCGGAGGTTGGCGATGTGCGTAGCGAAAAGGAAGCCGTGCCGGCGAGGAGGGCCCCGTCGATTTCCGCCGCCAATGAACCGCCGTAACCGAGGACGAAGCCAGCTGCGGCAACGGCGCCGACGTAGAAGGGGCAACGAGCACTCCTTCAGCCTCGTGATCGACTCGGGCGCCACATAAGAAGAGCGGGGAACAGCTGGATCATCCTCAAGCTCGGCAACTGTCCGGTATGTGTGACCAAGCTTTTCTTCGATGGTTTTTTCGGCTGCAGCGAACCTCAGGTCAGCGCGCCCGAACCCGGAGGACATCAATTCGTCGATGGCATCCTGGAAATTGGCGGCAGTATCGAAGACCGCGACCGTTTCCAACGGGCCAGCAGATCCTATCGGTCTATGACGGCCGTGCCTTCCATCAGCTTGCGTGGCGCAGGCGCCAAAACACATAGAAAAGCGCGGCGATCAAAACGCCGGCGCCCAAAATCGCTCCGGCGTGCTCCAAATCATGGGCAATCACTTTGACGTCGGAGACATGCTCGCCAAGATAAAACCCAGCCAGTGTCCATACCGAAACCCAAAGGGCCCCGCCGAGGGCGTTGAAAAGCAGAAAACGTTTCCACTCCATTTTCAACATGCCCGCCACGACGCCATTCAACTGACGCAAAACATTGAGGAACCTTGCGAAGGCGACAGTTATAGGACCGTATCGCGCGAACAGCGCTTCCACCCAGTTGAGGCGCTCGGCGTTTATGCCGATCTTCCCCCCGTAGCGCAGGACAAGGGTGCGTCCAAGCCGCCTTCCGATCAGATACCCTATGTTGTCGCCAAGCACGGCGCCGGCCCACGCCCCTAGCATCAGGAGCGGGAGCGATAATTCACCGCGCCCTGCAAGAACCGAAGCAAAGATGAGCAGAGACTCGCCAGGAACAGGAGCACCGAGAGACTCGAATGCCAGAATGACCGTCACCGCGACGGCGCCATACGCATGGATGAAAGGCTCCAGATTTCCGAAGAGGTGCTCGATCCCAACCATCAATGCCACGTTTTGTCCGATCCAAGGCTGCAATCGTACCACAACGTTTCACATGAAACACTTTCGTACGTTTGGCGCTTGAGGTGGCATGTGAGCAGGCCATCTCCGCCACGCCAGCGATCGAGGCCGACGCAACCAGTCAAAACCGCGCTACTAAGCGCAGTTCAGTCTTGAAGTTATAGACTGGGAAATCCCGAATAATAGGCACGCTTACTTCAAGGGACAGCTGTACGCCTTCCACGATTTCCCGGCCTACGGCGACATCGAATGGGAGGAAGAGGGGGCCGGTTTGTCCAGGAACCGAAGGTCCGTCGTTGATACGGACGTCATAACTCGGATAAAGCGTGATGAACCAGCGATCAGATAGTCCAATGTTCAATTTCGGCGAGATCTGGGCTTGCCGGATGTTCCGCCTCGCGGGATCTCCGGCGACGCTAAGGGCGTATCTGATCACAGGAACAAAATAGGTATCCGGCCCAAGATCGGCGAAGGAATAGCGCACCCCGAAGCCCGGCATGATTTGCCACTTTCCGCTTCCGAGCGAGTCTTGTGCCGACGGGCCAACCCCGCGTGCGCCGAATCCAAAAGCCCAATTTTGGTCGAGGTCGTGGGCCAGATAAGCTTGGAACGCCGCATCCCCGATGCCAAACTTATTTGCGGAAGTCGACGAGTTCCCGGAATCCGACGACTCAAACGTTGTCGTCCTTTTGTCTACGAATGGCACTTCGGCCAAAAGCCCAAGCCTCCATCCGGCATCCAGTTTGAGTTTCGATGTCACCCGCAGCAGCATTCTCGCCCGCTGGGTTCGAGTGTCCGGCTGCCAGGAAGTCCGGTATTGCAATCGCACGTCCAACTGATTCTGCGGGCGCGTAATGTCCTGATGACCAATATTGTCATCTGGCTGCTGCTCGACGTCGGACTGATACTGACTAGGCGGATTCTGTTCGCTAGATGATCCCTGCGGTTCGGCAGTGGCCGGGGAGGCAGCGCAAAACGCCGCCTCGCGCGATGCAGACCAGAAGGCAAAGGCGGAGATCAATATGTCGGCACTGGTTAATCATTGCCGCAGCGCTTCAACGACATCTGGCGAGCCAGAAATAACCCTTTTCCTTTGGTACGCACATACGTCCATTGCTCGCTCTTAACTAATGATTAATGTGCCAGATGACTTGTCTTATTTGATGGCGAACCATTGCCAGCGGGCTTGCCGAGTTCGAGCGCGAATTAATCCGCGCCCGCACCGGCGAGGGACGCGAACGCGCCAAGGCGCGGGGGCAGAGTTTAGGGCGACCGTTCAAGCTCACCCCGCACCAGCAGCAAGAGGCCATCAAGCGGCGCGACAGGGGCGAGGAAACCCTTGTGGAGATCGGCCGCAGCTACAAGGTCAGCGCCGCGACGATTTCGAGGGCGTTGTCACGTTACGGAAGATCGGGCGCAGCATCGTCGGAGTCCGGAGCACCCGCGCTCTTGAACCCTTGCATCTTGCGCACTTCGCCTTCGGCATCCACGGCGCGCCAGAGGTAGACCAAGTGACCATCGATTTTGAGATAGACCTCAGGTGGTGTGGGGCTTTGACCTTCCTTTGCGAAGTTCGGCAGCGATCCTGGGTCCAAAATGATTGACCCACGGTTTCATAGGAGACTGCGATTCCGCGTTCCGCCAATAAATCCTCGACGTCGCGGAAGCTCAAAGTTAACCGGACATAAAGCCAGATTGCCTGTTGAATGATCAGGGGCGGAGAGCGGTAACCAGCGTAGCTGATTTTAGTCATCGTAAGGGCCAAAGGTCAAGCCAGGCAAGGCCGAACGTGACAATGCCGCCACGTTTGCAGGGCCGATGTTCTGAAGGCTCGGTGTGTTCTTGCCGATGTGAGATGACGTTGGAGGTTGAAGATGTTGTGGACTGCTGCATGAACGGAGAGAAATCTTTGCGCTGATCCATGCCGTGGGGGGCTCCAGGGGATCGGATTGTGATCGGAACGGACGTGCAAAGGTCGCGGGCCAAGGAAATCGCTGTTTGGACCGTCAGTAACTTCCCTTCCGCTTGATGACGGCGCCCACGGTTCGCACCAATATGGCAAGGTCGGTCGAAAAGCGCCAATCGGATACATAATTTGCGTCCAACTCGACCCGCTTGTCGTAACCGCAGTCGCTGCGGCCGCTGATTTGCCAAGCTCCCGTCAGGCCAGGCCGAGCCGACACATACGAAGCGAGCCGGTCACCATAGTGCGACATTTCCGACGGAACGATCGGGCGCGGTCCAATCAAGCTCATCTCGCCTCGCAGGACGTTGATGAGCTGGGGCAACTCATCAAGGCTCGATTCTCTCAAAATTCGCCCGACACGCGTGACGCGCGGATCTTTGATGAGCTTTCGATTGCGCTCCCATTCCGCTCGGGCGCTGGGATCATCGTCAAGTAACGCTTTCAGCACGTTCTCTGCATCGACCACCATGGTTCTGAATTTGAAGCAGGTGAACCTGCGTCCCCAAAGTCCGATCCGGACATGCCTATAAATAACCGGGCCGGGATCCGTTACCTTCAGCACAACAGCCACAATTATAAATAATGGAAGTGTTAATAAAAGAAATAATGAAGCAAATACAACATCGAATAGGCGTTTTGTTTGACCGCCCACAGCATATGCGCCAGATGACCGTTTTGACAATTCTGACTCAAAGTGCATAACTGCCATCACACTGTATTTGGTTAATAAACTGCTTCAGATGCGAGCACCTGACCTCCCAGCCAAAATTATATTTATTAATAATTCATTTATACAGTTTAAATAATACATGTTTTTATAAAAAACTATAGAAAAGCCACAAAATAGCCTAGTTATTGTAATATGAAACAACATTACTCGGAGTGCTAGCGAGAATAAGACCGGGTCGGTCCGGCGCGAGTGCACTGATCATTTGATCGCGTTTAACGCGGAGCACCTTCGACGAATCCTTGCGAAATACGCCACCCATCATAACAAGGTGCGAACGCATGGGTCGCTAGGGAAGGATGCGCCCTGCGCACGCCCCATCGAGCGGTTCGGAGACGTTGTTGCGCATCAAATCCTTGGCGGTCTACATCATCGGTACGAAGGTCGAGAGCTGGGAGGAACGCGCACTGGGAGGAAGACTCAAGTCTAAGGCCGCCATGTGAGCATTGACCACGCCTTAAGAGCTTTATGCACCGGAGTTTTTCAGGGACGCGATGCGGGGCCGAAGGGGTGAGCGAGCAGGCTTGCAACGGGCTGGCCCTTTTGCCGAACCCGTCGCGATCAATAGCTTTAATCTCCAGCGCAGTGCCTTGGCCGCGCTGAGAAGTAGTTAGCCCGCATGTTGTTAAAATTTGGACGAAGTTTCGCTCGACCCGTTAATAAATGGAGTTTGCCAGCCGAACAGCAAAGACCCCTGATCTTGGCGAGAGACCAGACCAGGGCCGCCGCCTCAAGATTAGAGGCGGTTAGGACAAGCTAATCCGCTGCAGCCCGAAGCTCCAAGGGCCGCTATCGGGTTATGGCGCCTCTCTTCAACGGGCGCCTTCGTGCGGTGGCTTTCCGCACCGCAGGCGCTCACATTGCTCGGGGGCGCCAAAACATTGCAAAAGGCATCCGCCGGATAGACGCCTTGTGCGAGGGTGACATCGAAGGAACGAAACAATTTTTGGACGTGCTGCCGCAAGCCTTGGAAACGTCTGCTGAAACCGTGAAGCGTGCGCTTGACCAAGCGGTTCGAGAAATCGAATTGGCAGAGAAGCGAGAAGCCGAAGCGCGTGACAAAATCTGGCGGGAGAATTTTTGTCCGCATGCCATCATACTCACAGAGCGGACCGTGCCGAGCCCGATTTTCGCGGCCGCGATCATCGGCGTCGAGAAACTCCTTCGCATCGACCTTGACCTAACTCAACGGCCGGTGAGTTTTGTGCGGCGGGTGCTCGATCGCCTTCCGGAGGGGGTCATCGCGTTCGGAAAAACTGTTGGGTTTGTGATCAATTATTCCCCGGATCAGGCGGTCAGGTTCGATCGAAATGGGCAACCAATCGAAATCCTGGACAAGGCTGTCCGTCCAGCGACCGCCGTTCTCTGCCTTGGCAGGCGTCCGATCACTGCCGAGGCGTTGGGGCTGGTTTTCGGTAAATAGGCAAAGATGGGGTCATGTGAGTTGCGCCGGTTGATTTCCCAAAAGACCCGTAACGAGGCTTTCGTGAAAAACAAAGCCGAGCTTGTCGGGCTCGCCGCGAACGCGCGCATCGGGGAAGAAATCAAGCTGATATCGAAGGCGAACAAGCATCAATCTCCCATGGCTGGGACCGGCATTCCGCATACCAGCCGCTTGCGCCTCCAAAAGATCCTCGTATCCAGCGAGGCGACCAAATACCGATTGCCGGAACAACCCGGCCAACGCGTGCCGGCCATTCTTGCCAGTGCGTGTGTTCTATCTCTCGAAGCTCGGCTTTTTTCTTCACTAGAGCATCGGACACTCAAGTGAATCCATATCCTGCGGCGGCGAAGTAGTTTCTGCATTCGGCGGGCTCGAACAGGTCG
>VDMG01000172.1 GCA_006514895.1 Beijerinckiaceae bacterium
GCGGTCATCCCACCGCGCAAAACCCGCAAAACCCAGTACAATTACGACAAGGCCATCTACAAGCAGCGCAACATCATCGAACGCATGTTCTGCCGCTTCAAAGACTGGCGGCGCATCGCCACGCGCTTCGATCGCAACCTTAAAAGCTTCATGGCCGCAATCGCTCTCGCCGCGATCGTCATCTGGTGGCTATAATGAGTCCGGACCCTAATGTGGTTTCAGTCTAACTGGGGACGAATAAGGCGCTCTAGCTTTTTCATATTGGCCCTCTATTCAAATGGACAAACAAATTTCGATCTTCCTTAAATTTTCTCAAGGATACAATATGATGGTGCGAAGCGGTATACTTTGACACAGAGAATGGCGGAATCATGGGTGGTTCGCCGCCCGCTGTAATCCATTGTTTGGAAATGTAGTTTCTCTTAATTTATGTCGCGTCTGTTTTCCAAGTTTGTTTTCGACACGAACAAACGCCTCTATGAGGCGCCGCTGCTGCCGGTCATTGAGGCTTGCAAAGAGATGCGCCTCAGGCTTATCCATAGTGGTCCGACCGTCAGGAACCGCCGTTCCCGGCATCGCTTCGGTTTACCAAATGTGTGCAAAGGTGCCAATTCGCCCATGTCTTGGAAACCGCGAACGCGAGATTGGGCGTTATCGCTCGACTTGAAGCGGCACAGCCATGCGCAAGCGAAACCCTTCCGGCGCGAAATCGACCTTGACGTCCGCCCGGATCTGCTGCGAAAGCACGCGTTTGAGAAGCATCGATCCAAACCCGTCGCGCGACGGCGGGGTCACCGGCGGTCCCGAGAATTCATTCCATTCGCACAGCAGCGCGCGTTCGCCATCCTTCTCAACGAGGCCCCAACCGACCTCGATTCGGCCTTCCTCCAGGGAAAGGGCCCCGTGCCTGACCGCATTGGTTGTGAGTTCGTGGACGGCCATGCCAAGCGGCACCGCGATCTGCGAAGGCAAATCGACAGCAGGCCCCGTAAGGCGAATCCGAAGACCCTGATCGTCGGAGTAAGGGCCAAGCTCCTGGGTCAGCAATTGCTGGAAGGAAACGGATTGCTGGAGCTGATCGGTCATGACCGCATGCGTCTTCGCGAGCGACGCGATCCGCCCGGAGAAGGCCTCTTGAAATTCCTCGACATTCACGGACGTCCTCGCCGTCGTGTTCATGACCCCTTGCACCGTCGCGAGTGTGTTCCTGACCCGGTGGTGCAATTCTCGAATGAGGAGCGCTTGCCGTTGCTCCGTGAGAACATGATCCGTCACGTCGTTGCCTTCGATGAATATCCCTGTCACCTCACCATTCGCGCCCGTGATCGGCTGCGCGACGAAATCGATGTAATGTTCCTCGATCTCGCAATCCGGCGCGTCTTGCAGAAGAATACGCGTCTTGCGGCCGACGTGCACTTCGCCGGTTTTAAAAATATTCTCAAGAATGCCGGGATACTCCTGACCCTCGGACTCCGGCAAACCCTCGCGTAGAGTCTTCCCTATGAGATCGCGGCCCCCCGCAAGCATCGAAAAGGCGATGTTGACCAATTCGAAAACAAGATCGGGCCCGCGCAAGACGCACATGAAGCTTGGAGCCTGCATGACCAAACGGCGCAAATGGTGAACCGTCGCCAAGAGCGTCTGATTGAGAACATGCACGCTTCCCGGCGGCAGAGCCGCACAATCCGGGCGCGGTTCCGGGCCCAAGGAAGGAAGCCCCGCCAAGCCCTTCGAAGGATGCAGTTCCGAGATATCCTGGGTATTCTTGACCACAAACGCGACATTACCGCTCTTATCGCGGACCGGAACATGGGTGCAGCTCCAAAGGCGCTCCTCAGACCGGCCGTTGACGGCAATGGCGTAAGATACCGTCGGGAGCACGTCGGCGACGCCTTGGTCGCGAGCACGTTCGAGCGACGCTTGCAAGATCTTGCGGCTTTCTTCCGGCCCTGGAAATGATGCGAAAATATTGACCCCGAGGAGCGCTTCCCGCGAACGCATCGTCGCGTCGAGAAAGGCCTGATTCACGGCAGCGATATTGAAGTCCCGGTCCATCACGAGAAAAGGGGCTGGCAGGCTATTGAAAATTGCCTCGAAATCCAATTCCGGCTGGGTCTTCACCATGCGGCTCCCGCGAATGCGCCATTGATCCGGCCTAGGCCCGTTCCTTGCGCGAAGCCGCGGCAAATCCCGCCATGATCCGGGAAAGAGGAAACATGTATCGCGGCAAGGGCTCGCGCAATTCGAGGGTAGCGTGTCAAGTTTGGCGGCTTCCCGTGTGTTGAATTGGAAAAGGGCAATTTAGCTGGATCTGCATGCACAGCACAAGCACGCGGAATACACATCACCGTTAACTTTACCGCCAAAGACCCTGGTGTCGAGCGACTAGAACACGTAACGAATAAGAGCTACCAATAGTTGCGTCGAAACACTGCACCCGGGACGCTTATTGGCCATTTCCGGCCCGCGATAACAGGGGCGTTAAAACTGCTCCGCTGACATAAAATCACCAGACCGATGACTTCGATTGAACCTGTGTCTTCAATACCACGCCCAGTCCAGGCCGGCGGCCATGTTTTCTTGGTCGACGGGTCGTCGTTTGTTTTTCGCGCCTATTTCCAGTCGATCCGGCAGGACGCGAAATATAATTACCGCTCCGACCGCCTGCCGACCGGAGCAGTGAGGCTCTTTTGCACAAAGCTCTTTCAGTTCGTGCGCGACGGCGCGGCGGGGATCAAGCCGACCCATCTTGGAATTATCTTCGATAAATCGGAACAGTCCTTCCGCAAGGAACTCTACCCTCCCTATAAGGCCAATCGCTCAGATCCCCCAGAAGATCTGATTCCGCAATTCCCGCTGATGCGCGCCGCTGTGCGCGCATTCGGCCTGACGCCCATCGAGCAGGACCGCTACGAGGCGGATGATTTGATCGCGACCTATGCCTGCGAGGCGCGCCGGCAGGGCGCGGATGTTTTGATCATTTCGGCCGACAAGGATTTGATGCAGCTCGTCGGGCCGGGCGTCGCCATGTATGACCCTGCCTCTGGCGAAGCCGGCGCCAAGGGCGCGCGCGAGGAGCGCAAAATCGGACCCGAAGAAGTGCGCGCCTATTTCGGCGTGCCTCCCGAAAAAGTCGTCGATGTTCAGGCGCTGGCGGGCGATTCGACCGACAATGTGCCAGGCGCGCGCGGTATTGGTTTAAAGACGGCGGCGCAACTCATCAATGACTATGGCGATCTCGAAACCCTGCTTGCCCGTGCGGGCGAGATCACCCAACTGAAACGCCGGGAAACCTTGAGCGACCCCGATAGCGTGGCGTTGATCCGCGTCTCAAAACAGCTCGTCTCGCTCGTGCGCGAGGTGCCGCTCGAAGTGCCGCTCGACGATCTTCGCCTAAAGGCGCCGGACGGAAAGACGCTCGTTGCTTTTTTCAAGGCGATGGAATTTTCAACCATCACCAAGCGTGCCGCCGATGCTTATGCGATCGATGCTGGCTTGATCGAACCCGATCCGGCTTTCGCGGGACGCGCTGGGTGGCGCAGCCGCAATGGTGAGGCACTGGGCGAGGACTTGGAAAAAGCCGGGGAAACGCCGGCGACGGTGAGCGCAGAGCCCGGCATGCCCAAGCGCAACGCCCGGGATGGCGAGACGGTGCAAAAATCCAGTATCGCCACCGGCCCAGGTCATCTTGCCGAGGCCCGTGCCGCCGAGGCGCGTGCCCAAAAATTCGATACCAAAAGCTACGAAACCATTTTGAGTTTTGAACAGCTCGATCACATTATCGCCGCCGCGTTCGAGGCGGGCGCGATCGCAATCGATACAGAAACCTCTTCGTTGCAAACCATGCAGGCCGAGCTTGTTGGCATCTCCTTATGCGTCGCGCCGGGGCACGCCTGCTACATCCCCCTGCGCCACCGCAGCGCTGGGGACGCTGATCTCTTCGGCGGCAACGAGCTCCTGCACGGCCAATTGCCAGAGGCGGACGTGCTCGCGCGCCTGAAACCGCTGCTTGAAGACGCAAGCGTTCTTAAAATCGCGCAAAACATGAAATTCGACTGGCTTATCCTCAAGCGGCGCGGCATCGCCATGCGGCCGGTCGAAGACACGCTGCTTTTGTCCTATGTGCTTGACGCAGGCCGCACCGATCACGGGATGGACGTACTCAGCCAAAAACATCTTGGCCACAAGCCGATCCAATTCGGCGCGGTGGCGGGCTCGGGCCGCACCTTTGTTGGATTTGCCCGCGTGGCCATCGACAAGGCAACCGAATATTCGGCCGAGGATGCGGATGTGACCTTACGTCTGTGGCGGGTCTTGAAGCCACGCCTTCCGGCCGAGCACATGACGAATGTTTATGAGACGCTAGAGCGTCCAATGATCGAGGTTCTGGCCCGAATGGAAGAGCGCGGCATTACGATCGACCGTGCTATTCTTTCCCGGCTTTCGGGCGAATTCGCACAGGACATGGCGCGGCTTGAGAGCACGATTTACGAACTTGCCGGCGAAAGCTTCAATCTGGGCTCGCCCAAACAGCTCGGCGATATTCTGTATGGCAAAATGGGCCTTGCCGGCGCCAAGAAGACCGCGACCGGCGCTTGGTCGACGGCCGCCGGCGTGCTCGAGGATCTCGCGGAGCAAGGCAATGAACTCGCCGCCCGCATCCTCGATTGGCGCCAGCTCTCAAAACTCAAATCGACCTACACCGATGCCCTGCCCTCCTTCGTCGATTCATCCACGGGGCGCGTGCACACTTCCTATGCGCTCGCCGCGACAACGACCGGCAGGCTGTCCTCGTCGGATCCGAACCTGCAAAATATCCCCGTGCGCAATGAAGCGGGGCGGAAAATCCGCCGCGCCTTTATCGCCGCCGAAGGGAACAAATTGATCTCGGCCGATTATTCGCAGATCGAATTGCGCCTGCTTGCCCATATCGCCGATATTCCGCAATTGAAGGCGGCCTTTGCTGAGGGCCAGGATATTCATGCAACGACCGCCTCGGAAATGTTCGGCGTGCCGGTGAAGGGCATGCCGCCGGAAGTGCGCCGCCGCGCCAAGGCGATCAATTTCGGAATCATCTACGGCATCTCGGCCTTCGGCCTCGCCAACCAGCTCGGCATTCCGCGGGAGGAGGCTGGTGCCTATATCAAGCGCTATTTCGAGCGTTTTCCGGGCATTCGTACCTACATGGATCAAACCAAAGCGTTCGTGCGCGAAAGGGGCTATGTCACGACGATCTTCGGGCGCAAATGCCATTATCCGCGCGTGACCGCGTCAAACCCCTCGGAGCGCGCTTTCAACGACCGCGCCGCGATCAACGCGCCGCTCCAAGGCTCCGCCGCCGATATCATTCGCCGCGCGATGGTTCGCATGGACGCGGCATTGAGACAAGCAAAACTTTCCGCGCAAATGCTTTTGCAAGTCCATGACGAACTCGTTTTCGAGGCGCCTGACTCGGAAGTCGAGGCGACGATCGAAGTGGTGCGCAAGGTGATGGCCGATGCGCCGCATCCCTCTATTCAGCTCGCGGTGCCGTTGCAGGTCGATGCCAAGGCGGCGCAAAACTGGGACGAGGCGCATTGAGGGGAGCGAGCAGTCACGTCCCACTTTCCCGAAAGCGATGGCTTCAGCACTGAACTGGCGGCCCGAATCAAAAAAAGATCAGTGGTGAAGTTCAAGTGGCAATTTGCGACGAAGAGATCTCGGTCAGCACATTTCGATTATCAGTCCAACAGCGATCACTGTTGCGTGAAAACCGGAGCAACGAAACGAGATCGCACGTGTGCGATCGCTTTTATCGATTCATGAATCGATTCAAACGATTTCCCAATTGCTCTCGCCGCGCGTAGCTATCAGGGATGCCGCAAACCGAGAAAGCGTGAGCCAAGGCGCCATGCCCCGCCCGGCGAGCGGTCATAGAACTAGAGAGGCACATGACATGAGCTTAGTAACTGGAACTGCGCGCACCGGCGAGGCCGCGGCCGTCGCCGAGACGCCCCTTGTTGACGGAAGGTTGGCTATTATCGGTACACTCGGTATTTGCACCTTCTATGTCGGCGTGCGTATCTACGAGCAGGTGTTTGGCTGGTACGCGGGACTCGATTCCTTCGCGCCCGAGTTCACCACCTACTGGATGACCATCCTCTATATCGAGGAGCCGGTCGAATTGATCTCCTTCCTAGCCCTCGTGGGCTGGATGTGGAAGACTCGCGACAAGGACATCGCAAATGTCCAGCCGCGCGAGGAAATGCGCCGTATCTTCACCCTGCTGCAATGGATTCTCGTCTATGGCGTCGCCATTTACTGGGGCGCGAGCTACTTCACTGAGCAGGACGGCACCTGGCATATGACGGTTATCCGCGACACCGACTTCACGCCTAGCCATATCATCGAGTTCTATATGAGCTACCCGATGTATATCGTCATCGGCGTGGGCGGCTTCATGTATGCGAGGACCAGGCTTCCGACCTTCGCCTGCAAGGGCTGGTCGATTGCTTACGTTCTCCTGTTCGTCGGCCCGTTCATGATTTTCCCGAACGTCGGGCTCAATGAATGGGGTCACACCTTCTGGTTCATGGAGGAACTGTTCGTTGCTCCGCTGCACTGGATGTTTGTGTTCTTTGGCTGGTTCTCGCTTGCGGTCTTCGGCGTTGCGCTGCAGATCATTGGCCGCATCGGCGAGCTTGCCAAAGGCTATGAGGACCTGGTCGGTCTCGAACCGGCTGAATGATTGAGCGCTGGCGGAGCCGACCTCTCGTTCGGCATCTCATTCGGCTCCGCCAGGGTTAAGACCTTGGGAATATGTTCCAAAGAGCGACGACACTTTGCTGTTGGGATTAAGCTCAACTGAAATCCGCTCCTTTGATCCGGCGCCTGCAATTTGGAAATTATGTCCGGGGAGCAACGGCGAGACAGAACGCCGCTTCAAAATCGCTAGCGTGACTGCTTGTCTCCCTCCCCCGTTGGATCAACTCCAGCGGGGGAGCGGTATTGTGAGTGGGTTTAGCACGGACCACAATAAATATTGATCGCGGGTGGGGCCAAAGATCTTGGTCCCAGGCAAGTAAGTAATTAATGTTCTCAGATGGAAATCTACCAGATCATACATTTCATCGCGGTCGTCGAAACAGGCAGCTTCACGAAAGGCGCGGACCGCGCGGCTGTTTCGCAGTCGGCCATATCAGCTAGCATCGCGAAACTTGAAGCGGAGTTCGATGTCCAATTGCTGGATCGGCGGCGCTCCCCAGTGGTTCCGACTGATGCCGGGGAGCGTTTGCTCGAAGCAAGCAAGGCAATCCTGCAAATATGCAATACGGTAAAAGGCGAACTCGAAACGATCGCTAGGCCGAAGCTTCTCAGAATTGGAATCCTGCAATCCCTCTCCAGTCGCCACGTTTCCAGGCTGCTGGGTTCTTTTCGGCTCGCGAACCCCTCTGTGGCTATCGAAATGTTCGATGGGGTTGGCGAACAGCTGCTCGGATTGCTCGCTGACCGGCGGGTCGATACAATTCTCACGATCTTCGACGACAACTCTGCCTCAAAGTTTCCTAGCCGGGTTCTTTTCAATGAACCCTATGTGTTGGCGGTTCCCGACGGGCATCGATTCGCGCAGCGAAGAAGCGTGAAGCTCTCCGATCTTCGTGGTGAACCTTTCATCGTGCGGGCGCGGTGTGATCGTTATCACGATGTGAGCGATGCACTGGAATCTCGCGGCGTAACACTAAAAGTCATGTACAAGACAGATCAAGACGACAGGGCGCTGGCTCTTGTCGCAGCCGGAGTAGGCCTTGCGCTTTTCCCCGCCCACTTCGAGATGCCGGCCGTAAAGAAAGTGGCGGTGTCAGACTTGGGCCTTTCTAGAGCAATCGGTCTCCTCTGGTCGCGCGAACGGGAGTACGACCTAAAGGAATTCATAACGTTCGCCGAATGCCATTGCTGGACGCTTTAGAAACTGACCGGATGCCATAGACGCCGGGCATCGAGGGCTGCAGATCAAGAACAAGCCCGTCGACCCGGCGCACCTTCGGAGCGGTGATGTCGTTACTATTGTAATGCACGTGCTAATCGCGACTTCAGCTGGCCTTCTGGCACGTCGAAAAAGGTTGGCGATAGATTGGGGAGCAGAGCTATTGGCTCTTATCCCTTGGGTCCGGTCCACAGATACTGATTATGGAAATCTACCAGATCATACATTTCATCGCGATCGTCGAAACAGGCAGCTTCACGAAAGGCGCGGACCGCGCGGCCGTTTCGCAATCTGCCATATCGGCCAGCATCGCGAAACTTGAAGCGGAATTCGATGTCCAATTGTTGGACCGGCGGCGCTCCCCAGTGATTCCGACCGACGCCGGGGCGCGTTTGTTCGAAGCCGGCAAGGCAATTCTACAAATATGCAAGACGGTGAAAGGAGAACTCGAAACGATCGCTAGGCCGAAGGTGCTCAGAATTGGAATACCGCAATCCTTCTCCAGTCGCCACATTTCCAAACTGTTGGGTTCGTTTCGGCACTTCAACTCTCATGTGGCGATCGAGGTGTCCGATGGGTCCAGCGAGCAATTGATCGAATTGCTCACTGAACGGCAGCTCGATGCTGTACTCACAATCCTCGATGATGGCGCCACGAAATTCCCGAGTCGGGTTCTCTTCAAAGAACCATATTTGTTGGCCGTTCCAGAAGGTCATCGCTTCGCGCAACGAGAAAAAGTGACGCTTGCCGAGCTTCACGACGAACCCTTTATCGTCCGGACAGCCCGCGATAGGTTCCAGGATGCGAGCAATGCGCTTGTCTCTCGCGGCATCAAGATACGAGTTGTGTATAAAACCGCCCAAGTCGACAGGACACTGGCTCTCGTCGCCGCCGGAGTAGGCCTATCCTTTGTTCCAGCCCGCCTCGAGACGCCAGGCGTGAAGATGGTGCAGGTGGCTGACATGGACTTCTTTAGAACATATGGTCTGCTGTGGTCGCGCGAGCGGGAGGACGACCTCAAGGAATTCATAACCTTCGCCGAAAGCTTTTTTGCTGGACACCTTGAGAACTGACCGACCACACCGTTCAAAACGGATGACATTGATAAAGCCAGGTCTCGCTCGAAGTTCTTTCGCCCGGCCTCCGCCTTTATTGGCTTGTCAGCCTTGACGCCGGGCTCGCTGTCTCTATTTCGTTCCTGTATGATTGCTGCAAAGTGGGTAGGCAAATCGCATGGCGACAGTCAAAGATTTGGTCGAGGATTGGATAGAAATACGATCGACGCTCCCAGCAACGGAGAAGCCGCCCGTTTCGTTAAGTCCGGCATGACGGCGGTTATGGCCGCGACCAAAGGTAGGACGAAGATCGGCAGGGAGATGCTGACGCCGTGGACTGGCCGGGCGAAGGCGTGGCAGATCGTGGCGACGCAGGCGATCGCGATCAGGCCGCGCTCCCAAAGCCGGTTCTTGGACAACAGATAGGTCGAGAGCAGGGTCGGAATGACCGCACCACCGACGTTCACGGCGAGAATGACCCCAAGCGAATCGACCATCACCGGCACGATGTAGCGCATACCGAAATAGGTCACCTCGTCGGTCACCATAGTGTCCTGGCCGAGCGCCGCGCGTCGAAGATATCCTACGAGCCGATTCATTCTCGAGCTCTCAGCCTTGCTAAAAGGGCCAATTAGAGGCAATTTGAGCGTCAATCCTCGCCCATTTGGGGATGTCGGTGTAATCGGCCGGGAATTTCATCATGCGCCTGCCATTGATATCGCCCACCGAGCTATCACCAGAGCAGCGCTCTCTTTATGAGGATATGCACGAGGGGATCAGCAAAAGCTTTCAAGGGTTCATCGCCATGCGGAAGGATGGCACTTTGATGGGTCCCTGGAACCCGTGGCTCCATGAGGCGCGCATCGGCAAGCCTATTTGGGATCTCACCAAGGCCCTTTC
>VDMG01000286.1 GCA_006514895.1 Beijerinckiaceae bacterium
AGCGGAGCGGCTCGGAATCGATGCCGATTACATCTTGCCCGCCTATGAAGATCCCGCAGCGTGGCTCGTCAAGGAGGCCAATCTGCCGGAAAATACCGATCCGCTCGACCCGAAACTCGAGGATCCTGAAGAGCGCAGCCGCATGATCCGCACTTTTGCACGGGGGCTGACGAAGCCCGTCGGCTATGTCCTGCCGGTTCAGCGCTGGAACGCACGGGCGGGCCCGGGGAGCTTTCCGGCACGGCCGCGATGGCAAAGCGAAAAGTGGGCATTGCGGCGCGGCAACCTTTTTCTCTTCCCGGGCGATTCGCCGGTCGGCTTCCGGCTGCCCCTGCCGTCGCTGCCGAAGGTCGCGCCATCGGACTATCCGTTTATCGTCGCTCAGGACTCAATGGAAGAGCGCGCAGCCCTGCCGGATCGCCAAGAAATCATGCAGCATTTCGCGCACGCGGCTGCGGCGGCCGAGGTGGGCGCGAGCCAAGGTGGTGCAAGGCAAGAGCGCATCGAGCAAGAGCAGGTCGAAGGCGCGGTGCGCACCGCGTTTTCGGTCGAGCCGCGCGACGGTGTCCTTTGCGTCTTCATGCCGCCAGTCAAGTCGTTGGAGGATTATCTCGAACTGCTCGCGGTTGTCGAGGCGAGCGCGGAGGCAATGGGCCTGCCGGTGCATATCGAAGGCTATCCGCCGCCTTTCGATCCGCGCATCGACGTCATCAAGGTGACGCCAGATCCCGGCGTCATCGAGGTCAACATCCATCCCGCAGGAAGCTGGCGGGCGCTGGTCGAAACAACGAGGGGCCTTTACGAGGACGCCCGTCAGGTCCGGCTCGGCGCCGACAAATTCATGATCGATGGACGCCACACAGGCACCGGCGGCGGCAATCATGTCGTACTGGGCGGACCCTCGCCCGCCGATTCACCCGTGCTGCGCCGGCCGGACTTGCTCAAGAGCCTGATACTCTATTGGCAGCGCCATCCTTCTCTGTCCTATCTTTTTTCGGGGCTTTTCATCGGGCCGACGAGCCAGGCGCCGCGCGTCGATGAAGCCCGGCACGATCAACTTTATGAACTCGAAATCGCGCTTGCCAGCACGCCTCGTCCGGGTGAACCCGCGCCGCTGTGGCTTGTCGATCGCCTCTACCGCAATCTGCTTGTCGATGTGACAGGCAATACGCATCGCGCCGAAATCTGCATCAACAAACTTTATTCTCCGGAAGGCCCCTCGGGGCGGCTTGGACTGGTTGAATTCCGGGCCTTCGAAATGCCGCCTGACGCGCGGATGAGTCTCGCGCAGCAACTACTCCTGCGGGCGCTCGTCGCTTGGTTTTGGCAAGAACCGCAACAAGGCGATCTGGTGCGTTGGGGCACGGCCTTGCACGATCGTTTCATGCTTCCGCATTTCGTCTGGGAGGATTTTTTGGGGGTCCTCGCCGACCTCGGACGGGCGGGCTATCCGTGCGATCCCGCCTGGTTCCAGGCGCAGTTTGAATTCCGGTTTCCCTTCTATGGCGCCGTCGAGCATGGCGGCGTCAAGCTCGAAGTGCGGCAGGCGCTCGAACCGTGGAATGTGATGGGCGAGCAGGGCGCGGGGGGCGCAACCGTGCGCTATGTCGATTCCTCGGTCGAACGATTGCAGCTAAAGGCGAACGGGCTGGTGCAGGGCCGCCACTTTGTCGCCTGCAACGGGCGCCGCGTCCCTTTGACCGCCACCGGGACATCGGGCGAGGCCGTCGCCGGGGTGCGCTTCAAGGCTTGGCAACCCGCCAATGGCCTGCATCCGACGATTCCGGTGCATGCTCCCTTGACCTTTGACATCGTCGATGGCTGGAACGCCCGCGCGCTTGGCGGTTGCGTCTATCATGTCGCGCATCCGGGCGGCCGCCACTACGAGACCTATCCGGTTAACAGCTACGAGGCTGAGGCGCGCCGTCTGGCTCGTTTCCAAGATCACGGACACACGCCGGGCGCTTTCGATGTGCCCCCCGAAGAACGTTCAGCCGATTTCCCACTGACGCTCGATTTGCGCCGCCCCCACGCCATGTGAGGCAGCGGGCGTTCACCTTATGGCACGGCTAACCCGGTACGGCCAGCAATGCACGCCCGCGGCGCACCGCCTCATGAAGCAAGCAACGGTTTCCCACGCCTATAGGGGGAGCGCGACATTATTTGGACGTGCGGCATTGCCTCATCCGGTCCTCCTCTGGAATACTGAAGCTTCGCAACTTCATGTTCTTTAGTCCGGACCGGATGGACAATCTTTGAATAGTTCACATATCACGAAACCCGAAGGAGACCCAATCAAAGTTTAGATGAAACCTTGGTCTCACTGGGGTGGCGCAAGAGTTGCGGACGATTTACCTGCATTTTTTGAGTCGGACGGCGATTCTTCCGAGGGTGTCCCACACGACGCCAACGATACAGCCATAACTGCAAACAGCAAAGCCAAAAAGCGGTGCATCAGTACCTCCCTGATTCATATCGGCGAACCAATTGATCTTGGTCCGCTCGATCCACCTTATACATGTCAATTTAACAGGTCAATTTAACAGGCCCGCAGGGCCTTTGTAGGCCGCTGCTAACCGTGATTGCCGCGATAGTCGCTGGATCGGAGAAAAGCCCGCAGTCGTCCAATAGGGCTTCACCGTCCACACAACAATGCTCCTTTGGGACTCTTACCCGATTCTGTCAGACTGAATAACGCATTAATCGCGATAACCGGCGTCAGCGGCCGTAACCTTAACCAGGTGTTAACCATACGTTGCGTAAATCGACGAAAGCGATTTTGAGGCGCACACGTGACAACCGTTGCCAGCTCCCGTCATTCCATAAGGTTTCATGGCCGCACCTATCACGCCATGGTGCTGGAACCGGAGCCACCCTTGGCCAACTGGCTTACCGAGCTGGACGCGTGGCTTGCCCGTTCGCCGGGGTTTTTCTTCGGGCGGCCGGTCGTTCTCGACCTTTCGGTTCTGCAGCCCGGCAAACAAGGCGTCGCGGAACTTTTGCAGAACCTCGCCGAACGCAACATCAAGGTGATGGGTATCGAAGGCGCCGAGCCATCCTGGCTCGACTTCGCGATGCCGCCGCTGCTTTTGACCGGGCGGCAGGCCAATGTGGTCCCCGGCGATAATCCTCCCGCCGCCGCGGAGCCGTCTGCCCCCGCTCTTTCTTCCAATTCTGCTTCCGAGCCCGCTCCGGATGCGGCTGCCGTTCCGGCCGGCGCCGCCTCTTCTCCTGCCTCCGCTACTGCCGAGGCCCCGCTAGCGCAGCATCCGAATTCCCTGTTGCTGGACAGCCCGGTCCGTTCCGGTCAGTGCATCGTTCATCCCGAGGGGGATGTCATCGTCGTCGGATCGGTCGCCTCGGGCGCCGAGGTCATCGCCGGCGGCTCGATCCATATCTATGGAACGCTGCGGGGGAGGGCCATCGCCGGTTCGCGCGATGCCCGCGCGCGGATTTTCTGCCGCAAGCTCGAAGCCGAGCTGCTTTCGATCGACGGCCTTTACATGGTGGCCGAGGACATGCCCGCGCAGCTGCGCGGGCAGCCGATTCAGGTCTGGCTCGATGGTGATTCGATGGTGATGGCTCAGGACTGAGCCAAAATTGGAGACAGCAAGATGGCCAAGGTACTGGTCGTAACTTCGGGTAAAGGGGGCGTCGGCAAGACGACGTCCACCGCGGCTTTGGGCGCGGCGCTGGCGAGCGCTGGCAAAAATGTCGTGCTCATCGATTTCGATGTCGGTCTGCGCAACCTCGATCTCGTCATGGGCGCCGAGCGGCGCGTGGTCTACGATTTGATCAATGTGGTTCAAGGCGACGCCAAGCTCGCGCAAGCCCTCATCCGCGACAAGCGCGTGCCGACGCTTTCGCTGCTTCCCGCCTCGCAGACGCGCGACAAGGATGCTCTGACGGACGAAGGCGTTTCAAGCGTCATCACCGAATTGAAGGAGAAATTCGATTGGGTGATCTGCGATAGCCCCGCCGGCATCGAGCGGGGCGCGACGCTTGCCATGCGCCACGCCGATGTCGCGATCGTCGTGACCAACCCGGAAGTCTCCTCGGTTCGCGATTCGGATCGCATTATCGGTCTTCTCGACTCCAAGACCGAAAGGGCGGAAAAAGGCGAGCGCGTCGAAAAGCATCTTCTGCTCACCCGTTTTGATGCCGCGCGTGCCGGCCGCGGCGAAATGTTGAATGTCGGAGACGTGCTCGAGATCCTTTCCATCCCCCTTCTCGGGATCATTCCGGAGAGCAGCGAAGTGCTGCGCGCATCGAATCTTGGTTCCCCCATCACGCTCAACAACCCGGCGAGCGCGGCGGCGCGCGCGTATTTCGAAGCGGCGAAGCGGTTGAATGGCGAAGCCCTGGATGTAACAATTCCGATTGACAGGAAGGGATTGTTTGGCAAGCTGTTCGGACGGAGGGCGGCATGAAAATCCTCAATTTTTTCAAGCAGCGGACGAGCACCGCGCCGGTCGCCAGGGAACGGCTGCAACTCCTCCTCGCGCATGAACGCGCCGTCTCCGGCAAGTCCGATCTGATCGCCATTCTTCAGGAGGAAATCATGGCGGTGATCGCCAAGCACTTCCCGGTCGAACAGGAAGGAATCACGGTCAAGATGGAGCGCGGCGAGGTGGTCTCAACGCTCGAAGTCGAGGTCGAGATTCCGACGCCCATGTGCCCGAGCTTCCCGTTGCCCGCGAATTCTGCTCCGAGCGATCCGAGCGAACCAGTCTCAATCGAACCCGAAACAAAAATGGCCCGAACGGGCAGCTGAAGCGTTCATCGTGCCAATAGTGATGAGGTCTTTTTCGCTATAGGGCCTGATCCGTTCGTCAAGATCGGCCTCAAGAGCATGTTTGGTCCTTGCAGAGCGGCTCTCGAAGATTTATTGCTCGCATTCACCGGATAACGCACAAATTTTGAGCGCGATATTCGCAAGACAGTTATAATAATAATCAGCAATCTATGCTTGAGCGAGCGAGGCGGCGATGGCGCCACAGCCTCGTCGCCCGCCCTATGGCTTCTGCAGAAGAATGGGCGTAAATGGGGCTGTTTATTCTTGGTCCGTGTCCCAAAGCGTTTGCTGACGATCGTGTAAGATCGCGCGAATCGGCGTGACGCCTATGCGTTGACTTGCAAGCAATTGCACGTGTTATATGCGTGTGTGCCGGGCACAAGTTGCGTGCTAGACTAGTGTCCCTTACAGTTTCTGTCTTTGAGTTCGGGCCCTGTTGCGTAATCGTACACGCGTGGCGCTTGCGGGAAAGCGGCGGCATTCACCCTACTGCATTCTCGTCTCTATTCGCTACCGAGAACATTTGATAGTTGGCGCGGCCCAAGTTTATTCCGTGCGCTGCTCACCGATTTCGGCGACCTCATTGCCAGCCACGTCTGAGGGATGCAATCGGGTGATAGAGGCCGCCGTCTCTGCCACCGGGATCTTCAGGCTCAAAACAGCTTCGAGAAAACGGATGACTTAGTCGGCTCCCAGCACGATCGGGTTTGCAGCGGCAAATCCCTCACCGCTACTTTTTATAGTGGTGTCGGCCATGAGAGGGATCAGATCGAGTGGGTGGATGAATTCTTCATCGAAACACGGAAATCGAAAATTTGGCGAAGCCAGTCCACAACCAGCATGTGAGGGTACAAATTCCGAAGATCCGGATGATAGGTCAGCCATATATCAAGCCGATGTTTCATTCCGACATCGATAGGCACAAGTTTTGCGCCGAGTGCGAGAGCATAATTTGGCAGCATACCAATGCCGGCACCCCGCTCCACCGCGTAAAGGACAGCCGAACTTGTGTTCGTCCTCACGCAGCGCCTTCCTCTAGCAGTGGCGAGGTTTGCACAACAATTCTATGAAATTTCGCATCGCTTAAGCCCTTTGGTATCCCAAATGCGTTGATGTAAGTCTCTGAGGCAAATGGATAGTTATGTAGATACCCAAGCTGAACGGCCATAAGATCTGGACGCTCTGGACGCTGAAACTGAATCGAAATATCAGCTTGTAACCGGCCTACGTCCGTAAATTCCATCGTTTCTTGCAACTCAAAAGTGAGATAGCGGTTGGTCTTTTGAAACTCAAGAAGCCTAGGCAAAACCCAATAGGTGCCTAGCCCTTCGGTTATGGCAACCCGCACGAGACCGCGGATTCCTTTGTGAGAAATCTGCGACTGACGGACGATATTGAATGTCGCTCATTCCATTGTCCGAGCGTGTTCCATAATCATGCGGCCTTCCGCCGTCACCGACACGCCATCAGTGTGACGAACAAACAAGCGGCACCCTATGACCTGTTCAAGCCGTTCAATTCGACGAACAATCGTCGCCGAATTGATATTCAAAATTTTTGCCGCTTTTCGAAAACTGCCTTGTTCAGCGCAACTCAGAAAAACCCGCAGATCGTCCCATGACACGGATCGTAAATTTTCCGGGACTTCCCGACGCGTTTTTGCACCGCCCCTCAGCAAATTTTGGGCCACGACATTGATAATGGCAATATAAAAGCAATGGGAACATTTGCCTTTTTCATTTGTGGAAATCAAACTTAATGCCCAACAATCATTTATCGCAGCATCGCAATGCTTGGATTTGGATCATTTGCCCCCAAACCGGCGATTTTCAGTCGCGCCGGCGGACGACGAAGACCTCCCCTTTCTGGCCGCGATGACGGCCCGGCACATTCCGACCCTGCAAGGAACCTATCAGGCGATCGAGCGGGTGCAGCGGTATTCCCGCAGCATCTTGGCGATCAGAAACAAGGATGAACTCGTCGGCTGTTTCGCTGCCTTTCCTCAATCACGAAGGTTTTGTACACCTCCTTGACGGCGGCCTATCGGTCGCAGACCCGAACCAAGCACATCTGGCGCGACCGGATGAAACAGCTGCGGCCATCTACATATGGGCCATTTGTTGCGTTCCCGGAATGGCCGCGGGAGCCGCAGGCAATGTTATGCAATGGCTCAGGCAAGATAGGTATGCGCGAGCGGATTTCTACGCAAGACCGAGTACCCCGAAGGGCAAGGCGTTCATGATCCGGTCAGGGTTCCACCCGCTCGCAAGCTCCGAGGAAAATTCGATCTGGGTTTACTGTCGTCCAACGTGACTAGGAGGACATATAGAGAACATAGTGCGACACGGCGCGCCAAACATTTCCCCTGCAATGAGCGCAAAACGTCTAGCTGGGCGCAGCAACCGCCGAAATGAAGTGAGAATCGCCCGTGGCCTTGACGATCTTCTGATGGTCTATACGATTCGCGCCTCCGTCTATATGGCGGACAGGATTGTCCATTCGTCGAAGAGTTCGATGGCAACGATCATTGCGCTACGTATTTCATCGGATTCGTTCGTGGGGAACCTGCCGGATGTCTTCGTGTGCGGTTTTTTAGTGACTTTGTTAAGCTTGAGCGCCTCGCGGTGCGTAAAAGCTTCCGACGTTTCGCCCTCGCATTCGACTTGGTTCGCACTGGTATCAACTTTGCCCGACGCAAAGGGTTTACGCGCATCTATGGCCATTCCCGCGAAGGGCTAGATGACTTTTGGGCGAGATTTGGCGCGAAGCCTTTCAGACCGGGAAAAATTCGTGTTCTCGGATTATCGCTATACAGAAATGGTTCTCGATCTCGAACCGATTGTGGATCCCATTTCATTGAAAAGTGAACCAATGGTGATTCTGTGTCCGGAAGGCGACTGGGATCGACCTGGAGTTCTGGAATTTTCGAGCGTGCGCATGCCTCGCAAGCCGATTGAAAATTCTGTGATCAGGCTCGTCGATGGCGCAACCGGTATGATGTCCAATCAATCGCAAGGCACGCCAATGCCGTGTTCGATTTGCTGGCAGCTTTCAAGTCGCGTTTATTCGCGATGCAGATTTCTCATCCACCTAACAGGATGAGAACCACGCGGACAGTCATGCCGCGTGTGGCAGGTGTGGTACGAGAGGAGGGCCTATTCAATGAATAAACACAACGAAGTTGATCAGAATCTGAAAAGCACATGGCCAATGAAACCGTTACAGGAACACGGATTGAAGATATCATTGCAATTGTGTCGGATCTCGAATCCGAGACCCAGCCGCAAACTCGCCGGCATTGGTCTTGACGGTCAGGATCGCATGACCCTCATTGTGTTCGTCCTTCACGACTGTCATCAGAAGCGCCTGACGCGGGAAACCTTCTCCGATGAGGATCTTGCACTTGAACAGCGCAAAGTCCTCGCAATCGCCTTTGCCGTCGGACGGGTAGTCCCATTGATCGATAACGCCCCAATGCTCCATGTCCGATACCGGTTTGACATGGGCATTGACCCATTGGTTAACCCGTTCGATCTCCTACATCGCCCTCGCCGTCAGACTGATGTCGAGCGGCGCGAGCGGACCGCCGCCGCATTCTCCAGCATAACGGCGGCAGAAATCCAGCCAGCCATAGGGCACGCTCGCCGGGCCGCCTAGTGGAGCGTAAGTGGCAACCATGGCGCCGCCGGACTCGGCGGCCGCGGCGAGGGCGCCAGGGCAGCCAACCTCGCTAACGGCGAAGCCATAAGGGCTAAAGCGATCGCCGAGTTTGCAGCCCAATCTCTCCAAACTTGCATTTTCTCACCTTCCGCGCCCCCGTCTAAGGCGACTGTGCCAGCCTGGCTTTGCGGCTGCTATAAGTGAAGCGATTGTATTTGATCGAAATAGTGCTACAGGATTAGAAAAAAGTCGGTTGCGATTAAATCTCCATCAACAGACAAGAACGAATTGCACGCATAATTTAAGCGCGACCGCATCGAACCGCTTGGATACAACAAAATTCAATAAACAAAACAAACTAAGTGCCACGCCACTGCGTTGCCATTCGCGTTGCAGACGAATGTTCACTATATAAATTTACCATAAGACTTGGCTGGCGTCGATCACGCACGCGTGATGGCACTGAGTTGGCCAATTGCAGCCGGGTTGCTTGTTTATTTCGCATGCGGCAAAATGGCGGCTATTAGCGAGGCGTCTATGAATTCCCTGGTGAGCGCGGAGCAAACCATTTCCGGAGGCCTCGGCTTTCCCGCCGGGGCGTCCCGGCTCTCGTTCGATGACCTGCAGGCTTTGGAACGGGCCATGCGCGAGCTCGAACGAACGAGTCTGGCGATCCGGCTGAGTTCGATTCTTGGGCGGCAGGCGGGTGCCCTCGGATCGATTCTGCCGGGAAACATCGCGGAAATCGCGAATAGGGCGGCGGAGGCGGCCGTGCGGAGCGGGCTCGATTTCGCATTGCGGAGCCTTGCTGGGAAGCCGCTTAAGGACAGACGCCGCCTGCACAAAAGCATCGCGGTCCTCGCCGGAGCCGCCGGCGGCGCTTTCGGTATTGCGAGCCTGCCAGTCGAATTGCCATTTTCCACCACGATCATGCTGCGCTCGATTGCCGACATTGGCCGTTCCGAGGGGCAGGACCTGTCCGATCCGCGAACCGCGCTTGCCTGCCTCGAGGTCTTTGCCTTCGGCGGCAGGGCCGGTTCCAGCCAGGCTGTTCATTGTCCAGAGTCCGATGTTCACGATTCGAATCTCAGTGACGGAGCTATCCTGGAAACCGGCTATTTCGCGATTCGCGCCATTTTGGCGAAGTCGGTGAGCGAAGCGGCGAGCTATCTCGCGAGTCGTGGCGCCGTTCGCGAGGCAGCGCCGGTTATTGTGCGCTTGGTAGCACAAATCGGCGGCCATTTCGGTGCCGCCGTCTCGCAAAAGCTTGTGGCCCAAAGCGTTCCGCTGATCGGCGCCGCGGGCGGGGCGGCGATCAATTACGCCTTCGCCGATCATTTCCAGACGATCGCGCGCGGCCATTTCACGGTCTTGCGACTTGAACGCCGGTATGGCGCGCGTATTATTCGCGCCGAATATGAGCGGATGCGGAATAGCGCCTGAGACATGGCCGGACTGCCTCGACATTTTGAAAAGCTCGATCGAAACGAACAGAGCTTATGGTTTGGCCTTGTTGAGTTTGAGTTATGGGTTTGAATATGAGAATTGCGCGTGCCCGCTGGGCGATTGTTTTATGGACCATTGGCGTCGTTCCGTGCATAATTTTTCCAAGCGTCGCTCATGCCGGTTTTTTTGATTTTTTGTTTCCGCCTCCCGCCATGCCGGCCGCGCGGCCTTTTGAATCCGGTCCAGGTTACATGGAGTTTCGCCGGCGCGCGGGCCATGGGTTCCATCGGCATAAATTGGCTGCGCGACGGAAACCTGTCCTCGCCGAGAAAGCGGACCATCCCACGCGACCCCTGGCGCCAACGGATCTCATGGACGACGATAGTCTACGACACGGCGATGCGGTCATGACGCAAACCGGAATAAGGATTTTTGTTGGCTATTCCGGCGATCACCACGAGCCCGAGGATTTCCGGAAAATTTCTGAAATCAAGAACCTTTCGCGGCGCGAACGCAGCGCTCTCGCCGGACTGGACGGTTCGAACACCATTGGGCAAAAGTCCGGCGAGCCCGGCATGGTCACGGGACGCTCGGCAGCCGACCGTAATATCACCGCTGGAGAAACCATCATCGACCCGAGCGGCCGAACAATTCGCTACGTCGGGCCGTAATCAGCGGCGTTGCCGGCCGTCACCCCATCCGCGCTGGCTAGGTCACGATGATTTTGGATTGAAGCAATCCAAAATTTTGAACGTGATCTATTCTTAGTTAGAGCGGGATTGGGGGTGGAAAACCGGTTTCCACTTTTCCTCATCCCGCCCTGAGCTGCTTTCAGAGTCGGCGGAATCAGAAAGCAGCTCCAGATCTTTGTCTTATCGCATTTTCTTGACGGGAACCGGTATCCACTTCGGTTGAAGTATCCGCTTCGCTTGAAAATGCGCTAGCGGAACAAGTCCCGTTCCTCGCAGAGGGGAGCGTGTCCCTCGCCGCAGTCGATGGAGCGCAGCACATCCGCCGCGATTGCCCGGGAAATCCGGCGTTGGCGCGCCAAAGCCTCGCGATCGAGCGCGTCGATAAAAGAGCGCGCCGCGTCGAGCGAACGCTCAAGACGCAATGCAATATAGCCGACCACACTCGTGTCAATGACAAGCTGCCGGTCGATCAGGAGTTTGACGAGGACAGCCCGCATCAGGGCATCGTCTGGCGGCCCGATCGCAACCGTTGGCGCAAGGCGCAACCGTGACACAAGATCGGCAGTCCGCAATCCCCAGGCATCGGGCGGCGTTTTCGCGGTGATCAACAGCGCCGTGCCGCGCTCGCGCATGAGATTAACAAGATGGAAAAGCTGCGCTTCTCTTTCGCCGATCGCATCTGCATCCTCAAGGAGGAGCGGCCCCGCCGCCGCAAGCTCCTCAATATTCGCCGCCGCTAAGGAAGCGGCCGATTGAATGCCGGCCTTAGCGGTCGAAGCCCAGATCGCGCCAAGATGACTTTTGCCCGCCCCGGGCGGCCCGAGGATAAGTAGCATCGGATCCGGCCAGTTCGGCCAAAGCTCAATCATCGCATACGCTTGCTCATTCGAGCCCGACACAACGAAATTTTCGCGCTCAAAGCCGGGCTCCGGAGCGAGTTCCAGCGTCAATTGAGGGCTTGCGGTCCGCGGCCGGCGGGGCGTCTCCCCGGTCATTTCAATGATCCCCATCATTATCGAGATTATGGGGTTCGAGAAGAATTTTAGCGCTAGGTCCGGACGTGTTCGAATAAAGATTGCTTTCGCGGTAGCGCTTGACTGCAAACCGCAAGATCACGCCGGCGGCGGCGGCAAAAGGAACCGCGGTAATGAGGCCGGTGAACCCGAACAGGCTGCCGAACGCCAGAAGCGCGAAAATCAGCCACACCGGATGCAGCCCGACCGAGTCGCCGACAAGTTTCGGCGACAAAATATTGCCTTCGATGAATTGACCAATCAAAAAGACGGCAAACGACATGGCAAGCAACTTCCATTGCGGCCAGTCCTGCACGATGGCGACCGCCGAGGACATGATCAAGGCGGTCCAGGAGCCGACATAAGGGATGAAGCTCAAGATCCCGGCCGTGATGCCGATCAAAAGGCCAAAGTTGAGCCCGATCAGCGACAGTCCAATGCCATACCAGGCGCCGAGAAAGAGACATACAATCGCTTGGCCGCGCAAAAATCCCGCCAAGGCCCTGTCGATCTCGCGTGCAAGCTCTCGGACTGTCTCCCGGTGACGCAGCGGCACAAGCCCATCGATCGTCGCGAGCATCTTGTCCCAATCGAGAAGCATGTAGAAAACAACGACAGGTGTCACGAAAAGGAGCGAAACGAGGCTGATCAGCGCCGCGCCACCGGTCAAAAGCGAGTTCAAAAACGAAGCCGCCCATTGCGCTGCCTGGGCGACAAGATCGTGTGTGGCGGATGCTAGTTCGTTGCCTCCTTTGTTACTAAGGCCAAGCTTGTTCATCAAAACGCCGCCATAGTCTTGCGAAAGACGTGAAACCAGTTCTTCCAGCTTGGTGGCATAGGTAGGTAATGCCTCGATGAAACTTGCAAGCTGACGCCAAAGAACCGGCAGGATCAAAACTGCAATCAGCACGATGACAAACGCGCAGCAGGCCAAGATGAGAAGCGTCGCGCTGAGCCTGTTGAAGCCCAGCCGCTCCAGCCGGTCGGCAAGGGGATTCAAAAGATAGCCAATTGCGACGGCGGCCGCGAAGGGGAGCAGCACGCCACTGAAAAGCCACAGCAAAAGAACAAGGAGCAAAAATGCGCCGATCCAAAAGCCGATTTGCCATTCGATCCGCATCGCTATCGCCGCTTTCCGCTAGCTCTTGCCAACCGCCGTCGATACCACGCAATTATATGCGACTTCGCATCAAATATTCATGTGTCTGATCCATTGGCCGAAGTAGGCCGCCGTCGAGGCGAGGGTCAAAGCCGCCACGGAATAAAGCGAAATATCGAACCACGCGCCAGCGGGAAAACCGAAAGCCTTGACGGCGAGAACCATCGCCGCGAAGCTTATTTGCGCCGCCGTATTCAGCTTCGAGATCATCAGCGGCTTGACCTTCACGGGTTTGCGCAGGATCAGTGAAATCATGAAGGCGCCAATAATCATCAAATCACGCGCGACGACCAGGATGGCAATCGTCGCGGGCAGCACGGCGACGATCGCGAGCGCCACGTAGATCGAGACGATGAGCGCCTTGTCGGCCACGGGATCGAGATAGGCGCCGAGTTCGGTGCTAAGATTGAAGGTCTTGGCGAGCCAGCCATCGACGGCGTCGGAAAGGCCCGCGATGATGAATAAAATGCAGGCTTCATTCCATCGCTCAGTAGCGATCATCACGATAATCGCAGGCACCAGCACGAGGCGGCCGAGCGAAATCAAATTTGGCAAACTGTGGTACGGCGCGTAGCTCATTGAAACCGGCGAGTTGTAGGGCGGCACAGTTGTCCGCCTCGCTAAATCTAACATGCACAGGGGCCAACCCATAGGGTGCGGCCGATTTGGGCCTGCTGTATGTTAAAATTGCCAATTTTCAGTTCATATCATATGGTTACGGTTGGGGCAGAGGAGCAACTTCGGGCTAGCTTGGCATCGCACATCTTTGTTCGGCGCCCGGCGGGAGAATCGGCGTTTCCGCTGATCGTGCTTTACGCTCCGCAAAACGTTAGCCCTGCCTCGCTTCTCCGGGACCGTCATAATGAACAAAAATGGCCTTACCTATGCCGTTGCCGGCGTCGACATCGATGCGGGCAATGCGATGGTCGAAAAAATCGAGCCGATCGTGCGGGCAACGAGACGCCCCGGCGCTGACGCGGAAATCGGTGGCTTCGGGGGCGTTTTCGATCTCAAGGCGGCGGGCTTTCGCGATCCGCTCCTCGTCGCCGCCAACGATGGGGTT
This sequence comes from Beijerinckiaceae bacterium, assembly GCA_006514895.1. GTDB lineage: Bacteria > Pseudomonadota > Alphaproteobacteria > Rhizobiales > Beijerinckiaceae > Methylocapsa. Next base: position 13,829 of record VDMG01000286.1, read on the forward strand.
GGAACCAAAGTTAAAATCGCGATCGAGACCGGCATTCACGACACGATCGGGATTGATCTCGTCGCCATGTGTGTCAACGATCTCGTCGTGCAAGGCGCCGAGCCGCTTTTCTTTCTCGATTATTACGCGACCGGGAAACTCGACCCCGATGTCGCGGCCCGCGTCGTTGGCGGTATCGCACGGGGCTGCATCGAAGCAGGTGCGGCGCTGATTGGCGGCGAGACTGCCGAGATGCCGGGGCTTTACGCTGGCGCCGATTACGATCTCGCGGGCTGTGCCGTCGGCGCAGTCGAACGCGAAAAACTTCTGCCCCGGCACGACATTAAGGAGGGCGATCGCGTCCTTGGCCTGCGCTCGTCGGGTCTTCACTCCAATGGATTTTCGCTGGTACGCAAAATCGTCGCGAATTCTTCTCTCGTCTGGACCGATCCGGCGCCTTTCGCGGCGGGTAAAACCCTTGGCGAAGCTCTGCTCACGCCGACCCGCATATATGTGAAGCCGATTCTGCGCGTCTTGGCCGAGTCGGATGGTGTCAAAGCATTGGCTCATATCACAGGCGGCGGCAGCGATAATCTGCAGCGCGTTCTTTCAAAACATCTTGCCATCATGGTCGATCTACCGGCGATTCCGGTCCCAGAGGTGTTTAAATGGCTAGCCAAAGGGGGCGGCATCGCCACAAAAGAAATGCTTCGCACCTTCAACTGCGGGATCGGGATGGTTGTAATCTCCGATTCCGACAAGGCGCATGAGGTCCTGCGTGCGCTTAGCGCCGCAGGTGAGGAACCGATTGAACTCGGGGCAGTCGTGCCGGCTGAATCAGCCGAGCAGCTCATCCATTGTGGCCAGCTCGACCTGTGACGACCCGGCGCAAACGCACGGCCATTTTGATTTCCGGACGCGGCTCCAACATGCGGGCATTGATCGAGAGCGCGCGCGATCCCTCCTACCCAGCCGAAATCGTCCTTGTTTTGTCGAACCGGCCCGGCGCGGCTGGATTGGGCTTTGCCGCGGAGAATCACATCGCCTGCGCCGTCATTGATCACAAGATCTATGCCGGCCGCGACGAGTTCGAACGCTCGCTCCAGGTTTTGCTCGAATTGCATCGCATCGAGCTTATCTGCCTCGCGGGTTTCATGCGGATGCTGACGCCCTGGTTCGTTGGCCAATGGCAGGGGCGGCTTTTGAACGTTCACCCGGCACTTTTGCCTGCTTATCGCGGTCTAAACACTCATGCGCGCGCCCTGGCCGATGGCGTAAAAATCCATGGCTGTACCGTGCATTTCGTGGTGCCGGCCATGGACGAAGGGCCGATTATCGCGCAGGCGGCGGTCCCGGTTCTCGATTCCGATACACCCGATTCACTCGCCGCCCGCGTGCTCGCGGAAGAGCACGTGATCTATTCCGCCGCGCTCGCCTCTGTCGCCGAAGGCCGCCTGCGCGTCGAAGGCAATCGGGTTTATTGCGGCGGCCCCGCGGCGCTGCCCGCGCCTTTGCGGGTTCCTTTCAACGGATAGGAAAGCAAGCCGGAGCTTCACCCGACAATCTCATTGCCGGAAAACCATTGCGCGATCTCGACCACGGCGGTGTCGGGACCATCCGAGCCATGCGCGGAATTTTCGCCGAGCGACACCGCGAATTCCTTGCGGATCGTGCCGGGCGCGGCCTTCGCGGGATCCGTGGCGCCGAGCACGTCGCGGTATTTCTTGATTGCGTCCTCGGCTTCGAGCACTTGCACGACCACGGGGCCCGCCGTCATGGTTTCGACGAGTTCACCGAAGAAAGGGCGGGCCTTGTGGACCGCGTAAAAAGTCTCTGCCTGCTCGCGCGTCATCCGGACGCGCTTTTGCGCGACGATGCGCAGCCCCGCCTTTTCGATAAGGGCGTTGATCGCCCCGGTGAGGTTGCGCTGAGTCGCATCGGGCTTCAGAATGGAAAAAGTGCGTTCGATCGCCATGATGTGCCTGGGTTGAAAAAGCCAAAAATGATCGCCGCTTCATAGCGAATGTGGCGGCCAAAGCAAAGTCGCAGGCTGCATAATTTGTGCAGTGCGTGAAAACCTAGTGTAGGTATAAGTGTTTGATCTAAATGTCGTTTATCAGCGTTTTTCCCTTTGCCGCCGAATGGATTTTCCGCTTCACCCCTTGTTCGGATTGAGCTTTGAGGGGAGGGAAATAGGGCTGCGGAAACGGCTGACCTTGACTGCGCGGGCGCGCTTTTTCTCACTTTTGCCACGTGGCTGCGTTAACGATGTTTGTAAATGCTTGCAATCACTGAGTTTGAATCCTGTGATTCCGGTTGTAAAGTAAGAATTGGTTAACGGTTCCGCTTGGGATCGCTGATGTGTATCCGCTGGGAGCTTTGACCTCCTCGCGAAGGAGTTTGTGAGAGGCGTCCGATGGCGAGTTCCAATAAAGCTCAAGATCCTGCGGCGGCGGCGCTTTTGGCCATCGAAGAGGCGTTGAATCTTCGCGCTGTGGACCAAGGCGCCGGCCCGGGCGAGGCCTCGGGAAAACCCATCGGCGCGGACAAGGCGAAGGGGCGTTTGCCGGGAGACCGTGAAGCCATGGTTCCGCGTCCTGACTCTTCGCGGCGTTCGCGCGACGCCATGCGGACGCCGGAGCCAGAGCCGACGGCGATCGACGAGGATCGATTGTTCGGTCCGGCGCGGGCAAACTCCGCCCCACGCGAGGAAACGCAAACCCCGGAGCAATCCGTCGCGGCCGCGCCGCCGCTCCTTCCGGCCAACGACGATCGTCGATCCGCCGGCGAGATTCTTCGCGCGTTTCAGACCCGTTACAATCGGAGCCCGGCGGTTATCGTCGCGGCTTGTTCGGTTTTGTGGATTATCCTCACACTTACTTATTTCATCGCCAACCGCGCTGTCCTTTTCAATCTTTCGCCCGCGACCTTGTTGCCTCAGGCAACACTCGCCCTCATGACCATCGCCGGTCCCGTTATCTTCTTCTTGGTGACCGCGGCGCTGCTTCGCCGGGGCCAGGAGATGCGGCTAGCCGCCCGTTCGATGACCGAGGTAGCGGTGCGTTTGGCCGAGCCTGAAACCATCGCCACCGAGCAGATGGTCACGCTCTCCCAAACCATCCGCCGCGAGGTGGCTTCGATGGGAGATGGCATTGAACGGGCGCTCGCAAGAGCAAGCGAGCTCGAGACGCTGGTCAGATCCGAGGTCTCCAATCTGGAACGGTCCTACTCTGACAATGAGCGCCGCGTTCGGTCCCTGATCGATGAATTGGCCTCCGAGCGGGAATCCATTCTGAACAATGCCGATCGTGTGAGGGGCGCGATTGCCCTGGCGCACGATAATCTTTCAAGCGATCTCGCCGTTGCCTCCGCGCGTTTCGCGGAAAGCGTCGGAGAAGCGGCCGGCCGGGTCACCGCCTCGCTCAATTCCAAAGGCGAGGAAATTAAAACAGCGCTCACCCGTGGCCGGGAGAGTCTCGTCGAGCAATTGTCCTCGCATGGAAATGATCTCATCAAGCAGCTGGCCCAATCGGGACAAGACGCCACGGCTAGCCTCGTGGGGGCGAGCGATGGTATCGCGCGGACACTTGCCGATCGCTTGACGCAAATGGACGAGCAGTTCAAGACAGCGAGTGAGACCCTCGCCACCGATCTGGAAATCCGCGGTGATGCCCTCGCGCAGCGGCTTGATACCACCGGCGCGCGGATCGCCGACACAATATTTTCACGCGGAGAAAATCTCGCCGTTCGCTTGGCCGAAACCAGCGATCGCCTGCATGAAGTCGTCGCGGTCCAAGGCAATGCGCTGCACGATCATCTGGCTCTGACGAGCGAGCGCGTCGCGGGCCTCATCCAAGACCGCACGGCCGAAGCGCGGGCGTCATTCGAAAACGCGACGACGACTCTTGCGACGCTTTTTGACGAAAGTCAGGCACGAATTCATGCCCAATTCGAGCAGCATGGCGGCGAACTTCAACACCGCTTCACGACTACCGCCGATGCGACGGCCGCGGCCCTGACGAGCCATACCGAAGCGTTGCACCAGCGGGTCGCCACAACGGCCGCGGATACGCTCGCCGCGCTGACGGGCCATTCCCGCCAATTGCATGACCAGTTGGCGGCCACCGCGCGAGACACGGTCGCGGCTTTCACCGGCCATACCGACGCGCTCAACGAACGTCTCGCCGCGACGCTCGGTGAAACCTTAAGCGCCTTGACCGCTCATTCTGCCCAAATGAGCGAGCGTCTCGAATCGACAGCGAATACGACGCTCGCCGCTCTCACCGGGCGAACCGGGGCGCTGCGTGAGCAACTCGCCGCGACAAGCGCCGAAACGCTCCACGCGCTCTCGAATCATTGGGAAGGTATGAGCGAGCGACTGGAATTGACCGCGCAGAATTCCGTCGACGCGCTCACCGGCCATACAGACGCTCTTCACGCCCGCCTGAATGCGACGCTCAGTGAAACCCTCGGCGCATTGTCGAACCATTCGGACGCAATGAGCGAGCGGCTTGAAACCACCGCGCAGCGTTCGGTCGCGACATTCACGAACCATGCCGAAGTGCTCCATGCCCGCCTGAACTCGGCCGTCACCGAAACCTTTGGCGCGCTTACGAGCCAAGCCGCCGAGCTGAGCACGCGCCTTGAGTCGGCGGCGGCACATGCGGCGGCGGCCCTGGCCGGCCATACCGAGGCGCTGCAATCGCGTCTGGCGGCGACCGTCGGCGACACGCTCGGGGCCTTGACAGGATACGCCGAGCAAATAAGCGAGCAATTGGAAGCGGCCGCGCAGCACACCGATGCAGCCTATGCCAATCACGCCGAAGGGCTGCATGAGAGGCTTGCCGCCACGCTTGATGAAACGTTTGGCGCGATCACGAAGCATGCCAATGAGATGAGCGAACATCTGGTGGCGTCCGCACGCGGAGCCGTTGCTGCTTTTGCCGATCACACCGGCGCGCTCAGCGAGAATTTCGACGCGACCGCGCAACAGGCGATCGCTTCGATCGGCTATCAAGCGAATGATCTCAACGAGCGTTTCGCGGAAACCGCGAATGAAGCGATCAATGCGATCGCGACCCATGCTGACCGGGTTAATGAAGCCCTCTCGGGCCGCTTGCTGATGTTCGAGGAAACCGTCATCGGACAAGGCGGCGCAGTCGCCAACAGCGTCGACGAGCATGTCGAGCGATTTACCGCGACTCTTGCCGATCGCCTGGGCTCGATCGAAACGACGCTCACGCTCCAGGGCGGCGAGCTCGACGACAAGCTGGGCTTGCGCGCGCGGGAAGCCGCCGCGGTGCTGGAGGCCCACATCGAAGCCTTCGAATCGCGCACGGCCGCCAAAGCGGAGGAGGTCAGTCAGGCACTTGCCAACCTCATCAGGCGCATTGATCAAGGACTCGATTCACGCGCCCAGGTGCTCAGCGAGACTTTGACAGGAAGAGCCGTCGATATCGCCAGAGCGCTCGGCGAAGGCGGCGGCGACATAATCCGCGCGCTTGATGAAAAAGCACAAGAAATCAGTACGGCGCTGACGGCCCGCTCAGCCGAGATCGCCGACACCTTCGCGGCCAAGGCGGAGGAGGTCCACGCGGTGCTCGGCGGCCACGCGGCCGCGATCTCCGAGACGCTCGACGGCCGTGTCAATCAATTCGAGGAGCGCGTCGTCAACCGTCTAGCGGCGGTTTCCGGAGAACTTGACGAAACGGGCCGCGCCGTTTCCGAAACTCTCGCCGCAAGAACGCGAGAGATCGATCAAACGCTCGGTCTTCATACCGGTAATATCAACGCGGCGCTGGATCGCGAAACCGGACAGTTGGGGCAAGTGCTAGCTGGACGTGCCGAGGAGATCCGCGAGACGATTGCGCAGGCCGTCGAGGATCTCGACACGACCCTCGCCGGGCGCGCCGGAGAGATAGGCGATGGCCTCGCGCGGCGCATCAATGAAATCAGCGGGGCCTTGGCGGATCGGCTGGGCGACCTCGAGGGCGCCCTTGGGGAAAGAGGCCGGGCTTTGCAGGCGGCATTGGCGGCGCGTTCAGGCGATTTACACGAGCTGTTCGACACGCGTGGGGGACGGCTCGTCGAAGCTCTGTCCCTCCTTAGCCAACAGATCGCCCGGGAGGTGATGAGCGTCGGTGAAGCGGCTACCCAAACAATCGAGGGCCGCGCAAATGCCGCCGTGCAACACCTTGGAGAGAAGCAAAATGAGTTCGCGTCGGCAATCGAGCAATCGGCGGCGCATTTGCGGAGTTCGATCGAAACCGGTGCCGCGGCATCGATTGAAGCTCTCGTTGAGACGAATGAAAGGTTGCGGACCGGAATGGCCGAGGTGATTGATCGCCTCGTCTACAGCAGTGAGGCGTTGCAAAAGGCGATTGGCGCAACCGGCACGGATTTCGCGGCCGCGGAGCATGTGCTGAGCAACCGCATGGATGATTTCCGCTCGATCCTTACGCACTTTGCCCAAGAGATCGATCAGTTCAACCAATCCACGCGGTCGACGCTTGACGAAGCGGGCAGCCTGGCTGAAACGATTGCGCGGCACCGGCAAGGCATCGCAAGTTCCGCGGGCGATTTTACCCAACAGCAAGGCGAGCTCGATCAAATGCTCGGCGCGCGGCGTGATTCCCTTGAATCGCTCGTCAACATCATCAAGGAGCGCCGCGAAGAATTGGAAGGCTTTATGCAGTCCTTTGCGGAGCGTATCGACGATTCGTTTGAGAAAGCCGCGGCGGGCGCTCGCGACATCGGCGCCCTGCTTGCCGAAACCTCGCGGTCCACAGGCGGAATGATCGACCGTCAGTTCGCCGGCCTCCGCACCAATATCGAGGAGGGACGTGAGAGCATGGCGGCGGTGATGCGCGCCGCCTGCGAGCAGGCCAATGCGGAGCTTGGTGGCATTTTAGAGCAAACCACGGAACGTTTCCAATCGGCGGCGGCGGAGTTGCGTGGCATGTCGCGCGAGATTCAGCGCGAGCTCGAATCGACCCGCGAAGCCTTGCGCCGCGGCGCCGTCGAGCTGCCGCAGGAGACGGCGCAGCAGGCTGCTTCGATGAGGCGTGCCGTTGCCGATCAGATCAAGGCACTCGAAGAGTTGAGCGAAATCGTGACGAGATCTGGCCGCGCCTATGACGTCTCGCAACCGGCTCTGGTCAGTTCTGGCCGCGCCGCTCCGCCGGTATCGCCCCGGCGCGTGGAACCCGTGCGCGCGGCCGACCCGCCGCGGGCCCCGGAGCCGCCTCGCGCGGAAACGCAAAGACCGCGCCCTGGCCCGCCAGCCAATGCGAAATCTTCCGAACGCGGCGGCGGCTGGATCTCGGATCTCCTCGCGCGAGTCGACAGTGGAGAACCCGAGGTTTCCCCAGAGCCACCTGCCCCAAATCCGCCTGCCTCAAATCCGGCCGCCAAAGCCGGGCAACCGGCGCAACGGCTCGAAACGATGTCTCTCGATGTCGCGCAGATGATCGATCACGCCGCCGCCGCAGCCGCGTGGGACCGCTATCGCCGCGGCGAAATCAATGCCTTCACGAGGCGGATCTACACCGGCCGCGGTCCCCAGACCTTCGACGAAATCCGCCGGCGCTACCGGCTCGATCCGGAGTTCCGTGCGACGGTCGATCGCTATGTGCAGGAGTTCGAACGGCTCTTGGCCGGTCTCGGCGAAGATGGGAACAGCGAGGCCGTTGCCAAGACATATCTCCTGTCGGAAACTGGCAAGGTTTACACCTTGCTCGCGCATGCGGCGGGTAAACTCGGCTAGCGCGCTTTCAGATTCCGTGGAATCTGAAAGCGCTCTAGATCTTTGTTTGACGCGAACGGTATCTGCTTCGCTTGAAAATGCTCTAATTCAAGCGATTTCCCTACGGGTTTTGTCGCGAAACTGCCAGCCGGCCTGTAAGCCGGGTTTTGTATGGCGCGCGGTTTTACGCGCGCGTGATGGCCATTCCTCTGGGACGGCCGTCGCCGACCGCCTCGAGCAACCAACCCGGGCAACAATCCAGAGACGGATCCAAGGATTTCTCAAACGAGAAATCCTTACGTCGCCCCTATTCGGTTTTGCTCCCGGTGGGGCTTGCCATGCCGCTCATGTTGCCATGCGCGCGGTGCGCTCTTACCGCACCGTTTCACCCTTGCCTCGCGGCGGTTTATTTTCTGTGGCGCTTTCCCTGGGGTCGCCCCCGCCGGAAGTTATCCGGCACCGTGTCTCCGTGGAGCCCGGACTTTCCTCCGCCACGACAGCGGCGGCCATCCGGCCGGCTGGCCAAAGCCACATAGGTGCACGGCGCCAATACGTCAATTGTCAAATTGGAAAGACACGCGTGGCACAAATGCCGCGTGGTCACGAAATCCACGTACGCAGCGCAATTTTCATCTTGACCCGGAGCATTGACTAGGGTGTGTGACAAGATCGGGGGGTGCGCGTGCGTTACACAGGAGCATGATCTAAAAAAAGTTGCGGACTTTTTGGATAAGATCATGCGAGAAAACGAAAGCGATTCCATGAGCCGTTCAACTTGAAGCGATCATGGCTGAGGACGATACGTTAGGAAGTGGCATGCAGAAGATTTTTGCTGTGACGTTACTCGTCATCTTATCCGCCGTGTTTGCCGGTTGCGGCTATACGCCTGAACAGCGCGGCGTAAGCGGAGCGGCTCTCGGAGGCGCGACAGGCGCGGCAATCGGTGCCGCAACCGGCGGCGGCGTCGGCGCCGCGCTCGCGGGCGGCGCACTCGGGGCGGCGACCGGCGCGATCGTTGGCGCCAACACGGCGCCTCCACCGCCGCCGGGCTATTACCGGCCGCCTCCGCCCCCGCCCCCGGCACGTTGCGCGCGGATTGGCTATGATGCCTATGGCAATCAGGTATGCACGGCGTATTACGGCTATTGAAACCCGACAGTTCGCTTCCCGCGAGCGTCCGCTCCTCGCCTAACCATGGCGATCGCAAGGGGCGGCTGCCCGACGCGATCATCCTGCATTATACAGGGATTGCGACGGGTGCGGCTGCCCTAGAGCACCTTTGCGCGGCAGAATCGCAAGTCTCCGCGCATTATCTCGTCCAAGAGGATGGCGGACTTTTTCAGCTCGTCCCGGAGGCACGTCGTGCTTGGCACGCGGGCATCGGGGTTTGGGCCGGCGACCGCGACATGAACACCGTTTCGATCGGGATAGAAATCGCGAACCACGGCCATATCGGCGGCTTGCCGCCCTATCCGCCCGCGCAGATCGAAACGGTGATCGCGCTTTGCCAGGACCTTTCCGCGCGTTGGAAGATCTCGCCGGCGCGCATTCTCGCGCATTCGGATCTGGCGCCCGACCGCAAGATCGATCCCGGCGAACATTTTCCTTGGGGCCAATTGGCCAAGGCTGGGGTCGGCAATTTCGTGTCTCCTTGCGCAATCGTGGATTGTCCGCGCCTTGAAACCGGCGCTAAAGGTCTGGAAGTTGAGGCGCTGCAAGCGATGCTCGCGAGCTACGGCTATGGGCTCGATGTGACCGGCATCTATGACGCCAAGACGCAATCCACCATCACGGCTTTCCAGCGCCATTTCCGGCCAGCCCGCGTCGACGGGATTGCCGATCCTTCGACCATCGCGACCCTGCACAAGCTCATCGACGCATTGCCGGCGTCTTAAAGCGGCGAATTACCCACCTTGCGCTGGCTCCGCGCAGCATTATAGTAAGCGCCGTTCGAGCCACGTTGCCGCCGTTGGACCTGGGTTCGCGGACGTCCGGCGTTCCATCAAAAAGCAAAAATATGAGGAATGGTGCCGCGCGCCAAGGAGGTGTCTCGTGACCGAAGCCGCAACGCCCGCCAATATTTTCAATCTCGGAGTTGGTTTCTGGGCATCCAAGACGCTCTTGAGCGCCGTGGAACTCGGATTATTCACCGAACTCGCCAAGGGACGGGCCAATCTTAGAACGTTGTCCCAGCGGCTCGGCTTGCACGATCGCTCTGCCCGCGATTTTCTCGACGCGCTTGTCGCGCTGAACTTGCTGGAGCGGCAAGATGGAATCTACAGCAACACGAAGGAGACGGATCTCTTTCTCGACCGGGGCAAGCCAAGCTATGTGGGCGGCTTTTTTGGAAATGGCCAACGCCCGGCTTTATCAGTCTTGGGGCTCGCTGACCGAGGCGCTCAAGACTGGCCGGAACCGGAACGAGGCCAAGCAACGCGGCGATTGGATGGCCCATTTGTGGCTGGCCGGATCTCACGCGGCCGGATTACCCACCGTGGTGGCTGCGGGCAAATGATTTGGGAAGCGACTGTACAGAAAATCGAGCATGAAAGGCTCTTCTCGTTCACCTGGCACCCTTATGCCATCGATCCCAAAGTAGACTACTCGCAGGAACCCAGGACGCTTGTCGAGTTCAGGCTGGAAGCGACCCCAAGCGGCACACTGCTTCTCCTCACCGAATCCGGCTTTGGCGGAATTCCCAGCGGCCGGCGCCTCGAAGCATTTCGGATGAATGAAGGCGGCTGGACGGAGCAAATGAAAAATATCGAGCGCTATGTCGAGACAACGTCGTAGCAGCCTGGCTGAGCGCAGGGCTCATGCGCCGGTGTTTGCTGCTCTTGGAGATGCAACGCGACTGTCGCTGCTCACAAAGCTCTGCGCCGGGCAGCCGCAGTCGATCTCTGAGCTTGCAAAAGGCTCGAATCTTTCGCAGCAGGCAATCACCCAACATCTCCGGGTGCTGGAGAGTGCGGGAGTGGTGCGCAGCACCCGTGCAGGCCGCGAGAGTCTATTCGAGTTCGAGGTTGAGCCGATCGAACAGATCAAGACATATCTTGATCGCGTCTCGGAACAGTGGGACCAAGCATTGGCGAGGCTGAAATCATTCGTCGAAGACTGAGTCGCTGTTACTCTGAAGGCTCCGGAACGGCACCCGCAACCCGCGGAAACAGGCGGCGCCAGTGCCGGTTCGCCCAGAGCCGGAACCGGTCGAGATAAAGATAGAGCACGGGCGTCGTGTAAAGGGTCAAGAGCTGGCTGACGATCAGGCCGCCGACGATCGCGATCCCGAGCGGGCGCCGGATCTCGCCTCCATCGCCGAAGCTCAGCGCCAGCGGGACGGCGCCAAAAATCGCGGCGAATGTCGTCATCATGATCGGGCGAAACCGCAAGATGCAGGCGCGGAAAATCGCGTCGCGCGGCGAAAGCCCCTCCGAGCGTTCCGCTTCGAGGGCGAAATCGATCATCAGAATCGCATTTTTCTTGACGATGCCGATCAGCAAAATCACCCCGATCATGGCGATGATGCTGAACTCCGTGTGAAACAACAAAAGCGCGAGCACCGCGCCGACTCCAGCCGAAGGCAAGGTGGAGAGAATGGTGACCGGGTGAACGAAGCTCTCATAAAGGATGCCCAACACAATATAGATCGCCGCGAGAGCGGCCAGGATCAGGAAGCGCTCGTTCGCAAGCGACTCCTCGAAGGCGCGCGCGGTGCCCTGGAGACTGCCGTGGATCGTTGCCGGGGCATGGAGATTCGCCATTGTCTGCTTGATCTCATATGCGGCATCCCCCAACGCGACGCCAGGGGGGAGATTGAAGGAAATCGTGCTCGCGACGAAGAGGCCCTGATGGTTGACCGCCAAGGGCGTATGGCCAGGTTCGAAATGGCTGAAGGCGGCGAGAGGAACCATTGGTTCCTGCGAGGTGCTGACCGCCGCGCCCGACGAAGTGCCTTGCCTGCCGGTATTGGCGAGCGCATTGGTTTGCGCATTACGCGCCTCGGCGCCTTCCACACTCGCGGTTTGACTAGACGTGGACGCGGTGGCCGATGACCCTGGCGAAGGCAAAGCAGCGCTTTGCGTCACCGTTCCCGCCACGGCATTGCTCGTCACCGTGCCGCTCGGGCTGGCGCCAGAGGTGCTGACATAGAGATCGTTTAGGATCGAAGGATCTTGCCAATAGCGGGGGTCGACCTCCATCACCACATGGTATTGATTGATCGCGCTGTAGATGACCGAGACCTGGCGCTGGCCGAACGCGTCATAAAGCGTATTGTCGATTTGACTCATGACGAGGCCGAGACGGGAAGCCGTGTCACGATCGACGACAACATCTGTCTTCAAGCCCTTCTGCTGCTGGTCGGTGTTGACGTCCACCAGGATGGAGCTGTTTTGCAACGCCTTAAGGAGGCGCGGCGCGAACGCATAAAGTTCGTCCGTGTCGTCGCCTTGCAAGGTGTACTGGTATTGCGCATTACTGAGCCGCCCACCCATACGGATATCCTGCACCGATTGCAGATAGAGACGCGCGCCCGCCACCTGAGCGAGCTTACGCCGCAGACGGCCGATCACCTCGTCCGCCGTTTCTCGGCGTTGGCCAGGTGGTTTTAGATCGATATAGACAAAGCCGGAATTGGTCTGGCCGGAGCCCGAGCCGGTATATCCCTTGACAGTGACGACCGCAGGGTCGCTTTGCACGATCGCTTGAAGCTGCGCGAGCTTTTGCCGCATCGCTTGGAACGAAATTGATTGGTCGGCTTGAATAGATCCAACCACCCGACCGATGTCTTGCTGCGGGAAAAAACCCTTCGGCACGATCTTAAATAGAGCGAGGTTGAGGCAGACGGTCGCGATCAAGACCACCATTACCAAGACGCCGTGGCGCAGCGCCCAGCTAAGGTTTGCTCGTAGCCATGCAAAATCCTGCCGAACGGATCGAATCGGCGTTGACCGACCTCTCCAGGCCGCGGCCGGAGAAACAGCGCGCACATCATTGGTGTCGCGGTCAATGACAGGCCGAGCGAGACAAGGATGGCAAGCGAGAGAGTGAGCGCGAATTCACGAAACAGGCGGCCGACAATTCCGCCCATAAAAAGAATCGGAATGAACACCGCAATCAAGGAGATGCTGATCGACAGCACCGTGAATCCCACCTCCCTTGCGCCGACAAGGGCGGCCTCGATGCGTCCCCTCCCCGCGTCAAGGTGGCGAGCGATGTTTTCCTGAACCACGATCGCATCGTCGACGACGAAGCCGGTCGCAATCGTCAGGGCCATGAGAGACAAATTATTCAAGCTGAAGTTCAAGAGATACATCGCGCCGAACGTGCCGATAATCGAAACCGGCACGGCCACGCTTGGAATGATCGCCGCGCGAATATCGCGCAGGAATAAAAACACGATCAGCGAGACCAAAAGAACCGCGATGGCCAGGGTCCATTCGGTGTCGCGCAAGGAAGCGCGGATTGTATTGCTTCGATCGGAGGTTTGCGAGAATTCGATATCGCTTGGCAATGCCGCTTTGAGATGCGGCAATTCGGCCTTCACGTGGTCGACCGTGTCGATAATATTGGCGCCTGGCTGACGAAATATAATGACGAAAACTGCTGGCTGGCCGTCTGAAAGGCCCCGATTGCGGACGTCCTCGACCGAATCCAGCACATCGGCGACGTCGGCAAGAAGGACCGGGGCGCCGTTGCGGTAGGCTATGACGAGGGGGGCGTATTCTGCGGCTCGAGTTGCTTGATCGTTGGTGTAGATTTGGAAATGTCCTACGCCATCCTCGATCGCGCCCTTTGGGCTGTTGGCGTTGGCGGAAGCGAGCGCCGCGCGCACGTCCTCAACCCCAATACCGTATTTGGACAAGGCGTGCGGGTTAAGCTCGATTCGCACCCCCGGCAGGGCGCCGCCGCCGACCACGACCTGACCTATGCCGTCGAGCTGGGAAAGCCTTTGCTGCAGGATATTGCTGGCGTGATCGTACATTTCGCCGCGCGTCTTAGTCTTCGATGTCAGAGTTAGAATAAGAATCGGCGCGTCGGCGGGATTGATCTTGCGATAGGTCGGATTGGTCGGCAGGTTCGTCGGGAGGTCGGCAAACGATGCGTTGATCGCCGCCTGAACATCGCGCGCGGCACCGTCGATGTCGCGATCAAGGCCGAATTGGAGGGTGATGCGGGTTTGCCCGAGGGTGCTTGACGAGGTCATTTCGGTGACATCGGCAATCTGGCCTAGATGCCGTTCAAGCGGGCTTGCCAGGCTTGATGCCACGGTCTCCGGGCTTGCACCAGGAAGCTGCGCCTGCACCAAAATCGTCGGAAAATCGACTTGCGGAAGCGGCGAAACCGGCAGCTTCATAAAAGCAAGGCACCCTGCCAGGGCAATCCCGAAGGTGAGGAGCGTGGTTGCCACCGGGCGCCCTATGAAAGGGGCGGAAAGGTTCATCCTTGCGCCTCGCCTGCGGCCAGTGGCGGATTTCGGCGGCGTCCCCCTGCTAGCCGCAGCGCCAAGCGGTCGAAATAAAGATAAATCACAGGGGTCGTGAAAAGCGTCAGGACCTGGCTCACGATGAGGCCGCCGACGATCGCAATTCCCAAGGGAGTGCGGAGCTCGGAGCCGGTGCCGGTCCCAAGCATCAAGGGCAAGGCGCCAAGGATTGCGGCGAAAGTCGTCATCAGGATCGGACGAAACCGCAAAAGACAGGCCTGATAAATAGCGTCGTGCGGCGCAAGCCCTTCAGTGCGTTCGGCGTCAAGCGCGAAATCGATCATCAGGATCGCGTTCTACTTCACGATGCCGATGAGCAGGATGATGCCGATGATCGCGTGCGCGAGGCTTTCTCGCGGTGGACCCCCAACCGGCGCGCGCTCGGCTCCTTGACGGGCTTTCCGGGACGCCATTCTCCAGCGGCGGCAACGAGCGCGAGAACGACATTCATCTCGCACCACTTCCGGTCCGAGGCCGGCGGTCGCCGTAGTTTCCACCAGGACCCGCAAGGGCGCCGTTTCTCAGAATGGAACCGCCGCACGGAACTC
>VDMG01000109.1 GCA_006514895.1 Beijerinckiaceae bacterium
ATTTGCACGTTGCCAATCCGCTCGTTGCTGATCCCGAGATCATATTGCCAGCCCGCATTGCCGGGGTCGGATGTCGCGAGGCGGGAGATAATCGCTTGCCTGGCCTCGTAGGACCTCAAGGCGGCGCCGAGATCTCCCTGCGCCATTTGCACGTTGCCAATCCGCTCGTTGCTGATCCCGAGATCATATTGCCAGCCCGAATTGCCGGGGTCTGATTTCGCGAGGCGGTCGGCAATGGCGAGGCTGTCGGAATAGGACTTCAGCGCGCCCGCGAAATTGCCTTGCGCCTCTTGCACGCCGCCCACCTTGATGTAGGACACTGAGAGATCGCGCTGCCAGCCCGCATTGCCGGGGTCGGATGTCGCGAGGCAGGCTATCGGAATAGGACTTCAGCGCGCCCGCGAGGTTGCCTTGCGCCTCTTGCACGCCGCCCACCTTCTCATAGGCCACCGAGAGATCGCGCTTGCCAGCCCGCATTGCCTGGGTCTGATGTCGCGAGGCGGGAGATAATCGCTTGCCTTGCCTCGTAGGACTTCAAGGCGGCGCCGAGATCTCCCTGCGCCATTTGCACGTTGCCAATCCGTTCGTTGCTGATCCCGAGATCGTATTGCCACTGCGCGTTGCCTTCTTCCTGCGCCACAAGAGGCTCCATCGCCTCAGCATAGGCCGCCAGCGCGGCGTTCAGATCGCCGCGCGCCACGGCGATGTCGCCAAGGCCGGTTCGCGCCCAGAAAATCTGATGTTCATCGGCCCCCTTGCCCGCCAGCCGTACGAGCGCACGATAGGATTTCCTGGCGGCGGCAAGATTATTCGTGTCAAGTTGAAACCAGCCATCCCAGAAAAGCCCCTCGGCATTGTCCGGATCAAGCGCCATGGCCCTGGCATAGGCCTCGCGCGCGGCTTTCGGGTCGCGCAGCCCGGCGATGGCGCCGAGGTTGCGATAGGCAATCGCCGCTTCCTTCCGGTCCTGCTCGATGCGCGCCGTCTTCTTGTCCTCGGCGACAGCAGTGAGGAGTTGCGCCGCCTCGGCGGTTTTGTTTTCCTTCAACAGACTGAGCGCATTTTCGAGGCGGTTGTCGCCCGCCTCTGCACCTCCCGCGATCGATTTCACCGCCGCGCCGACCGCCTGCTGCGCGCCCGGTCCCGCAGCCACGGGGCTTCTCTCCAGCAGCGCTTTGGTTAAATTGTCTGTGAGGGCGTTTTGCGCGGCAAGCTGCCTTTCAAAAGGTTCTTGAATTTGCTTGATGTGTTCTGGGCTCGGCCCAAAATTCACCGGCGCTTCGAAAGTCTGATCACGGACCGTGCCGAATCCTTGGCCCACAGTGACGTTCGTGCCGCCGCCATTTTTCTCATCGGCCTTTTTGCGTTCGGCAAAAAATGTGACGACCTTCCATATTCCGCCAGCGGTGACGACCAGCCCGCCGCAGAGCCAGGCGTGATAAAGTCCCAAAACCAAGTAAGCCAGGAAGTCATTTTTAAAAACCGCCCAAAATACCAATTTTCCGCGCGATCTTACCTATCTCAAACCCGCGCGCTGTATGTGGCCTTGTAAGGTTGAGCCCCAGTATCGGACAAAAGTGTTTCACGTGAAACATTTTTGTCCGATTGAGCCGCAAAACCGGACAAAACCGCCCTTAGGAGGTGCTCAGCACCCGCGCGCCGAGCCGCGTCAAAGCCTGCCGCAACGGTTCATCCGTCACATTGCCGGCGAGTTTTTCCGCCGCCGCTACAGCGGCCTTGCCGGGTGCGCGGGCCGTCGGCCGGGCAGGGGGCCGTGCCGCGATGGGACCCTGTTTCAGCAGGATGCGCGAGACGCAGCGCCAGCCGAAATGGGCGTTGACGCGCTCGATGAGAACGGGGGCGAGATGCTGCAACTCAAGTGCGAAGCCGGTTTCGACCCGGATGATCAGCGTTGCCGGAGCTGGGCCATTGTCCACCGCGCCGTTCCGTCCCCGCGGCGGCCATTGCATCTTGACCGGTTGCGAGATCGCGGCGAATCTTTCGCCCACGATGTCGTCCCAAAACAAGATAAGACCGGACTGGCCAAAACCTTGCCGCGTCACAACCGGATCGATCGCGGTTTGAACGAACTCGGCCAGTGGCCGGGACCAAGAATTTTTGCCAGAGTGACCTTTCCGCATAGGCCACACTACCGTGATTTGCCCGGTCGCGGCAACCAGGGCCGGGCTTCAATCCGGGCAGGTGCCAAATAAAGCGACGGCGCGCCTCCTCAGCTCGTCCGGCGGGACATCCTCCTTGCGGGTCGCGATCCACCAGCGATGCCCAAAAGGATCCTCGAATTTGCCGCCGCGATCGCCATAGAATTGATCCGCGACCGGCCGCAGAATTTTGAGGCCCGCCTCAACCGCGCGGGCCGTGAACGCATCGACATCTTCGACATAGAGATGGATCATGACGGGTGTCCCGCCGATCGTTTGCGGGCTCAAGGCATCATGGTCCGGAAATTCGTCGCTGAGCATGATCCTGGCCTCGCCGATTGCGAGCTCCGCATGGCCGACCTTGCCCTCATGCGCGATGCAAAGAATTTCTACCGCGCCGAAAGCATTTTTGTAGAATGCGATGGCTTCGCTGGCGTTGCTGACGTTCAGATAGGGGATGGCCCCTTCGTGCCCTTCGGGTATCGGCTTGACAATAGCGCTCATCTTTCGTCCCCTCGGTCTTAACCGTTTGTTCATGTGCATGGTAAGAAAGCGGCAAAACGAGGCGCATCTATGACTGTTCCGGTGAGCCTAGGCGCGCGCGCCGCCGCCGCTGTCCTTGCTTGGTACGACTGCCATCGCCGCGATCTGCCTTGGCGCGCCAAGCCCTACGCGGCCGCCGATCCCTACAAGGTTTGGCTTTCCGAAATCATGCTGCAACAGACGACGGTCGCGGCGGTCACACCCTATTTTGCGGCTTTTTTGGCGCGCTGGCCGGATGTCAAATCTTTGGCGCAAGCCAGCAGCGACGAGGTGATGCGGGCCTGGGCCGGGCTTGGCTATTACTCGCGCGCGCGCAATCTTCATGCCTGCGCTAAAACTATCGCGGGCGACTTCGGCGGCAGTTTTCCCGCAACCGAAGCCGCGTTGCGGGATCTTCCTGGGATCGGCCCCTATACGGCGGCGGCGATCGCCGCGATCGACGGCAATGTCACGCGTGTCGTCGCACGGCTCTTTTCGATCGAGACGCCGCTTCCGGCCGCCCAAACTGAAATCAAGGCCAGGGCACAAGAAATGGTGCCGGGGAAGCGGCCTGGCGATTTCGCACAGGCCATGATGGACCTTGGCGCCATGGTTTGTACGCCGAGACACCCATCTTGCGGCATGTGTCCGTTGCGGGACCTTTGCCTTGGTCATGCATTCGGCCATGCGGAACGGCTGCCCACTAAGGCGCCGCGCCCGCTGCGTCCCCTGCGCCGGGGTGCGGCGTTTTTCGTGCGCCGCCGGGACGGCGCGGTTCTTGTCCGCACGCGCCCGCCGAAGGGTCTTCTCGGCGGCATGACGGAATTGCCCGGAAGCCCTTGGGAAACGGATTTCGACGAGGCTCTGGCGGAGAGCCAAGCGCCTATCGCGGCGCCCTTTCGTAAACTTGAAAGCTCAATCGAACATGCGTTCACTCATTTTGCCTTGCGCCTTTCCATCTATGTCGCGGAGGTGAAGGAAGACAGGCGGCCGCCCAGCGGCTATCGTTGGACGCCGGCGCGCGACCTCGACAACGAGGCTTTTCCGGGCGTCATGCGGAAAGTGATCGAAGCCGTGCGTCGAAGCGGCGAAAATCTCAGGGTCGATTGACAGATGGCCAAGCGGAGCGAGGAGCCTCGGATCACCCTGACCGAAGGGTCGATTCGCGTTCACTGGGGTGCGAGAATTTTGACGATTCTGCCTGCGTCGAGTCCGCCCAAAGCGGAGGATCCGGCCGATTTAACCGTCGATTTGGACTCGATTTTGACTTGGGATGCACCGCACGGTGACATCGAGATCGAGGTCGCGGAATTGCAGAAGATCGCCCAAGCGATTGAACAAGAGTTCGAAAAGCTCGGGCTCGTGGTGGAGTTCGATTAGCGCAGGATCGCAAAAAAGTTTCCTGGTTTTTTCAGTGAGGACATACTCCTACTTTTTGAATTTGATAGCGGCACCGGCCGGGCCAACCGCATTGCCCCGCACCCGATTTAGCGAGCGACAGTCATGGCCTCTTACACTGCGTCGTCCTTCATTCGCCATCGCTTGATCGACGGCAATGTTATTATTCTAGACTTGAGATTCGGAGAGTATAAAATTCTTGACGATGTCGCGACCGCGATGTGGGAGGCCGTCCTCGTCGGATCGGACGAGCGCCGCTGCGTCGAGCAGCTAGCGAATAGTTTCGCGGCGGTGCCGACTGAGGTCGCCGCGGATCTCGAAAAATTCCTGCACGAGGCTGAAGCCGGCGGATTGCTCGCTTTGCAGCGGCCGGCTGCGCCGATCATAGGCCGCCCTCTGGCCCGCTGGCCGAGGTCATGGCTCGCGGCCGGGGCGTGGTGGTCGCTATTCAGGACGACGCGAATGTTGGCCGCCAAAGGATTCGCTCGCGCATACGCGAGGCTTGGCGCATGCGCCAAACCGCGGATCGATGAGAACGACCTCCCGCGCAACTCGCGCGCGCGGAGCGCGCATTTTCCCTGGCGGAGAATTTTTTCATCATCGCGTCGGCGCCCAAGGACTGCCTGCCTCGCTCCCTGTCACTCTACCGGTTCTTGCTGATGGCGGGCGTCCCGGCCGACCACGTCATCGGCGTGCGTCGGTTTCCTTTCCAGGCGCACGCCTGGGTCGAGTGCGCCGGACGCGTGGTGTTCGACTCGCCGCATTTCGTTCGATGTTATACCGAGTTGGCGAGGATGTGACCCGCATGGAGCGATTTTTCCTGCGACTGCGATTTGACGGCGGCAGGAAGATCGCGTCTACGCCTGCGTCCGAGCGCGCCGAGGGTCTCGACCTCTTCTGGCGTGGCTATGTCTGGGGCCCCGACGCCGCGCCGGCTTCGGGATCCTTCGGCGTAACCGGGATATTGGCGCGCGCCTATCGCTGTTTCGGCGAAGATTTCCCCCGGCGTATCGAAGGAGCGTTCGCCGCGGTTGTCATCGACTCCGCGCGAGCGACCGCTGTCCTCGCTCACGATGAATTGGCTCTCGAATCCCTGTTCTATGCACCATATAACGACGAACTGATCGTCGCGACGCATCTGCTCGACATCATCAGGGCGACCGGCGTCGGCGAACTCGATGAAACCTATATTTCCGATTACCTTGCGCATGGCTGGCATTTTGGCGACCGCACGCCCTACTCGCACGTGCGCCGGCTGCGCGCCGGCGAGACTGTGGTATGGCGCGGCGGCGGCCTCAAGCGCGTTGGCGCCTGGACGCTCGACAGTGTCGCGCCGCTTCGTCTCACCGATGAGCGCGATTATGAGACGCTGTTTCGCGGAGCAATCGCTCGTGGGCGCCACGGACGAAATCCGTCGACGCTTCGGCGGTGCTCGAACAGGTGATCCGCTGCGCGCGACTCGCCGCCGCCTTTTATAGCGGCGACGACATCCCGGCGCAGTTCCGCCACCCCTTGCTCGATCGCGATCTCATCGCCTTCATGTTCAGCGTCCCGTGGCCCGAAAAGACGCATCCGACATGCGACAGGCTGCTGCAACGGCGTGCGCTGGAATCGGCCTTGCCGCGCAAAGTTCTGTTGCGCAAGAACAAGATTAGCCCGGAGGAGGCCCTTTACGCCGGCTTGGCTGAGGGAGGCGACTGGCTGGATTGGCTGGCCGACCGGCCGCGAATCGTGGAGCGGGGTTATGTCGACGCGGCCGCGTGGCGTTCGGCGCTGGCGCAAGCGCGGCTCGCCAACACCGCGGGCGTCCGCTATTTTCAGGCGGCGGCCTCGCTTGATGACGCCGGTCTCTTTGTGCGAGCCATCGCAGAAAGGTTGCTTCTTGGACTGTCCGCAGGCGCACCAATAATAGGTCCTCCTGGCCTCGACATCGACGGAGTACGGCGCCTTCTGCGCAATTTGGCGTGCTGTCACTTGATTTCTCCTGAGCAAGACTCTCTGTGGGCCGCAAACCGCATGGTCATGCTCTATCAGACATGCGTGAAAGCCCGCAACCGGAGTTTACGGGAGGCTTGTTAACCTCGGAACTCTTTGAAGAATGACTCATCTATTTCATAGGTAGTTATGGGCTTGAGGCCTAATTCCAGACGTTCCAGCATATCTACAAGCTTCTCTCCATCCAAAAGTTCGATTGCTGCAACCCCCTCGCGGGAGGCTTCGCGCCGTGCCTCCGCAGTGAAAGTACCTGTTGTCATATAATGCCCTTGTCAGCGCGGCCTGCCATTGCGCCACGAAAATCGCGCACATCTGATGGAGAAACAGACTTTTTGTATCGCTTGCACTGGAATAAAACCTTGATGGAAACTAGCGGGTTGATCTGGAGCGACCCGTAACCGTCAATGCCTCCATCGCCGCTGCTACCTGTGACCACCACCTGGGTGAATCCCGATTCTCGCAGCAAGCGTTGGGATAATCGCTCAAAGCCAGACGGTGGAAGCTGGAGCAACAAATCGATAACCTCATTGCGATAATCGTTCGGAGTCGCGCTTGTACCCTCAGCTACCTGCTCGGCGACTGGCTCAGGGGCTTCCGCTTTCGCACGGCGTCGCTCTTGGAAAATGCGAACCCATCTCAGAAAAATGATGCGCGCTTGCTCTTGCGTAAGAGTTGTTACACGCCCTCCTTCAGTCAGACTCCAAACCCCTCGTTTAGATGAGTCGAGTAACCCTTCGCGGACGAGGTAAAACCGCGCCCAATGAACCTGGTTTCGAAAGCGGGGCTCGCCCGACGGAAGCGGCTCGTTCTGAATTTCATCGGGAATGTGAAGATCTTGAGCGATTCGTTCAACCACTTCGTCTGGCGTCCCGGAGCCACCCAGCCCACGCAGCGCATTAAGAAGAAGTGGTCCGAAGTATTTAACGAACTGCGCGCCCTCTTCTTTCTTTCTTTCTTTCTTTTTGTTGCAAGTTTTTGCTCATTGCACTTCACCGACCGGGCTGAATCCCTAGTCGTTCAATACTACTTGAGAGCGTGTTGACCATCAAATACTAAAGCAGCAGATACACGGCTCTAAATTTATCATTGATCGCCGTCTCGCGAAGCAAAACTATTCCGCGCTCTGCCGCAAACGGGCTCTCGCCATCGAACGCAAAACATCGATGGGCTTCAGCCTGCCGTCGCGCTCAAAGTGCCAGAATGTCCAGCCATTGCAGGCGGGAAGGCCTTGCGCCAGCGCGCCTGTCTTGTGGATCGAGCCCGTAATTGCGCCGATCGAGACCGCGCCGTCCGCGCGCACAATCGCGGCATGGCGCTTGTTTTCGTCGACGAGTATTTCGCCCGGCCGGATCAGTCCCGCCTCCACAATCGCGGCGAAAGGAATGCGCGGCTCCGAGCGTTTGTCCGTAACCGCCGCGATGGCAGCGGGCGGGAGCGCTGTGAGGGCATCGATTCTTTCTCTTGCCGCCCTGGCATAGGCCGCGTCGCGTTCGATGCCGATGAACGAGCGCCCGAGCCTTTTGGCGGCGGCGCCTGTCGTGCCCGAACCGAAGAAGGGATCGAGAACCACGTCGCCCTTCGTCGAGGCGGCGAGAAGGATACGGGAGAGCAAACTCTCCGGCTTTTGAGTCGGATGCGCCTTTCGGCCAGTGGCATCCTTGAGGCGCTCAGTGCCGGTGCAGATCGGCAAAAACCAGTCGGAGCGGACTTGGCAATCCTCGTTGCCGGCCTTCAACAATTCATAGTTGAAGGTATAGTTCTTAACCGCCGGGCTTTTCGCCGCCCAGATCAGCGTTTCATGCGCATTGGTGAAGCGGCGGCCGCGAAAATTCGGCATCGGATTGGCCTTGCGCCAAATAATATCGTTCAGGATCCAAAAGCCCTGATCCTGCAGGATCGAGCCGGCCCGGAAAATATTGTGATAGGAGCCGATCACGAAAAGCGTCGCGTCCTTCTTCATGACTCGGCGCACGGCATCGAGCCAGGCCCGCGTGAATTTGTCGTAATCTTCAAGGCTCGCGAATTTGTCCCAATCGTCATCGACGCCATCGACAAGGCTTTGATCAGGCCGCGAGAGGGCATTTTCGAGCTGCAGATTATACGGAGGATCGGCGAAGACGAGATCGGCACACTCGGGCGGCAGCTTGGCCATCTCCTTTATGCAATCGCCAACGATGATGGAGTCGAGGGGAAGCGCGCTTCGCGCGGGAAGAGGGCCGCGCGTGACGGAGCGCGCCGGTGACATCCCAGTACGCATCACCTTGATCTGGGATTTCGGGCCGGGCGCCCCGGCACGTTGGCTACGCATGAACACGACCAAATAGGCTAACGCGGTGCCACGGGCCGCAAACACTGGCCCAAGGGCTTTCTCAAAATTTCGTTTCTCTCAGGCTGTGGGCGACGAAATCTCAAGATAAGAGCCACACTTTGCCGCGTGACACTTGGCAGCCCCGGCAAGACTGTGCGTTACCTTGGGTAAAGACGAAGTTTAGGCGGCAAACACCCAACTGTGCCTTTTTCGCACGCCGCGTTCACGAAGCGAATCGGGGGAGGGCAGGAGTGGGTGAAAGACCACGCTGTTATTCAGCCGCGAAGGGGCGGAAACTCAACCGGTGAAAAGGGCAGGGCCCATGCGTGGCGATAGCCGCGAGATGAGCCTTCGTGGCGTAGCCAAAATGCTCGCTGAAACGATAGGCGGGATAAAGAGAGCAGACGCGGCGCATCAAGCGGTCGCGGGTCACCTTGGCGACGATGGAGGCGGCCGCGATCGAGGAAATCAAGGCGTCGCCCTTGACGATCGTCTCGGCGGAAACACAGAGTCCTGGCGGCAAATCATCGCCGTCGATGAGGACGTGGCGGGGCGGCAAGGCAAGCGTGTCAAGCGCCCGCCGCATGGCCAAAAATGTCGCTTGGCGGATGTTGATTTGATCGATTTCCGCCGCGCTCGCAAAGGCCACCGCTACCGCGAGCGCGTGCAGCATAATTTCCTTATAGAGGCGGTCGCGTTCCTCGGCGGTGAGCTGCTTCGAATCATTCAAAGCACGCGGGACGGCGCGCGGATCGAGGACGACGGCCGCGGCGGCGACCGGGCCAGCGAGAGGCCCCCTTCCTGCTTCGTCGATTCCCGCGACCGGCCAAATCCCGCGCTTCAGCAGGTCTCTCTCGACACGGAAATTGAGCGTTCCCATGCGGCACCTGTTTTGAACCTGCCTTTCAACGGGCAGATCCGGGCCTTGTGCCTATTTTTTGCCCAAGCCGAGGTTGCCGAACCGCGAATTGAAGCGCGACAGGCGGCCGCCGCGATCGACCAAGTGCTGCGAGCCTCCGGTCCAGGCCGGATGGGTCGTGGGATCAATGTCAAGATTGAGGGCATCCCCCTCGGCGCCATAGGTCGAGCGGGTGAAAAACTCGGTTCCGTCGGTCATGACCACTTTGATGAAATGGTATTGGGGGTGAATATCGGCTTTCATCGGCAAGTCCTTGTCTCTACGCGCCAGCTTCGCCACCCTTGCCGCGACACCGCGCCGTGCATCCTTCATGACCGGAGTTGCCACCCTATAACCTAGCCTACGGCCCGTTACAAGGGCGGAAGGCAGGTGGCCCCGGCCGCGATACAGCGACGCTATAGGCTTCGAAGCGGCGGAACGGGTTTTGCCCGATTTTGCGCTCCGATCGGACAAAAGTGTTTCACGTGAAACGTTTTGGGGGCTAGGATAGTAGGAGAAGCACCGTAACAAAACAGCGTTACATCCCAGCCATAACCTGGGCATATCACATAGGTGTAGGGGGTATCCTGGGTCGGGTCCTGGGTTGGGTCC
>VDMG01000087.1 GCA_006514895.1 Beijerinckiaceae bacterium
CGTTAAGGCGTTTCGCGCGACGACCGATCGCCAGGGATTTTGCGCGATCGGCACCGTGAAAACCAACATCGGACATCTCGATATTGCCTCCGGCGCCGCCGCACTCATCAAAACCATTCTTGCGCTCGAACATGAGAGCCTGCCCGCAACGCTTCATTTCAAAACCCCAAATCCGGCACTTGGTCTCGAGGGCAGCCCGTTCTTCGTCAATGCGGAACTTAGAGCCTGGCCACGCGGCGAGAAACCGCGCATCGCGGGTGTCAATGCCGCCGGTGTGGGCGGCACCAATGTCCATCTGATCGTCGAGGAAGCGCCCGTGATCCCGGCCGCCGCCGCGACCAGGCCGGATGACGGCGCCACACATTTGTTTGTCTTGTCGGCACGCGATAGCAATGCCTTGGCGGAAGCCCGCGACCGCCTCGCGGCGCATGTTGAAACGCATCCGGAACAGAGCCTCGGCGATATTGCGTTCACTTTGCAGACTGGCAGGCGCGCTTTCGGCCAGCGGTTCGCCTTTCCTGCCAAGGACAGGCGCGGCTTGATCGAAAAGCTCGGCGGTCCCAGCAAGGGTGAAATGGCCGCCGCCGCCCCGTCGAAACTGGCATTTCTGTTTCCTGGCCAGGGCGCGCAATATGCTGGCATGGGTCGGGCTCTTTACCGTCGCCATCCGGTTGTCGCGCAGACGATCGACCGCTGCTCGGCGATTCTGGAGCCTTTGCTCGGCCTCGATCTGCGCGATGTTCTCTATGGCGATCCGGCGGAAGGCGGCCCGCGTCTTCAGGCGACCGCGCTCGCGCAACCGGCTTTGTTCAGTGTCAGCTTCTCAATTGCGGCCCTATGGCGGAGCCTTGGAATCGAGCCCGCCGCCATGCTCGGCCACAGCATTGGTGAATTCGTCGCGGCGGTCGTTTCGGGCGTGATGCGGCTCGAAGACGCTTTGCAGGTCGTTGCGGCGCGCGGCGCCTTGATGCAGGAGCTGCCGGAAGGCTCGATGCTCGCCGTCATGCTGACGGAAGCCGAATTAAAGGCCTGTCTGCCCGCCGACCTCTCGATCGCGGCGGTCAACGCCGAGGCCGTCTGCGTTGTCGCCGGGCCGCATGCCGCGATCGATGCCTTTGAGGAGCAGTTAACCGCTCGCGAGATCGGTTCGCGGCGGCTGCGGACTTCGCATGCCTTTCATTCGGCCATGGTCGATCCGGTGATCGAACCACTGGCGGAGATCCTCCGGCAAATTCCTCTCAGCGTCCCCCGCGTCCCTTACGTCTCCACCATGTCGGGAAGCTGGATCACGGCGGATCAGGCGACGGACCCGCTTTATTGGGCACGGCATTGCCGCGAGACGGTGCGCTACGCGGCGGCGCTCGCGAGCCTTTTCGAAACGGAATCACCAATTTTGCTGGAGACCGGGCCGGGGCGGACGCTTTCAAGCCTCGCCCGCCAAAGCCAAGCCTCGCGGGGCGCGCCTTTGATCGCGGCGTCGTTGCCAGACCCGGCCGAGAAATGCGATGCGGTCTTCCTCGATACGCTCGGACGTTTGTGGGCGGCCGGAGTGGCACCGGATTGGCGCGCAGTGCACATTGGAACACCGCGACGGCGCGTCAGTCTGCCTACATATCCATTCCAACGGAAGCGCTATTTTATTGATGCACCAAGCACCAGCTCTGTTGTGGCCATCTCTCTTGAAAGAAATCATAGTACCGCTATGGCGAACGAAACATTGGAGCCGACCTCCGCTGCCCAGATAGGGCAGCACTCTGAGACGTCCGACCGGCAATCGGCGATCCGGGGCGAACTCGCGGCCCTGCTCGAAAATCTTTCGGGCATCGACGTCGCCAACGCGCCGAGCGGCACAAGTTTCCTTGAACTCGGCTTTGATTCCTTGTTCCTCACGCAGGCGAGCCAAGCCATCAAGACCCGCTTCAATGTTGCCGTGAGCTTTCGCCAAATGATGGGCGACCTTGGGTCGCTCGATGCGGTGGCCGGGCATTTGAACCTTACGGCGGAAAACTTCGCGGCCGAGACCGCGCCAATTGCGCGGGGCCAGGGCGAGGCCAGCCCCGCCATGCCTCCTCAAGGCATTTCTCCAGCCCTGCCTCCAGCTGCAAGCCTCGCATCCGGTCTCCAATCTCTGTCCGGGCCGGGACAAGCTATCGAGCAAGTCATGGCGGCGCAGCTCGCCAGCATGACTGATCTCATTAACCGCCAGCTTGAAACCTTGCGGCAGCTTGGCGCCGCCGCGCCTTTGACCGCGAGGGCTACCGTGCCCGCGCCGGTCCAGCAACAAGCACCGGCACCTCTTCCAGAGAAGTCGCTTCTTGAAAAAAAACCCGTCGAGGCTTTTGGGCCTTTTCAAACCCTTCTCGCAGGAGGGCGACGCGGGTCTCGATGCGGGACAGCGCCGCTTCCTCGCCGATTTGATCGCCCGCTACACAAGCCGCACGCGCGGTTCCAGGGAAATGACGCAAGGATCGCGGGCCGTGCTGGCCGATCCCCGCGTTGCCGCGGGATTTCATCCGGAATGGAAGGAAATCGTCTATCCGATCGTCACTGTCCGCTCCGAGGGCTCGAAGCTTTGGGACGTCGATGGCAATGTTTATATCGATCTCCTAAACGGCTTTGGCCCGACCGCCTTCGGTCACGCACCCGATTTCGTTCGCGACGCGCTCATCGCGCAAATCCAACAGGGCTTTGAATTAGGCCCGCAAACGCCCCTCGCGGGCGAAGTCGCTAGGCTCTTTTGCGAGATCACCGGCAATGAGCGGATGACGTTTTGCAACACTGGGTCGGAAGCGGTGATGGCGGCCATGCGCATCGCGCGAACGGTGACCGGACGCAAAAGAATCGTCTATTTCGCTGGCGATTATCACGGCCAGTTCGACGAAGTATTGGCGCGCGGGGCGGTGCGTGACGGTGTGACGCGGGTGTTTCCGATCGCTCCGGGTATTCCGGCCGAATCCATCGCCAACATCACCATATTGGACTATGGAACCCCCGAAAGCCTTGCTTGGCTCGAACAGCACGTCCATGAATTGGCGGCGGTTATGGTCGAGCCGGTGCAAAGCCGACGGCCGGGCTTCCGTCCCCGGCAGTTCTTGGAGGCGTTGCGCGAGCTGACCGCAAAAGCGGGGACCGCATTCATCCTCGATGAAATCGTCACCGGTTTCCGCGTCCATCCAGGCGGCGTGCAGGCCTTGTTCGGCATCCGGGCCGATCTTGTCACTTATGGCAAGGTGGTCGGGGGCGGCATGCCGATTGGCATCCTGGCCGGCAAGGCCGCGTTCATGGATGCTCTCGATGGCGGTTTCTGGCAATATGGCGACGATTCCTATCCGGCTGCCGGCGTCACCTTTTTCGCCGGCACTTTCGTGCGCCACCCGCTCGCGCTGGCCGCCACCGCCGCGGTTTTGAAGCACCTCAAAGCGGCCGGGCCAGGCCTTCAGGAGAGCTTGTCGGAGCGGACTTCGCGTCTCGTGGACGAAATCAACACCGTCTTCGAGCGTCATGGCGTGCCGACCGAGATTGATCATTTTGGATCGCTCTTCTTCCTCAAATTTCCTCCCGAATATCATTTCGCATCGCTTTTCTATTATCTGATGCGCGAGCAGGGTATTCATATTCAGGAAGGCTTCCCCTGCTTCCTGACGACCGCCCATGACGATGATGATTGTGCTAAAATCGTCGAGGCTTTCGACATGGCTTCCGCACAAATGACGGAGGCGGGCTTGTTTGGGCGGCCCCCCGAAGCAACCGGAGAGCGTCAAGGCCAGCTTACCGAAAGCCAAATGGAGATTTGGCTCAGCGCCCAGCTTGGCGATGCCGCGTCCTGTGCCTTCAATGAATCGGTCACACTCGATTTGCGCGGAAAGCTCGACAGGCAAGCGCTACGGAAAGCGGCGCGCGACCTGGTGCAACGGCACGAGGCGCTTCGCATCCGTTTCGCTCCGGGGGGGACGAGTTTTACCGTGGCGCCGAGGGTACCGCTGGCCTTTACCATCGTTTCCGACGCCGAGACGGAGCCTCTCGATGCCCATCTTGCCGATATCATCGAAAGCGAGGCGTCGACTCCGTTAAATCTGGTCGATGGGCCACTGATCCGCTTCACTCTGCTGCCGGACACTGCGGAAGATCGCAATCTGCTGGTCATGACCGCGCACCACATCGTCTGCGATGGCTGGTCGATGAACATCCTTCTGGAAGAATTGGGAGCCCTTTATTCGGCCCGCCTCAACGGAACCACCGCCAACCTGCCGCAACCGCATGGCTTCGCCAATTATGCGGCCCGGCACGGGACGGTTCAGCCGGAGGCGGAGACCTATTGGCTGCAACAATTCGCGCTACCGCCGGAGCCTCTCGCTCTGCCGCTCGATCGTCCCCGTCCAGCGCTCAAAAGTTTCCGCGGCGATACGCTGCGCGGAACGATTGAAGCTTCCCTGTTTGAGCGCGTAAAACAGACTGCCGCGCGCAACGGCTGCACCTTGTTTGCCGTGCTGCTCACTGCCTATCAGCTGCTGCTTGCCCGCTTGAACGGACAAAACGACATCGTCGCCGGTATCCCGACGGCCGGACAGAGCTTGCATGGCGAAGGGCCACTCGTTGGCCATTGCGTCAACTTCCTGCCGTTGCGAAGCCTGTTCGCCGAAGGGATCACCTTCGCCGAGGCCGCGCGCAAAACCAAGCAGCTGCTTCTCGATGCCGCCGATCATCAGAGCTACACTTTCGGCTCCCTCGTCCGGGCGCTCGACATGCCACGGGAGGTCAACCGGCTCCCGTTGATCGAAGCGCAGTTCAACTTGGAGCGGATCGAGCAAAATCTCCACTTCGAGGGTTTGACCGTTTCGACCGACGCCAATCCCAAGCGCTTTGTGAATTTTGATCTGTTTTTCAATGTCATCGCGGAAGACACCCGCCTCATCATCGATTGCGATTACAGCACCGACTTGTTCGACGCGGCAACGATCCGGCGCTGGATCGGCCATTACCGGACGCTGCTCGAAGCCATCGCCAGCGATATGGACAAGGAGGCCTTGCGGCTGCCAGTCTTGACGCAGGCGGAGGAGAATTCCCTGCATGCCGCCTTCACTGGGCCGGTTAATCTTATTCCCACACTCACCATTCACGAGATGGTTGAACGGCAGGCGCTAGCTACTCCAGACGCCATCGCGGTGCGCTTTGAGGACAGCACCGTCACCTATCGGGAGCTCATGGCGCGTGTCGACAATCTGGCCCGGCGGCTCGTCGGCGCCGGCGTCGCGCCAGAAACTCCGGTCGCGATCTATCTCCACCGGTCGCTGGAGTACGTCGTTGCCATGCTCGCCGTCCTCAAGGCGGGCGGCGCCTATGTCCCACTCGATCCGATCTATCCGCCCGCGCGCATCGGCGCCATCATAGGCGAGGCCGATGTCAAGATCGCCTTGACATCGACAAAACTCGAAGAGGACATCAAGGCGGCGGCCGCCGTTCGCATCATCATCCAAGACTTTGGCGCGGATAGAGCCGAGGAGCCACGGCCAGGCCTTCCAAGGGTGCACCCAACCGATCTTGCTTATCGTATCTTCACCTCGGGCTCGACGGGCCGGCCAAAGGGCATCGATATCGAACATCGCTCGGTCGTGAACCTGTTGACCGCGATGCGGCAAGCGCCCGGCATTGGTGCCACCGATGTCTTCCTCGCCGTGACGACGCCATGCTTCGATATCGCCGCCCTCGAAATCTTCTTGCCATTGACGGCCGGCGCAGAGCTTGTGATCGCGAGCCTCGCCGACATCATGGAGCCATCGCGCCTCATCGCGTTGATCCGCCGCTCTGCGACGACCATGATGCAAGCCACGCCGGCATTATGGCGCATATTGATTGAAACGGGACTCGATCCGAAAGGACTTAAAATCCTATGTGGGGGCGAAGCACTCGACCAGAAGCTCGCCGAGGATCTTGGCCCTGGCGAAGTGTGGAACATGTACGGACCCACCGAAACGACAATCTGGTCACTCGCCCAAAAGCAAGGCGCGGGTCCCATCGATTTCGGCCGGCCTATCGCGAACACCCAAATGGTTATTCTCGACGGCATGGGCAAGATTGCGCCAATCGGCGTGCCGGGAGAATTATGCATCTCGGGCGCGGGGCTTGCCCGGGGATATTACAAGAATCAAGCGCTCGCCGCCCAAAGCTTTCCGCAAAATCCGTTTTGCGGAGACACGAAAGAACGCCTTTATCGCACCGGTGATCGCGCCCGCTATCTTGCGAATGAGCGCTTCGAATTGCTCGGACGGGCCGACGCCCAAATCAAATTGCGCGGTTTCCGCGTCGAGCTCGGCGACGTCGAAGAGGCACTGAGGCGCGTTTCCGGCCGGCCGGAAGTGGCGGCTGCCCTCCATGGCGGTGATCTTGTCGGCTATGTCGCGGCTGCCGACGGCGCCACCGGGCCGGTCATGGAGTTGAGGGCCAGACTGCGCCAGGAATTACCGGACTATATGGTCCCCGCGCAGATCGTGCAGCTCGACGCGCTGCCGCGCACCCAGAACGGCAAGCTTGATCGCAAGGCGCTGCCGCTTCCTCAATCGACGCGTGGGGAGCGGGTCATCGTGGCGCCGCGCACACCGGTTGAAACCAAGCTCGCCGCTCTCTGGGCGAATGTGCTGCGGGCCGGCGAAGTCGGCATTCACGACAATCTGTTTGCGCTTGGAGCGGATTCCATCGACATGTTCCGCATCGCGGCGCGGATGCGGGAGCTGGGCTTCAATCTCGACGCCTCCGACCTGATGCGGCACCCGACCATCGCCGAACTGGCGATAGCGGCGGATAAGCAACCGGAGGATCAGCGGCTCGCCGCGAATGCTGGTGTGCCTTCCTTGCAAAGTTTCCGGCGACGGGCCGGCCGGAGCCCAGCATGATTGTGACTCATGGCGTTGATGACGCGTCCGGACCAATGGTGCAAACCAGCGGAGAACTGCACTTCCCGTGCTCGGCATCGCAGCAGCGGTGCTGGTTCATCCAGGCGCTCAATCCGGACAGCACGATTCTCAACATCGCGTTGCGCTGGGAAATCAAGGGCGCGTTCAGTGCTTCGACGATCGAGCAAGCATTTCAGACGATCATCGACAGGCACGAGATCTTGCGCACAAGTTTCATCGAAAAAGACGGCGACCCAATGCAAACAGTTGCCGAGCGCCATACGTTCAAACTGTCCATTGTCGACCTCACGATTATTCCCGAGACGGAGCGGCTCGACCAGGCCCTTGCGCTTGGCAGCCTTGAAGCGCGCAAGCCGTTTGATCTTGCGCGCCTGCCGTTGCTCCGTGTGACTTTCCTGCGCCTCTCAGCGGATCGCGCTATCTTGCTGGTAACCGTGCATCAGATCGCGTTCGACGGCTGGTCGATTCGCAATCTCGCGTATGAGTTCGGCACAATCGCGTCGGCGCTCGACGCCAATTGTCCTTACGGTCTCCCGGAGCTGCCCCTGCAATATGGCGATTATTGCCTTTGGCAAAAAGCATGTCTCGCCAGCGCCAGTTTCGAGGCGGAGTGCGCCTATTGGAAAAACAAGCTGGCGGGAGCGCCATATTTCGAAATTTGTCCAGATCGTGAGCGCCCCTCTCAACCATGCCACGGCGGAGAGATTCTCGCGGTCATGATGCCGTTGGCGCTCGGCGACAAATTGGAAGAGGCCGCGCGCAGGCACAATCTAACTTTGTTCAGTTTCGGCTGCGCGGTGACCGCGGCGATGCTGCACCGCTACAGCGGCCGCACGGACGTCTTATTCGGGACCCAGATTGCCGGACGCGACGATCCGGATCTTGAGAACATGATCGGTGTCTTCCTCAATAATCTGGTGCTGAGGTTCGATGCATCGAAAGACCCAACCTTCGAGGAATTTTTGGCCCGGGTGAACGGAACAATTCAGGAGGCATTGATCCACCAGCACATGCCGTTCCACAGATTGGTCGAACTTCTCAATCCCCCGCGCGATCCCAAACGCACGCCGCTGATCTGTATTGATTTCAATGTGTTGCGCGATGTCATGGATCACAGAAGTTACGGCGGTTTCGAACTCACGGGACAACCTTCGCTGTCGGCTGGCTCGCTCTACGACCTTAATTTCTTCTTGGTCCATTGGCCAAGCGGCTGGCGGCTGGCGGTGGAATTCAATACCGGCCTCTACGAAAGAAGAACGGTCGAAGGCATGCTCGCATTCCTGATGACATGTTTCGAGCTCGCCATTTTCAATCCCAAGGCAAGATTGTCCACCTTGGCGCAGCCTGTTCGAGATAGGATTGCGCCATCCCCAACCGGCGGCGATTTGGCTGCAAATGTGTTCTCCCTTCCGGCGCAAAGTCCATTGTCTCGCGTAAGGCCAATCGATACCGAAACAAAGATGATAGGGATTTGGCGGGAGATCCTTCAAGTTCCGGACATCGGCCCCACATCGAATTTTTTCGAGCTCGGCGGGCATTCCCTCATGGCCATGCGGCTCGTGACCAAGGTCGCGCGCATCTTTGACGTAAAAATCAATGTCATGAGCCTTTTTCAGACGCCGACCGTGCGGGAATTCGCGGCTCGCGTGTCCGGGGTTGGTCAGCCGCTCCAAACTTGGAATATCGTCGAAATTCAGCCACTCGGTGATAAGACGCCCATCATCGCCATAAACAATACGATGATCTACTATAATCTCGCCCGGATGATTGGGACGGACCGGCGGTTTCTTGGCGTTCAACTGTTTGATCCCGGTAACCCTCGGCCATTGCCCAGCCGCGGACTGGAAGAGATCGCAACCGATTACGTGCGCCTCATTCGCGAGGCGCGGCCGCACGGTCCCTATATCCTCTTTGGACTCTGTGTCGCTGGGATCATCGCCTATGAAGCCGCGCGCCAATTGAGGCTGGCCGGAGAGCCGGTTGCACTTATCGTGATGGCCGACGCCTGGGTGCCCGGTTATTTGAAACGCCTTCCCTTTGGCCGCCGCGTTCTCTTCCGCTTGTGCTACAAGTCGCATGTCCTCAAGCACCGGCTGGCGCTCATTCGAAGCGGCAAACTCAAGATCGCAGAGGCTCTTGCGTCGTATCCTATCGTGCGAGGGAGCAAGATACTGAACCTCCTGTCCGTTTTGCGCCTCATTGAAGACCCTTCGAAACTGGGCAAGGAGGATTGGGCAAACCGGTGGTTTTTGCCAGCTCTTGAGGAAGCGCGAGATAACTATCAGGCATCCGCGTCCACTGGCGACGCCGTGATCCTCCAGAGCGAGGAAATGGTCACCAGCTTCGCCGACCCCAAGATGGGCTGGTGCAATTTCGTCGACGGCCGGCTCTTTCTTTACCGGATTCCCGGCTGGCACACGGATATGTTCCAGGATGCAGGTGCGGCCCTGATCGCTGAACATCTCCGGCCTCTGCTCGACCGGGTGGATGCCGATTGCGATCGCGCAGTTAGGGCCGAAGACTCACCAGGTTGATCATGCGGATCCCCAGCTTCTGCGTTCCGGCGATCTTCAAAAAACGAGATCGAGAGATAGGAGCATTTTCAAGCGTAGTGGACGCCGGTTCGCGTCAAGAAAATGCGATAAAATAAGGATCTAGGGTCCGGACTCATTATAGCCACCAGATGACGATCGCGGCGAGAGCGATTGCGGCCATGAAGCTTTTAAGGTTGCGATCGAAGCGCGTGGCGATGCGCCGCCAGTCTTTGAAGCGGCAGAACATGCGTTCGATGATGTTGCGCTGCTTGTAGATGGCCTTGTCGTAATTGTACTGGGTTTTGCGGGTTTTGCGCGGTGGGATGACCGC
>VDMG01000273.1 GCA_006514895.1 Beijerinckiaceae bacterium
AAGCTCGCATCCTTCACAGGATTGAGCCGCTTGCCGCCATGGCAATGATTGCGAACTGACAGTGATCGATTGAATGGATCAAACCGGATTTTTACAGCTCATGCGTTGGGCGCATGGCTTGATGGGCGTATTGGTGATCGCCTGAGTTGCGACTATATGTAGTTCACCACCTTAGCTCAGCCTTTGCTGACGAAGATCAAGATATAGTCCCTCTACCCTCCCTACTGCCCCCCCTCGCATCAGGGCCGCAGAATCAAAAAAGACTCGCGCTAAAGGCCTTCAAGGCCCGCGCTACGGAAACATGGGATTATGGAAGCGATCGAAACCGTTCTGATTGCTATTGTGGCTTTGGAGATGTTGGACATCTGCCAAGCACTCATATTCTGGCCCATGAAACCGATTATGCGTGCGCCCGCAGCGGGAATCGCGTTCAGATTGGGCGCCACTGCTGCAATGGTCTTAGGGATGCCGGCGCGCGCTGCAGAACCGGCCGCGCTTCCAGCCGCGAAAAGTGAAACCGCCATGCCCCAGCAGGTCGAGCGAGCGTCGGCGGAAGATTGCGCGATCATCGTGGAAATAGGCAAAGGCCAAGACGAACTAAGGTGCGACGCCACCTGAATTCGCATTCTATCCTGAGTTCGACCGAGCTGGAGGCGGAACATATCTGGAGGACTGTCCAATGGAAAGATCTCGGCGTCGCCGACCCTTTGATTGGAACTCCCACCTCCGAGAAAGCTTTTTTTATCTCACGTCCCGTGTATTCCGGAATGCATGCATCGGCCGATATAGAAAAAAGCATATCACCCAATCAACGGATCGACGGGAAAAGGATCGCGCCGTTCATCGAAATGGAATCCTGCACGCTTGAGAAGAGAGGGGGGCGTTGGCAACTCATCGAGTGCAAAATGAAGTTCATCACATGAAGACGCTAAGGTTGTGCTGTGATTTCGAGCGACCGGAATCCCAACTCCCAATTTCGATAATTTATGCGTGCCTATTTTGCAGCAAATGCTATGATTGCGGCCAACATGGCGATCTTGTTTACGCTTTTCGAAACGGCGATTGGTCGCTGCGCAATCGCATGGGGCGCGCGAGGAGTAGCCGGCGTGCAGCTACCGGAGGCCAGCAATCAGGACACGCGCGAGCGTGTGCTTCAGCGGTTTCCAGGTGCTGTGGAGGCGGTGGCGCCGCCCGAGATAGCGAGTGCCCCGGACGCCATCTCCCGCCATCTGCGCGGCATGCCAAGCGATCTTTCATCCATTCTACTCGACATGGACCCTCGGCCGCTGTTCCACCGCCGCGTCTATGAGGCCGCGCGCGCTATTCCGTGGGGCGCGACGGCGACATATGGTGCCCTCGCTACGGCCATGGACGCCGCTGGCTCGGCGCGCGCCGTGGGGCAAGCGCTCGCGCGCAACCCATTTCCAATCATCGTGCCGTGCCATAGGGTGCTTGCGGCCGGCGGCAAGACCGGCGGTTTCTCGGCAACTGGCGGCGTCTCGCTGAAACTCCGGCTCCTCGCGATCGAAGGCCAAGGAATCGAAGGCCAAGAAAAAGGCGGGCGAGGAAAAAGTCAGCCTGGGCTTTTCGACGGTCCTTGTGTGGCGACCCGATCCCGCCACTACGGGTAATCGCTCCGGCCTTCAAATTACGAGTAGAGGGAGCGATATGGCTTGGCCGGCAAAGCTACAACCCATGTCGCTGCCGGTCATCGGCGCGCCGCTTTTCATCATTTCCAATCCGAGGCTCGCGATCGCGCAGTGCAGGAATGGTGTGATCGGCGCCTTTCCCGCGCTCAACGCGCGGCCGCAACCGGTGCTCGACGATTGGCTTTGCCAAATCACGTCCGAACTCGCGGAATTTAGGAAAGCAAACCCCGGTGCCGAAGTAGCACCCTTTGCGGTCAATCAGATCATTCATCCTTCCAACGATCGGCTGGCAGCCGATCTCGATCTTTGCGAAAAATATAAAGTGCCAATCGTCATCACGAGCCTATCGGCGCCGAACCAAATTGTTCCCCGCGTACATGCTTGGGGAGGACTGGTCTTCCACGATGTGATCGGCGTGCGCCATGCAAAAAAAGCCATCGAGGCCGGCGTCGATGGGCTGATCCTCGTCTGTGCGGGGGCTGGGGGGCATGCCGGCACGCTATCGCCTTTCGCCTTGATCGAAGAAGTACGCAGGTTCTGGCAAGGCCTGGTGGCGCTCGCCGGAGCCATCGCGACGGGGCGCGGTGTTTTCGCCGCGCGCGCGATGGGCGCCGATTTCGCCTATGTCGGCACGCGCTTCATCGCGACGGAAGAAGCCAACGCGGATCCGCGGTATAAGGAGATGATCGCCGCAGCCGATGCCGCGGATATTCTTTATTCGGCCTATTTCACCGGTGTGCCCGGCAATTATCTCCGCCAAAGCGTGATCAATGCGGGCCTTGATCCCGATCATTTGCCTTCGCGCGACAAGACCGCGATGAATTTCGAGGCGGCGAAGGCCGCCGAAACGGTCAAGGCCTGGCGAGACATTTGGGGGGCTGGGCAAAGCGTCGGGGCGATCGATGATGTGCTTCCCGCCGCCGAAATTATCGCGAGAATGCGCGCCGAGTATTTTTCCGCGAAGCGAGACCTTTGCGGGCAAGACGCGGATGTCCGCACTCCGCCGCGCTTAGAGTGCTTTCAGATTCCGCGGAATCTGAATGCGGTCTAGGTCTTTGTTTTATCGCATTTTCTTGACGCAGACCGGTATCCACTTCGCTCTGTGCTCTCATGGTTCAGAGCATGATCGTGAAATAAGATCATGCAATGCGCAGAGCGTCCCTCAGCAACCGTTCAAAACCTCCCTGGAAGATGTCCCAATTCTGACAACTGGGTGCGAATCTGCCGGATCGGCGTTCCGTGCTGCGCTTCCTGGCAAGAGTTATCCAAGTTTATCCACAGGAACATTTGACACGGAATCAGATATTCCCTATATGTTCGTTATTTGTTCATAGAACATCCTGTGTCCGTTGAAATTTTTGGTGCGACAGAGATTCGGCAATAGTGCTGCGAAAACAGTGGCAATCAGATGGCGGTAGCGAAAAGCCTTGCAACAAAGCCGGAAATGGCGGCAATGAACGGCGCCGAGCGGCAAACTCCGTGCAAGCCGCGGGTGGCAGGGCCTGGCAAGGGTCTGCAAATATCCGCAGCTGGCTTCGGCGAAGCTGTTGCTGACAGCTGTCCTGTCGTGCCTGAGTTGCCTCCTCGCCCGCCGATGCGAGCCGGCTCGCCACATTGGCCCCAGAGGGGCCGCGGCGCCGTGTCGAACGCAAGCGGACGCTTCGAGAAGGAAACCCGGTCTCAGGAAGACGTTGGCTGGGATCTGCCCGAGGATTTGCCACCATTGCGGACGCAAGTGACGCGCGAGTCCGCCAAAACGATCATCACGCGCAATGAGTCGCCCGATATTTCCTTTGACCAGTCGATCAATCCCTATCGCGGCTGCGAGCATGGATGTGTCTATTGTTTCGCGCGGCCGACCCATGCCTATCTCGGCCTCTCGGCTGAGCTCGATTTCGAGACAAAACTGTTTTCCAAGATCAACGCGGCAAGTCTCCTGGAGCGGGAATTGGCGGCGCCAGGCTATGCGGTGAAGACGATCGCGATTGGAACCAATACCGACCCCTATCAGCCGGTCGAGCGCAGGGAGCGAGTGATGCGCAAGCTGCTCGAAGTGCTGGCTCTCGCCAATCATCCGGTCGCGATTGTCACCAAATCGGCGCTTGTCTTGCGCGATCTCGATCTTCTCGCGCCCATGGCCGAAAAGGGTCTTGTCAAAGTGGCTTTGTCGGTAACGACGCTCGATCCCGTCCTCGCCCGGAAAATGGAGCCCCGCGCGAGCAGCCCCGAGCGGCGGCTCGACGCGATCCGGCGGCTGGCGGAGGCCAAGGTTCCAACGGCGGTCATGGCGGCGCCAATTATCCCGGCGATCAATGATTCCGAGATCGAGGCGATCCTTGCCCGCGCGCAAGCCGCGGGCGCGCGTGAGGCCGGTTATGTCCTTTTGCGGCTGCCGCTTGAAGTCCGCGATATTTTCGCCGAATGGCTGCGTGCGCATTATCCAGACAAGCTCAAACACATGCTGTCCTTGATGCGCACAGTGCGGCAGGGCAAGCTTTACGATTCGCGTTTCGGCGCGCGCATGACGGGGTCTGGCCCCTACGCCTGGATGATCGGGCGCAGGTTCGAGGCGGCGGCGGCAAGACTTGGCCTCGCCGGGACTCGCATTCGTCTGCGCAACGATCTCTTCCGGCCCCCAAATCGCCAGGGTGAACAATTGCGTTTGTTTTGAGGGGTCTGGCGGCTGCGGCGCTTGGGCATTCAGCGATAAGCGCGGCGATGCAAGCGAACAGCTTTATCATCGCAAACATCCAGCGACGATTTCCGCACATGATTCCAGGGGAGCAACGATGCCGGGATCTTCGAGTGTATAATTGACTGCCGACACGCGGCCAGCCTCGAATTCAAAGCTCACGGTGCATTGCGATGGGCCGAGGACAACTCCGCTCACCAGATGACGAGCTGCCACCGAATAGGTGGCAATTTCTTTGCCACCGGCTTTTTCTACTTGATTGGGGATTCCGGCGCACGCTATGATTTCTTCGCGCAGTCTTCCAATGAGCGCTGAGTTTGCGTCAATCGCCTGTTGATTCTGGACCAGCGCACACCCTTGAATCAGCAAAAAAATAGCCAATGCCGCGTGAGATTTTCGCATAGAAGCAGTGCAACGGTGAAGCGATCTGAGCCCGTGTAGCCAAATTGTACATCCGTCGCTTTTGGTTGCCGCCATGCTACGCCTCAGGGTCCAGCTCCTCATAGGTTTCTTTGCGGCCTGCAATGGCTATTTCCTTAAGATTGACGCCGTCACCATTAAGGCCATAAACGAAAGAAAGCGCGTCCTAATCGGCCTAGAGATAGTTATCGCAATCATCCTCCTAGCACTACTTTGGAGGATTAATCGATAGGAGGGCGGCAGGGGCGGAGGCCAATCCCGGAACTCCAATGCGTGGCCACTGATCCATCGCCTCATTTCGATTTCCTTTTGGCTTTCCGTAGCTTAACACTAGACGCGCCTAATGATCCTCCGGCGGCGGCGGCTCCTTTCGCTCTCCATGAGAATCACCACCGACAAAAATACCGACAACTCCGCCAATCAGGCCGCCGACTATGGCGAAGATTATAGCAGCTTGGAAGCCGGCGGCGGTACCCCCGTCAGCCCCTCCAAGAAGGGCGCCGATGGCGGCGAATATGCAAACAGTTTTGGCTGAGATGGAGCTGCCTGTTGGAACGTGAAAGCCCATTGGCGTAACTCTTTATTAGCCTTGTGAACCCCATCATTTCGGACTTTGAGATCTGGCCGCTTTGGTTAAAAATTACAATTACGCCTCGGTGGCTGAATCCCTCGCTGGGATGGATGCGCCTGGATCGCCTCTTGGGCCACCTTTCCTTAACCGGACGCCGGACTGATGGCCGTTCGTGACTCGACGCCTGCCGATTCCGGAGCGCGGCGGAGGCCTCAAGAGCGGCAGTGAGATTCAGGATATCAGGCCCGCGCCACTTTCACGGTCTTGTGCGGCCCGAGAACGAGATTCCGGGCCGCGAGCCAAAGGCCGCGCGGGGGTTCTCTCTCTTCATTTGCATAGCGTGCTCGGCATAATATTTTTCCAATGCCGCGCTAAATTCGGTGGCACTCTCCCACAACCATTCGTCTGTCTCGCGGACGGAACGTGGACGGTGTGGCGCGAGTTCAGGATGAGCGTCAGCAAACATCGCCAACACTTCGGCGATTGCTTTGGTCTTGCGATCCCGGCGCGATGAATGGATCATGGCTTGCCCGGCTGCTTCAAGATCTCCAGCGCGTCAACAAAGCGGACTTTGCCGCGCAAGAGACATTTAGCTGGCATATTGTTTAAATTTCGACAAAGTTTCACCCGGCGCATAAATGGATAGCCCGTGTGGGATTGGCGCAACAGGGGCGCCGGAGCGGGGGCGGCGACCTGGGGGATTTAAAAACAATTCTGATAATTATTACAACTGCTTAGGCAATGTATCTAAAGCCTGGGTATTTGTAATTGTTGCGATCCCCGCTTGGTGCTCTGCGAGTGGCGCGGGTACTGTTCGCTGTTCGGTGCCGTTCAGATCCCTGCATACCATTCATACCCGCGGTCTTCCCAAAACCCGCCTTTTCCGCGCCCGATCCCGTCGAGCCTATCGGTTATCTCAATGTGCATAACATATTTTGCGTGCTTGTAGCCGAGCTGCCGTTCGACGCGCAGCCGCAGCGGGGCTCCATGGTCAGCGGTCAACGGCTCGCCATTGAGACGGTGCGCAAGAATGGTTTGCGGATGGAATGCGTCGATGAGATCGATGCTTTCATAATATTGTCCGGTACCGTCGAGCGTTTGTTCAAGAACGTCGGCGCAGTGGAAGACAACGAAGCGGGCGGCGGGAAGAAGGGTCGCGCGTTGCAGCACAATCGCCATGCCATTTGCCGATGGCGCTCCAGCCTTCGACGCAGTCATGGCGGGTGATCTGGGTCCGCTGCGGCATTGTCAGCAGCTCCGCAAGCGACAAGTCCAGGGTATTGGCGACCAGCCCGTCGACGCGCAAGCGCCAATTGGCGAAGTTGTTTTCCAGCAAGGCCGCATAGTCCTCGCCCTCCGGCATCCGGCTGCCATTCACCTTGAAAACCGGTGAGACGTCGCGGGCCGTGAATTCACGCGCGAGCGCATGCCGGCCGCCGAGCAGTCGTTGGATACGATAGTTCAGCTCTTCGGTTG
This sequence comes from Beijerinckiaceae bacterium, assembly GCA_006514895.1. Classification (GTDB taxonomy): domain Bacteria; phylum Pseudomonadota; class Alphaproteobacteria; order Rhizobiales; family Beijerinckiaceae; genus Methylocapsa. The sequence goes on from VDMG01000273.1 coordinate 6,809, forward strand.
AGGACAGAAACTCCTGGAATTCCGGGTCTCGGAGAGCCGGTCGCAGCCGGAGAGCAGCGAGCCGCCTAGCCCGGCTGCGCTAAGGGCAAGAAACCGGCGCCGTGCAAGCCGAATGCTACTCATGATTATCCTCGAGCGAAATGACAAACTTGCCGGTGATCATCGAGCGCAGCTCGTTCAACGGGCCGGCCAGAATCAACATAGCGACATGAACGAAAACGAACAGCACGATCAGACCGGCTGTGATGAAATGGACCGTCCGCGCGGATTGCCGTCCGCCGAATATATCGACCAGCCATGGCAGGATCGCATCCATCCCCGGGGACATGGTAAGGCCGGTCAGGATCATCAGGGGCAACAGCACGAAGATCACCACCAGATAGGTCAGTTTCTGGAGGGGATTGTAGTGACGTGCCGCCTCGCCCCGCGGAAATTTCAGCCGAAGGTGATCGGCGATATCCTTAAAAAGCGAACGCGGCCGCAGCTGCGTAGCGCTTGGCAGCAGGTTACGCCCGAGATGCCCGCTGGCGAGTCCGGCGGCGAGATAAACCAAGAGGTTCGCCACGAACAGCCAAGCGAAAAAGAAATGCCACGGGCGTCCCCATGCGAGAGCGCGCCAGCTTGGAATCGTCATCCACCCCGGAAAGCCAAGCTGCACTTCATCGCCCGCGGCATTGCGGGAAACGCCAAGGATCCCGGTCGTCACGAATGTCGAAGAACCGATCCGGGTGAACCCCACCGGCGGTCCATCTCCCGAATCATCCGCCCCGATCTCGAACAGCGGCCGGTCGTCGTCGGAGCCAGACTGTCCCCAATAAAGGGCCGGATGCGCGTTGAAAATCTGCAGGCCGCTCATCAATAACACCGCGACGCAGGGCAGATTGATCCAATGAGTCAAACGGGTGATCCGGGCGTGCCGGTAGACGGCAATCCGGCGCGGCCGCTGCAACGGTCTTTTTGGATCTGCCCGGCGAATTTCCGTCAAAGCGGCCACTGGTTATCTCTGTCCGTTCTGCAACATGCCCGAAGAAAGGGTCAGCGGCTTGGTACGAACTTCAAGGCAACGCCATTCATACAGTAGCGCAGTCCGGTTGGCGGCGGGCCGTCTTTAAAGACGTGGCCAAGATGCCCACCGCAGCGCCGGCAATGCACCTCGGTGCGTTCCATCCACAAACTCCGGTCGGTTTTGGTGCCCACCGAGCCTTCGATCGGACTCCAGAAACTCGGCCATCCGGTTCCGCTCTCGAACTTGGTCTCCGACTTGAAAAGCGGAAGTTCGCAGCCGGCGCAGACGAAGACGCCCGTGCGATGTTCGTCAACCAGCGGACTGCTGCTGGGAGGTTCCGTATCCTCATGCCGGAGCACCTGATACTGAGCGGGCGTGAGAAGGCGCCGCCATTCTTCGTCTGTCTTTGTCACCTCCCACTCCTCCGCTTCGGCACGGAGCCAAGCCGGAGGGTCGGCCCCTGCGGCCGCGGCTGCTGCCAACATCAACAACAAGCCACGCCGGTGCATTGTCAGGACTCCTCTATTTTACTGTTTGTTGTCGCCGACGAGCACTGCTTGCTCGCGATAGAGTTCTGGGTAGAGCTTTTTCAAATTGGCGATTTTCGGCAGGTCGTAGACGGCGATGTACGTACTGCTGGGATGAAGCGTGGCATAATCCTGATGATATGGTTCGGCCTGATAGAATGCCTGCAGCGGTTCCACCCTGGTCACGATCCGGGCTGGAAAGACATGCGCCTTGTCGAGTTGAGCGATATAGCCCTCGGCGACGCGTTTTTGGGCATCGCTGATGGCAAAAATCTCGGATCGATACTGAGTCCCTTCGTCAGGCCCTTGTCGATTCAGCTGTGTCGGATCGTGTGCCACCGAGAAATAGATCTGCAACAGGTGGCCGTAGGAGATCTGGTTTGGATCAAAGGTGATCTCGACCGATTCGGCGTGTCCCGTGCGGCCGGAGCTGACTTGCTCATAGCTGGGGCCGGGCATCGCTCCGCCCGCGTATCCCGAAACCGCGCTCGTCACGCCCTTGGTATGCTGGAACACTGCCTGAACCCCCCAGAAACAGCCGCCGGCGAACACCGCTCTTTCTGTTCCGCCCGATGACTCCTGCACGCCGGCGAGCGGCGGGTTGATCGGCGTTGCAGTCTCGGCCAAAGCCGCACTCGCAAGATGACGCCGACAGTGGCCAGCGAGAACTTGAGGCTAGCGCCGGTCATGCACAACTGGGGGTGCTGTGAATGGGTGGGGTTGGGTTGCATGGTCTCTAAGCAACACTTCGGAACCGTGGGCCGGCATCGCACCCACAAACGGATATTCGTCTGGTGCGCCAACTTGGTTACAGATAGGACCGATAAACTTTACGTGAGCCGCCAAACCCGTTGCGGGAAAGCTGGAGTCTCCTCCTAAACCCGTCATTTCTGGCGAAGGCGACCGGCACGAAGGTCGTCACGGTCCGCTATTACGAGCAGGCAGGGCTGCTGCCCGCGCCGCCGCGCACTTCCGGCAACTATCGCATCTACGGGGCGGATCACCTGAACCGGCTGCGCTTCATTCGCCGGTGCCGGGATTTGGGGTTCACGCTCGATCAAGTGCGGGATTTGCTGCGCCTATCCACGCAGGAGAATCAACCCTGCACCGAGGTCAACCGGATCAGTGCCGAGCACCTGACCGAAATCGAACAGAAGATTGCCGACCTGACCCGGCTGGCCGACGAGCTGCGCCGCATAAATGGGCGGTGTCAGAGCGGCGGGCTTATCGCGGATTGCCGGATTATCGAAGCTCTATCCCCGGCGTGATAACCAAGGGCAACCCTCCCTTGGTCAAATCGATCACCGTCCGGCACCATCGGACCGGCGCCTAAATCGACCCAGTCTGTTGTCCAGACCGCAACGGACTGAGTCGTTTGCGCCATTTAGTGCCCTTGACAATTC
>VDMG01000155.1 GCA_006514895.1 Beijerinckiaceae bacterium
GGGAAGACCCGCGGCAGGCAGGAAGACGGTATGATCCGTGCCCTCGATCGGTAAACGGAGCGCGGCCATGTCTTCAAGTGCGCGGCGAAAAAGGCGATAGAACTCCTCATTGCTGGTCTGAATTTTTGCCACGGTCCGCAGCCAATCCGCCAAGGTTTCGGCGTGGCGGGATTTTGGATGGTGTTCGATGCATTTGTGTGGCGGTACCGAATCCTCGTGGTTGTCCTGCAAGACATAGAGAAGGCACGTATGCCAAGCTTCTCCAGGTTCGAGCGCGACCTCGAAGCTGAGACGACCGTTCGCATAGACGGCCTCTTTGGGAAATCGGTGCGCGGAAATTGTAACCGACCTGCTGAAGTCGCCGTTGCGATAGACCGTGCGAAGCCGTTGGTGTGCCTGTGACCATTCGGTAGTGATCCGCCCCCGGCGTACAATATTGCCAGATTTTACCTCGAAAAGATCTGCGAAGTCACAGCGGATGGCGATCTCAAGCTGAAATTTTATTGGCTTCATGCTATTGTTGGTGATGTCGAGATCTTCATGCATGCCACCATAAATCCATCGGCCGATGGTGAAGCCAAGCGTGCGCGGCGGAATGATCCCGGCTTCCGTCGCGAAAGAACGGTTGGTAAGGAAGATTCGCGCGGCGTAATAGGTGACGGAACCGCCGTTCAAAAGCTCCCAAGGTTCTCCATTGGCGTAGACGGTCCAACTGCTGACAACGCGCGTATCGAGGAAGTAAAGGCCCCTTTCACTTGGCCAATTGATCTGTCCGTCGGGATCACTGATCAAGACGGTCTGGCCCTGGTGGATGGAGATCTGAGGTGGACCGATTTGAACCATGAACGGCATGGCGATGCGCTCCCGTTGAGGGGCCCTGTCGGAGCCGGGGCAGAATGACGACGCCTGGTCGCCCACCGTATGTCTAAGGCTCCGTCACTTTTCTTGAGACCGGTGAGACTCCTTGGGCGCGTGGGGGAGCCCGCCCGGCGGCAATTGGGTCATGGGAGCAACTCACCCCGCATTGAATAAGCGCAAGCGCTTGTCGGCGACCGCCGCCATGGCCGAGAGGGATTTGCCGTAGATTTTGTAGGGAACAACTTCGTCTGAATTCTCGGCCAGTGCCGCCTCGAGGCCATGACGCCAGGCGAGGCGCAGCTCGGTGTTGATATGGACGATCGTTATGCCGGCCGATATTGCTCTTTGAAAGTCGCCGTCGTCAGTTCCCGAACCTCCGTGGAGAGTCAGCGGTACAGCTGTCGCCGCCGCGAGCGCGCCGATGCGGCCAATGTCGAGGCGCTTTCTCACGCTGCCGCTGATCATGCTCTTGAGCAGCCCATGCATATTTCCGACCGCGGGAGCCAGGACGTCAATCTGCGTGGCTTCGACAAAACGCTTGGCGTCATCGGTCTTCGTCAGAAGGCGCGAACTCTCGGGCACGCTCTCGTGGATCTCCGAGCCGCTGCCGATGAAGCCCAACTCGCCCTCGACGACGATCCGCGGATTGATCGACTTGACCGCCTCGACGGCCTGTCTGGTAAGCTCGATGTTCTTTTCCAAGGGCATGGTGGAAGCATCGAAGCCGATCATATCGTAGCCCGCTCTCGCCGCTTCGACCGCATGTTCCAAGGAATGGGTGTGATCGGCATTGAGAAAGATCGAATGGTCGAGCTCCTCGCGCATGCTGGCGACCACGGCGACAACCTCGCGGACACCGATGAAGTCGCGCTCGCCCTCGGAAGTGCCGATCAGTACGGGCACTTTCAATGCCCGCGCGGCATCCGTCACCGCCTTCAATGCAACAAGATCGGACACGTTGAAGTGGCCGATCGCGGTCCGCCTACGTTGGGCATCGCCCAGTACCTCGGCAAGTGTTACCATGCTCGGTCCACCTAGACGTTTTCTTGCGTCCCCTGAGTGGACGCGAGCTTAGTCGAACAATGTCGCTCAATAAACAATGTTGCGAAATAACGTGGCAAAATAACGAGATACGCGCGGGAAAATTCAGATCATCCCTACCTCCACGCTTCATTATAGGCTTCTGAGATACTGTCGTCTACGGGCGAAGACCGTTCGCCAGAGCCCCCTAAATCCAGCCTGAACGCCAGCGGGAGGCAAGTCCGCCTCGTTTGGCGTACAACGGCAGTGCGGTAAAATTCGGTGGTTTTGCGGTTGAGCTGAATTAAAAATTTTTGCGCTGCCGCAAGCATTCATATCGCCCAAGCATTCGTATCGCCATTGTCGCCTGGACTGCCGGGTATGACCGCTGGACTGACTGGTGCATTCGATGTTCTCATAGCTTTGTGGCGATCCGCTCGGCGCTCCCCGGCACCGTGCTTTGCGGCCGGGACCAGATAAGCCAAAGCTGATTCAGCTTTCAACCCGAAGCGAGGCAGAAAAATGGCACGTCAAAGCGATATCGATGCTGGCGATCAATACCATCCGCGTGCTGGCCATCGACGCGGGCGCGCCTCTCGCATGGCATCTGGGCGACGTGCGGGTCCGAACTGGCAGTCGCATTCGCCACTGGGATGTGTACGCAGCCAAATCTCGGTGCGTCGGCCAGCGCGATCTCGGCCACTCCTCTGGCCGACTTCGGAGTTGTACCCCACAGCTACGAATTCCTTGAACATCGCACGTGCTGCGGTAGGCCGTATTGCGATCGACAGGACCAAGCTCACCGTTGGCTCAAGGGAGTTCGAAATGGCTTGGCTAGTTCGGCGCAGCTTTGTGCAGGGCCGCCATCCGACGCTCCCCTTGTGCACGAGATATTTCGAGAGCGACGAGCGCGGAACCTACCTGTGACGAACCAGAGGATTGAGGCTAGAGAAATACGGGCTGAAGCTGCGGCGCGTCATCCTGATCGCGATCCGCCTGCTGCTAAGACAATTGAGCGTCACCTACGGCAATCGAATGAGCAAAATTGATCATCTGTTCGTTGTCGGCGCGGGATTTCTCGCAGTACGCCGGATTGCCGATGACCAATGATTTTACCGAAAAGTTGATTGATGTCACTGTACTCCGGGCTGGAGGTCCAATCCTTTGTTCAGATACCCTTGATCATAAGCCAAGCGCGGATTTCAAATTTTGGCCCCATCGAAGATATTTTTACCTGTATCGACCTGTCCGCGAATACCGGGCACCATCTCGGTCCGAAATACTCACCATCTGATCTGAGGAGTGTGCGCCGCGGCCTCATCGTTCGCATCATTCGATGACGAGTTACTTGATCGCGTTGGGACGTCAATTTGGCCTGTAAGGGATCCCGCTCTATGCGCCTGAGGGTAGCAGAACTTTTGGCGCGATTCAGGCACCGACGGTGTTTTATTAGGCGGTTTTCTTCGAGAGATACCGTAACCCTTCCAGCACTGACGCGAGCGGATTGTTATTCGGCGTGCAATTTTGAAAGCCAATTGACACAACGCCACTTTGCTGTGAAGGTTCTCCTCGACAACGCAGACCAAGATGGGATCGTGAGCCCCACAGCATTGCACCAAAGGGCAATTGCGCTCTGGCGATCCAGGGACGAAGATTGCGCATGCCTGCGGTAAATCAGCAATTCGTGTCACGAGCGGTCGGAGCCTGTTCGGCCGCCGATGACCTCGAGCACATGCCGGTCGCTCAGGTCTTGGCGCATTTTGCGGTGAAACCGGACCGCGGGCTGAGCAGTGCCGAGGCGACGCAACGATTAGCTCGATACGGCCCCAATGCCCTGGTCGAAAAGGAACGGAGCCTCGCGGCCGAACTCCTCGGCCATTTCACGGGGCCGATCGCCTACATGATCGAAGCAGCTGCGATCATCTCGGCGGTGGTTGGCCACTGGGACGACTTTGCCATCATAGCGGGCCTTCTGTTCAGGGCAGACCGCGCAGGCGGCGACGCTCGTGCGGCCATCGGCGGAAAGTTGGGAGTTAATCTTGCTCTATCGGTTCCTCGATTGGTTCAGCACGCTCGAACAGGAACCTGACGCGGGCTTGGAGGTGACACCATGAAGGCGACTCAAGCTCTCCACGACCTCGGCCAGAGCCTCTGGCTCGACAACATCACACGCAACCTGTTGAGCAGCGGCACGCTGCGCCGCTACATTGACGAGCTTTCGGTCACCGGGCTGACGTCCAACCCGACAATCTTCGACCACGCGATCAAGAACAGCAATGACTATGACGCCGCCATCCGCAAGAAACTCAAGGATGGCAAGTCGGGGGAGGAACTGTTCTTCCAACTGGCGCTAGAGGACATCACTGAGGCCGCCGACCTGTTCCGGTCGATCTACGACCGGACCTCGGGCGTGGATGGTTGGGTTTCGCTGGAAGTCTCCCCGTTGCTCGCGCATGACACCAAGACCACGCTCGCCGTGGCCAAGGATCTGCACGCCCGGGCGGGGCGTCCCAATCTCCTGATCAAGATCCCCGGCACCAAGGAAGGCCTGCCCGCCATTGAAGAGGCGATCTTTGCCGGCGTGCCTGTCAACGTCACGCTTTTGTTCTCCCGCGAGCACTACCTGGCGGCTGCCGAGGCGTTCTTGCGAGGCATCGAACGGCGCATCGATGCTGGGCTAAGGCCCGATGTCGGCTCCGTAGCCTCGGTGTTCATAAGCCGCTGGGACGCCGCCGTCGTGGGCAAGGTGCCTGACCCGCTAAACAACCAGCTCGGCGTCGCCATCGCTAAACGTACCTACAAGGCGTGCCGCACCTTGCTCAGCTCACCCCGCTGGCAGCGCGCTTACAATGCCGGGGCCCACCCGCAACGCCTCCTGTGGGCCAGCACCGGAACCAAGGACCCCAAGGTTTCCGACATCCTGTACATCAAAGCCCTCGCCGCGCCTTTGACTGTGAACACCATGCCCGAGGGCACCTTGAAAGCCCTCGCCGATCACGGCGAACTCGGCGCGATGCTGCCAGCAGACGGCGGCGACTGCGAAGAAGTGTTAGCACAGTTCGCCACGGCCGGTATCGACGTCGATGCTCTGTCGGCCCAGCTTCAAGATGAAGGAGCCAAGTCGTTCGTCAAATCCTGGAACGAACTGATGGGGGTGATCACGTCCAAATCCGCCTTGCTCAAGAAGGCCAGTTAGATATGTGAACGCGGGGTCGCTGCTCGTCCCCGAGGCTGGGCCATTGGCTCACAAAGTCAAATCGATTTCGCAATGGATAGCTCCGTCAAGAAAGTGCTGGTTGTTGATGTGGGCGGGACCAACGTCAAGGTTCTCGCCACCGGGCAAGATGCACGCCGGGAGTTTCCGTCTGGGCCGACGATGACAGCCAAACGAATGGTTTTCCAAGTCAAGAAGATCACCCGGGATTGGAAGTATGACGTGGTGTCGATCGGCTATCCCGGACCGGTTCTCCAAAATCGGCCGCTCGCGGAACCGCATAACCTGGGACGCGGGTGGGTCGGAATTGATTTCAAAGCCGCGTTCGGGTGTCCCGTGCAAGTCGTCAACGATGCGGCCATGCAGGCCCTGGGAAGCTACAAAGGCGGGAAGATGCTCTTCCTGGGCCTCGGAACCGGCCTCGGTTCCAGCATGATGTGGATGGCATCATCGAGCCCATGGACCGCGACGATGAGCGACATTCCACGCGCGCAGAACGCACCGTGGCTTCGCTCGACGCCGGCCAGGAGTCGGACGACAGGCCGCGCATCTCGTGAACGCGGCTTAATGAGAAGGAGTGAATGGTGCATTTCACAGAAGGCTCCTCCAGCCGAGCGCGATGACCGAGACGAAAGGACTACGGAAATGGCAGCACGCGTAGAACGACTCAGCAAACGATCGACGAACAAACGCGCGGCTTGGAAGGCCCTCGTAGAGCACTATAAAAATGTCCGCGAGTTACATCTGCGAAATCTCTTCGCGGATGACCCCAAGCGCGGTGAGCGGATGACCGCGGAGGCTACCGGCATCTACCTGGATTACTCAAAAAATCGCATCAACGATGAATCGCTAAAGCTGCTCATTCAGCTCGCCGATGAATCCGGCCTGCGAACGCGGATCGACGCCATGTTCCGGGGTGAGAAGATCAACACCACGGAAGATCGAGCCGTCCTGCACGTGGCGCTACGCGCGCCGAGAGGAGCATCCGTCGTCGTAGACGGCAAGAACGTCGTGCCCCAGGTTCATGCCGTGCTCGACAAGATGGCCGACTTCTCCAACCGTGTGCGCAGTGGCCAATGGAAGGGTCATACGGGCAAGCGCATACGCAACGTCATCAACATCGGCATCGGCGGCTCCGACCTCGGGCCCGTGATGGCGTACGAGGCGCTGAAACATTACAGCGACCGCGCCATGACGTTCCGCTTCGTTTCCAACGTCGATGGCACCGATTTCGTGGAGGCGACGCGCGATCTCGATCCGGCGGAAACGCTTTTCATCGTCTCCTCGAAGACCTTCACGACGCTGGAGACGATGACCAACGCTCAAAGCGCGCGCGACTGGTCGCTCCAGGGACTCGGCGGTGATGCCAAGGCCGTGGCCAAGCATTTCGTCGCGGTCTCAACGAATGCCGCGAAAGTCTCCGAATTCGGCATCGATACGGCCAACATGTTCGAGTTCTGGGACTGGGTCGGCGGGCGCTACTCCATGGACTCGGCGATCGGCCTGTCGACCATGTGTGCCATCGGCCCGGATAACTTCCGCGCTCTGTTGGACGGCTTCCACCAGATGGACGAGCACTTCCGCACCACGCCGTTCGAACGCAACCTGCCGGTGCTCATGGGCCTGTTGGCCGTCTGGTACAACGATTTCTTCGGAGCGCAGACGGTCGCGGTATTGCCTTACGAGCAGTACCTGAAACGGTTCCCAGCCTATCTCCAGCAGTTGACGATGGAGAGCAACGGCAAGCACGTTACGCTCGACGGGACCGAGGTCAATGATCAGACCGGCCCCATTTACTGGGGCGAACCGGGAACCAACGGCCAGCACTCCTTCTACCAATTGATCCATCAGGGGACCCGCCTCATCCCTTGTGACTTCATCGCCTTCGGGCACACGCTCAACCCGCTTGGCCGGCAACACGATATGCTCCTGGCGAACGTCTTCGCCCAGACGGAGGCGCTGGCCTTCGGCAAAACACGCAAGCAAGTGGAAAGCGAAGGCACGCCGGATTGGCTCGTGCCTCACCGGTTGTTCGAAGGCAACCGACCGTCGAATACCATTCTGATGGACCGGTTGACGCCGACAGCGCTGGGCAAGCTGGTCGCACTGTACGAGCATAACGTCTTCACCCAGGGCGTCATCTGGCACATCGATTCGTTCGACCAGTGGGGCGTCGAACTCGGCAAGGTATTGGCCCAGCGCATCATCCCCGAGCTGGTGAGCAAGGCCGAGTCCAAGCTCGGCCATGACAGTTCGACGAACAATCTGATCCGTCGCTACCGCAAACTCAAGGGAAGCTCGTGATGACGCTCGGATTCGATAAGCAACTGTACATCCTGCCCTTCGACCACCGTGGTACGTTCCAGACGACGATGTTCGACTGGGAGGGGACGCTCACCGCGGCGCAGACGGCGGAAATCGCTGCCGCCAAGCAGGCGATCTACGACGGATTCAAGGCCACCATCGCGGCCGGCGTGCTCAAGGACAAGGCCGGCATCCTGGTGGAGGAGCAGTTCGGTGCCGCCATCCTTCACGACGCGGCAGCGCAGGGCTACGCGACCGCGTGCCCCGCTGAGAAAAGCGGGCAGGAGGAATTCGACTTTGAGTATGGCGAGGACTTCGCCGAACACGTCGAGGCCTTCAGGCCGACCTTCTGCAGGGTGGTAGTGCGCTACAATCCGGAAGGCGATCAGGCCCTGAACCGGCGGCAGTCGGCGCGCCTGAAGCGCCTGTCCGAATACATGCACGGCAAGAGTCGCAGCCGGTTCGCGTTCGAGCTACTCGTGCTGCCGGAAAAGGCGCAGCTGGAACGGGTCATGGGGGACAAGAAGACCTACGACCTGGAGTTTCGGCCTCGGCTGATGGTCCAGGCCATCCAGCAGATGCAGGATGCAGGGTCGATCCGGACGTTTGGAAGATCGAGGGGCTCGACCGCCGCGAAGACTGCGAGAAGATCGTGGCCGCCGCGCGCCGGAACGGCCGCGACAAAATCGGCTGCATCATCCTGGGTCGGGGCGAGGACAACGTGTCCGCCAGAAGATCGACCAGATCAAGCCCGGATGCGACCTGGAGGTGGACGGAGGCATCGATGCAACGACTGCTCGGCTGGCAGTTGCTGCAGGCGCCAACGTTCTCGTGGCCGGATCGGCGATTTTTGGCGGCAGCGAAGCGGTATCCGCCGCCATACGCGGCTGCAAGCCGCAGTGCGATGAGTAATTGATACAAAGGGAGCAACGTATCATGCAGCTCGGAATGATCGGACTTGGCAGGATGGGTGCCAACATGGTGCGGCGGCTTCTCAAGGGAGGCCATCAGTGCGTGGTCTTCGATATGTCGCCGAAGGCGGTGAAGGAGTTGATCAAGGAGAAGGCAGTCGGGACCTCTGCGCTTGCGGACCTGGTGAAGAAGCTGGAGAAGCCGCGGGCGGTCTGGTTGATGGTTCCGGCGGCGGTCGTGGACAAAACGATTGCTGACCTCGTGCCCCATCTCGAGAGCGGTGACATCCTCATCGACGGTGGCAATTCGTACTACGTGGACGACATCCGGCGCGCAAAGGAACTCGCGTCGAAGCAGATCAGCTACGTGGACGTAGGAACCAGCGGCGGTGTTTGGGGCCTGGAGCGCGGTTACTGCATGATGATCGGCGGGCCGGATCAGGCGGTAAAGCGCCTCAATCCGATCTTCAAGACGCTGGCGCCGGGTGCGGGCGACATTGCGCGCACCGCGGGACGCGAGAAGATCGGCGGCACCTCCGAACTCGGTTACCTGCACTGCGGTACGAACGGTGCCGGTCACTTCGTCAAGATGGTCCACAACGGTATCGAGTACGGCCTCATGGCCGCCTACGCCGAAGGTCTGAGCATTTTGCGCAATGCCAATGTGGGCAAGCAGCAGCACGCGGTCGACGCGGAAACGACGCCACTGGGCGACCCCGAGCACTACCGGTACGACCTCAATCTGCGTGACATCGCGGAAGTTTGGCGGCGCGGCAGCGTGATCGCCTCGTGGCTGCTGGACCTTTCGGCCGCCGCCTTGGTCAAAGATCCCGCTCTCTCGGGATTCGCGGGCAAGGTCTCGGACTCGGGTGAAGGGCGGTGGACGATCAAAGCCGCTATCGACGAGGCCGTGCCGGTGCCCGTTCTCTCCACCGCGCTCTACGAGCGTTTTAGCTCACGCGGCGACGCGGATTTTCAGGACAAGCTGCTGTCGGCGATGCGCTACGAGTTCGGCGGACATTTGGAAAAATACACCGCCTAGGAAGCAGCGCGCAAGTGTGCACGCGCAACGAGGGTATGATGAGCGATTCCCACTCCGACGCCCTGATCTTCTTCGGCGCGACGGGCGATCTGGCCCACAAGAAGATCTTCCCGTCGCTGCAGGCGATGTTGAAACGTGGCCACCTCGAAGTGCCAGTCATCGGCGTGGCCAAGTCCGGCGGGAACCTCGACCAGTTCCGGGCACGGGCGCGCGACAGCCTCGAGAAGGACGGCGGACTGGATTC
>VDMG01000062.1 GCA_006514895.1 Beijerinckiaceae bacterium
GTCCTTGGCCGAACGGATCACAAGCTCGTCAGGCTCGCCCGGCGACAAGCAGCTAAGGAGCTCCATCGCCTTCGACGGCAAGGGAACGATCTTTGGCTTGCCGGTGGCGCGGCCGGTCTTGTGCTGCGCCGCCTGAAAAATGAGCCTGCCGTTGCCGAGGTCGACATTGGACCAGCGCAAGCCGACGATCTCACCGCGCCGCGCTCCCGTCAGGGCGATGAGCCGGAGCGCATCGGCCGCCATGCAGGGGATCGCCCTCGTATGCTCAAGCTCCGCAAGCGCGCGGAAAAGGGCTTCATAAGCGTCTTTGTGCGCACCGGGGGAAGCAGCGGGGAAGCAGCTGGGAAGCATTTCCAGCTATTACTAGTAAGCGCAATCCACAAGGCGCGGACCACTTTCCGGACCGGCCGCCCTTCCCCCAAGGGCGGCCGGAGCTGTCCGCGGGAGGAAGGCGGACCGGAAGAAGCATTTTCTCGCAGATAGTGTCTTTCCGATGTTGCTGGCCCGGTTTCCGGATAGCCCTTCGCCAGCAAGGGGAGAGGCGCGGCGGCCCTCCTGGGAAGTCAAGAAAACCTCGGGCCTCGCCGGGCCTTGGCCAACGCCTGGGAGAGATCCGTGGCGAGATCCGCCTTGTCCGCTGGCCCGAGGAAAGCCGCGATTTCCACGGCCTTGCCTCGCGACACAAGGGCCAGCCGCTGCGTGCCGAATTCTTCGTGATGCTCCCGCTCAAGCCGCACGAAAGCTGGATTGAAGCGCCATTCGGCGCGCTCCCCCTTGGCGCTGACCTTGTCGAGCTTGAGCTCGAAAAAAGTGACCTCCACATCTTCGTAGGCGCGCGCGGCACGGAAACTGGCACGGAATGCGAAATAGAAAATCGCAACGTCGATCCCCATGAAACCGGCGACCGGCCAAGCGCCTAACAGAACGAAAGGCAGGGTCGAAAAAATGCTGGCGCCAGTAAAAATCCCCATTAGCACGCAAAAATTGCGCCGGTTCAGGGATCGATATGGTTTCAGCCGCGCCGAGAAGAGCCGCGAATTTTCCGGCCCCGCGCCCATGGTATCGCTGGTCATTGGTTTTCCTCGAACGAGCTACTCCACGTGACCGGAAAGCGCTCTAGCCTTGCTTGCTTTCGAATTTTATAACGCGCGAATGGGCAAAGGAAACACGCCGAAAAAAAAACAACCGGCAAAAATTCCGGCGGCGATCGCCTTATCGCCCGAAGTGGCGGCGGCGGCGATGCCCAAAACAACGGGAGGACGCTCCTCGAAGCCGCGAGGCACACGGCAAACAAAGCCCGACCCGGCGACGGTCACCGAAATTTTCCGCCGCTTCGAGGCCGCCGATCCGCATCCAAAAGGCGAACTCGACTACGTAAATCCGTTCACCCTTCTCGTCGCGGTCGTGCTCTCGGCGCAGGCGACCGATATGGGCGTCAACAAGGCCACGCGTGCGCTTTTCACGATTGCCGGCAGCCCGGAAAAAATGCTGGCGCTCGGCGAGGAAAAGCTCCGCGGCATGATCAAGACGATCGGTCTTTACCGCACCAAGGCAAGGAACGTAATCGCTTTGTCAGAGCGACTCATCAAGGATTTTGGCGGCGAGGTTCCGCGAAGCCGCGAGGCGCTCGAAACGCTTCCCGGCGTTGGCCGCAAGAGTGCCAATGTGGTCTTGAATATTGCTTTCGGCGTGCCCGTGATCGCCGTCGATACGCATATTTTCCGCATCTCCAACCGCATTCCGCTGGCGCCCGGCAAGACGCCGCTCGAAGTCGAACGCGGGCTTGAGCAAATCATTCCCGGCGCGTTCAAGCATCATGCGCACCATTGGCTGATTTTGCACGGCCGCTATATCTGCAAGGCCCGCCGTCCGGAATGCGAGCGCTGCCTCATTTCCGACTTGTGCCGATGGCCGGACAAGACGGCTTGATTATCCCGGCTGCTCCAGCCCGCCGTGCCGCGAAAGATCCTCGAGCCAGGCAAAACAACGATCCGCCGCCACAGCGAGCAGCGCGACGATAACCGCGCCTTCCAAGACATACGCCGGATTCGAGGCGGAAAGGCCCTCGATGATGGGCGAGCCGAGCGATAAAGCGCCAGCGGCGGATCCGATCGCCGCCGTTCCGATATTGATGATGACCGCGTTGCGAAGACCAGCGAGAATGAAAGGAAACGCGAGCGGCAGCTCAATACGCCATAGGATATCCCGTGGCGCGAAGCCCATGCCCATCGCCGCGTCGCGGGTCGGTGCAGGCACGGACTCAATGCCCGTTATCGTCGCCGCGATGATTGGAAAAATGGCATAAAGACAAAGCGCCGCGATTGCCGGGGCGGCACCGTAGCCCAGTACGGGAATTGTCAGCGCGAGCACCGCGACCGGCGGAAAAGTCTGTCCCGTGGCCGCAATCGCACCGGCCATCGGGGCGAATTCGCGGCCGCTTTCGCGCGTGACAAAAATCCCAAAACCAATCCCGATCACGGCGGCGGCAAGGCTTGAAATCGCGACAAGCTCCGCATGGGCGAGCGTGAGTTCGAAAAAGCTCGCGCGCGTGTAAACCGGACGCGGAACGCCTGGAAAAAGCCAGCGCATGAGCGGCCCGGCGGCTGGCATAAGGAAGATGACGGCGATCAACAAAACCATAAGCCAGAGCCCCGGCCGGCGTGCCAAACGGATCATGGCGGCGATCAGCGATCGGCGATCAGTTCGCATCGCGCCTCGCGACAATGTCGTTCAAGTGGATTTCGCCGAGCCTCTTCCCGCTCGCGTCCTCGACGCCAAGAAAAGAACGGCGGCGGGCCAGCATCAGGTTCAGAGCATTTTTGAGACTGGCTCCAGCGGCAATCGTTTCGGTTGCCTTCGTCTTGCCGGGCTTCATAAGCTTCTCGACCGGCACGAGGTCGAGAAGCCGGAGCTGCAAGGATTCACCCCCTAAAAAATCGCGCACGAAATCATCCACCGGCGCCAAGAGAATCGAAGCAGGGCTGCCTGTCTGGATAAGCCGGCCGCCGTTCATCACCGCCATGCCGGTCGCGAGCCGCAAGGCTTCGTCCATGTCATGCGTGACGAAGACGATCGTCTTGCCGCTGCGGGCGTGAATACCGCGAAGTTCGTCTTGCAACTCCGCGCGGCTCACCGGATCGAGTGCCGCGAAGGGCTCGTCCATCAGGACGATATCCGGATCGGCGGCGAGCGCGCGCGCAACGCCGATGCGTTGCTGTTGACCGCCGGACAATTGCCTCGGGTAGCGGTCGAGAAGGGCCGGATCGATCCGTAACAAAGCGACGAGCGCGTCGAGCCGCGCGGCGCATCTCGACGGGCTCCATTTGAGGAGGCGGGGCACCGCCAGAACGTTATCGGCCGCCGTCCAATGCGGAAAAAGGCCGGCCGATTGGATCACATAGCCGATGCTGCGCCGGAGTTTTTCGGGCTCCATTGCGCGAATGTCTTGGCCATCGACTTCGATTTGCCCTTTGCCAGGGACAATCATCGCATTGATCATGCGCAGAACCGTCGACTTGCCGCAGCCAGAGGGACCCGCAAGGACGAAAAAGGCGCCGTTCTCGATCTTGAGCGAAAAATCGGCAACTGCCGGGGTAGCGCCAAAACTTTTCGAGACATTGCGCAGCTCGATCACAGCTTTCTCCGCGCGAGGCCAAGCAGCATTTCAAAGAAAAAATTCGCCAAAAGCGCCAGCAGGATGACAGGGAGTGCGCCCACCAGGACAAGATCGAGCGCATATTGTCCAATGCCTTGAAAGATAAATGTGCCAAGCCCTCCCGCGCCAATCAAGGCGGCGACGCTTGCCAAGCCGATCGCCTGGATCGTGACGACCCGCAACCCGGAAAGGAGCGCCGGCATAGCGAGCGGCAATTCGACCTCAATGAACATTTGGCGTGCGCCAAACCCTATGGCGGTGGCCGCGTCCTTGACCTCCCTGGCGACTTCGCTCAATCCCGTATAAAAGCCGCGCACAAGGGGCAGCAGCGAATAAAGCGTCAACGCAATAATCGCGGGCGCCGGGCCGGTTCCATTGATCCCGAGATCGCGTAGAAAAGGCAGCTGCTCGCTCAATTTCGACATCGGCGCAATCAAAACGCCGAAGAGCGCGATCGAAGGAATCGTTTGCAATATGCCAAGGCTCGCGAAGACAAAACCCGCCACGGCCGTCTTGCGCAAAACAAGCATCGTGAGCGGCACTCCAATCAGCAGAGCAAAGAAAGTCGCCGCGCAGACGAGCCCGAGATGGCGCAAGAGCTCGGTCACAAAGATGCCCCGGTTATTCGAAAATTCTTTGGCGAGCGACAGATCGTCGAAATCGCCCGCCGCGGCCATCAGAAAGAAGCCCGCGCAAAATGCGGCCCCAATGCAGACGCGGGCGGGAATAACGAAGTTTCCTCTTTGCATGGCATCGGCGATCGCGAGGATCGCGACAGCCAAGGTCCAGAACGCCGGACCAAGCGACGCGCGCGCGGTGGGCGGGCTTTCCTGCATGAGAAGCGCCGCGAAGTGGCCGGCACCCGCCAGGCTTCCCCAAAGAATCAACGCCGCCGCCAGGATCGTGGCGAAGGACCGGAGTTTTGGCCGTCTGACAAAACTCAGCAACGCCAATCCGCAAAGCCCGGTCATCACAGCCGTGGCCTCATAGGCCGGCGCTTGAAATATCGAGTATGCCACGCCCTTGGCCAGCCGGTTCGTGCAAGATGCAAGAAGCCGCCAAAAACA
The DNA here is from genome assembly GCA_006514895.1 of Beijerinckiaceae bacterium. Taxonomy (GTDB): domain Bacteria; phylum Pseudomonadota; class Alphaproteobacteria; order Rhizobiales; family Beijerinckiaceae; genus Methylocapsa. Next base: position 4,723 of record VDMG01000062.1, read on the forward strand.
ACCCCGGCAAAGCCGAGACAAGAGAAAGTGAGAAGAACGCGGTCGTGCACTTTCGGCATCGGGGCCATTTTGCGTTCGAACCAGAAGGCAAGAGCATGACCCCAAAAAGTTGCAGACTTTTTGGATAAGATCATGCCAGAAATCAAAGAGATAAAGACCATGAGCGACTAAAGGCGATCATGGTCTTGACTTTATGCCTATTGAAGGAGCCCTTGCGCGCGGAAAAATTCCCGTGCGACGGCGCCAGGATCCTCGCCTTCGACCGCGACTTTTTCGTTCAAATCGCGCAGGCTCGCAAGATCGAGTTTCGCGAAAACAGGCTTTAGAATACCGCCAATTTCCGGGTAGCTCGCAAGGATTGCTTCCCGGATTACGGGGGCTGGCGCATAGACCGGCTCGGCATGGCGCGTATCTTCGAGAGCGTGAAGGGCAAGGGCCTTGAGCGCACCGTCGGTGGCATAGGCCATCGCGGCATTGACGCCCGAAATTCCGTCCGCCGCCGCTTTCATCGTGGCCGAGGTTTCCCCGCCCGGGAGAACGAGCAGCTGGCGAGCATCAAGCCGGAAGCCATAGCTCGCCTCGAAGGCGGGAAGGCCAGCGGCACTTTCTACGAATTCCGCCGAAGCGGCGAGCCTCACCTTATTGCCGTCCCGCACAAAGCGGGCGAAATCTTCCATGGTGCGAAGATTTTGTTCCAGTGCCAAGAATTCCGGGACCGCGATCACCCAGCTATTGTCGGCAGGCGCCGAGGCAAGCCAAACAAGATGATTTTTCTCATAATCGAGCTTTTTCGCGCGGGCATATCCGGCCGCTCCGTCTTTCCAGAGAGGATCGCCGTCTTCATGAAAGAAAAAAGCGGCATTGCCGGTATATTCCGGGCAAAGGTCGACGGCGCCGGACAAAAGCGCCGACCGCAGAATCGAAGTCGGCCCGATCCGCAACCGATTTTCCGCCGCGATTTTGGCTTGGCCAAGAGCGAGCAGCATCATTTCGCCAAGGAGTCCGCCTTCGAGATCGAGCTTTGAGCCGACCACGACCGGCCGCGCGGCAGTGCCCGCCCGCGCGAGCGTTGACGAGGCTACGGCCGCCAAAAACAGGCGCCGCGTGGGCGTGCCAAGAACATCATACAAGAACATCATATAAGTCTGTCACATACGCATGTCATACGACAATCGTCAGCCGCTCAGCGGCGCGGGTAATGCCGGTATAGAGCCAGCGGTTGCGATGTTCGCGAAACGCGAAGCTTTCGTCGAACAAGACCACTGTGTTCCATTGCGACCCTTGCGCCTTATGCACGGTCAACGCATAGCCATAATCGAATTCATCCGACTCCTTGCGGATTTTTGGGCTTAGACTTTCCTCGAGACCTTGAAAGAACTCCGGCAGAACGCCGATGCGCAGCGGCCTGCGGGCCGGATCATCCTCAGGCACGACGTTCAGCGCGAGCTTCTTCTTGCGCGTCCGCGCGGTGGTTTTGACAAGCCAGATCCCGCCATTCAAGAGACCCTTCTTCTTGTCGTTCCTGAGGCAGACCAGCTTGTCACCGGGTTGCGGGAAAACATCGTCGTGGCCGAAGAGTTCGCGCATCCTTTTGTTGTAGGAGCGGCGTGTGCGGTTAAGGCCGACGAGCAGCTGGTCGGCTGCGGTCACCGCGCCGGAATCGATGCCGCTGCGCTCGATGACGAGGCTCTCGCCATAAACGCCGAGGGCAAGCTTCCCGCCTTCGCGGACCAGCATCGACATTTTGATGATCGGATTATCCGCCGCTTGCCGGTGCACCTCGGTCAGCATCACATCGGGCGCGCCTTCGGTGAAAAAGCCGCCGCCCTTGACCGGAGGCAATTGGGCCGGGTCGCCAAGGACCAGCACCGGTTTGCCGAACGACAAAAGGTCGCGGCCGAGGTCCGCATCGACCATCGAACATTCATCGACGATGACAAGGCTGGATTTGGTAACAGTGCTGTCTTCGTTGAGAACGAAGGAAGGTTCCTCCGTATCGGTCTCGCGCGCCCGGTAGATCAGACTGTGGATCGTCCGCGCGTCCTCGCATCCCTTGGAACGCATGACGAGCGCGGCCTTGCCCGTAAAAGCCGCGAAGACGACACCGCCATCGGTATCTTCGGCGATTTTCTTGGCGAGCGTGGTCTTGCCGGTGCCGGCATAACCGAAGAGACGGAACAATTGCGGTTCGCCGCGTTTCAACCACGCGGCGATGGATTTCAGGGCCGCCTCCTGCTGCGGCGTCCAAATCATGCCCGTTTTACTCCAGCGTTTTGGCTCATTGTTTGAAGGCATCCAGGAAAGCGCCATGACAAATCTTAAACCGGGGCGCGCACCCCTTGTCTGCGGTTGCACGCACCGTTAAAGCCTGGAGGCAAGCGGACGTGGCGAAACAGGTAGACGCAAGGGACTTAAAATCAGAATTTTAAATCTAATAGTGACAATACCCTTTAGATTTCACGTAGTTGAGTATAATAGTCATTTTGCGATAGCCTTACACATGTCTTACACAAATTCAGCCTTTTATAACCGTTTCTGATGGAATTTCAATATGGCGGAACACCATGAACTTATGGGAGGCAAGCTCCACCTCTACAAACGCGAGAATAGTCGCCATTGGCAGTGTTCCACGTACCTCGCCGGCAAGAACCGGCGCAAGACCACGAAGGAAGAAAGCCTCACACACGCGAAGGACATCGCGGAGGACTGGTATCTTGAACTCAGAGGCAAGTCTCGCGCAGGCGAACTGAAATCGGGACCGACCTTCAAGAAGGCAGCGGAGGCGTTTCTCAACGAATATGAAGTGCTCACGAGGGGTGAGCGAAATCCCCGCTATGTCCAAAGTCAGAAAGAGCGGCTGACGCTCCATCTGCTTCCTTATTTCGGAGACAAGGTTCTTACGGAAATCACCCCTGGCTTGGTGCAGGATTATCGCATCCATCGCGCAAAGAACGGGCGAAAAACCAAAAGTGATCCGAACGGGAAGCCGCCTGCTCGGAGCAGCATGCATCAGGAGATCGTTGCGCTGAGGCAGGTTCTCAAATGTGCCAATCGGCACGGATGGCTGCCCTTCCTTCCTGACCTATCTGCGCCATACAGGGCATCGGGCAAAATCTCACATCGCGGATGGTTCTCCCCGGAGGAGTACAAGAAACTTTACGAAGCGACACGGCGGCGCGCGCAGAATCCCAAGAAAAAGCGATTTACCTGGGAGTCCGAACAACTTCACGACTTCGTCCTGTTCATTGGCAACACCGGGCTTCGGCCCGACGAGGCCAAGCGCCTCGAATACCGCGATGTGAATATCGTCAAGGATGAAGCCACCGGCGAAACAATTCTTGAGATCGAAGTTCGCGGAAAACGCGGCGTTGGTTTCTGCAAGAGTATGCCCGGAGCGGAGCATCCATTCCGCCGCCTAAAAAGAAGGAATAATCCCCAGTCGACGGATCTTCTGTTTCCGAAGCCGCAGCGAGAACTGTTCAACAATATTCTTGAAGAAGAAGGCTTAAAAGTTGACCGCGATGGCAACCAGCGCACAGCCTACAGTCTGCGGCACACCTACATCTGTCTGCGGCTGATGGAGGCCAGATTGCCAAGAATTGTCGCACCAGCGTCGAAATGATCGAAAAATACTACGCCTCACACCTCAAGAATACTCTGGACGCCGCAGCTATTAACGTGCGGAAGTCCAAGGTCAGAACCACCAGACGCGACGAAGAGTAGGTTTTTGTTGGCTTTGCCGTTTTTGATTGGCCGATGCCCATGTCGGCGCTATACGTTCAGAGTCGATGCGGGCGTGGCGAAACTGGTAGACGCAACGGACTTAGACAACTTGAGTGCGCTTTGGGAAACCGAAGATGCAGAACTGCTCAAATTCGGGGGAACCTCTCACGTGGCAATCCCGAGCCAAGCCCGCGAACGCGGGAAGGTGTAGAGACTAGACGGGCAGCACCTAAGGCGAACGCCAGAGTGCGGCGAACGCTACGGTGAAGGGATAGTCCAGACCACAAACGAGCCGAAGCGCGCACGCGCCCAGGCGAGGCGGCGAAAGCCGTAGATGGTACGAAAATCCGTAGGGCCGAAAGGCCTGTGCCGGTTCGACTCCGGCCGCCCGCACCACTCATATCATACAAACACTAGGTCAAAAGAGGGAGATTATTGCGCACGCTAACAGGTCGGACGTGCGCTCTAACTTCGATTGTGTGGCGATGAGCCGCGCGCCGTCATTCGTCACGACGAAAGCCGCGCATGCGACGCATGCGCGGCTTTGTTGCGCGCTATCCCAGAGACAGGTCACGCTGCATCAAAATACGGGTGATGTTGCGCAGGTTGGTGATAGCGTTATTTTGCTCGACCGATCCTACCGGAAAATTCCGCAGGACAGTTGTGATACGCGCCAGCAAATCGCAAAGCTCAATCCGCGACAGGCGCATCAGTTCAGTTATCGTAAGCACTCGCATAGTTTCCTCCATCGTTATCGGCCGCGCCAATCGCGGCCTTGTGACGGAGGCCAAAGCGACGGAGGAGGCGGCTGCATCGCATGCGACCGCAACGAAGAGGAGGAGTGCCTCGCACTTGCAGCCATGAGCCGACGAACGGTGCCAAATGGCCGGAATAAGGACGTGATGGTGCGGTGATAGATGGAGAAGGAGAGTGCTTGCGTCTAACGTCAGTTGCGCCCCGATTGCGGTTGACTTTGGCGTGATGGATTGACGCGGTCACGCACGGGCCATGCGT
>VDMG01000180.1 GCA_006514895.1 Beijerinckiaceae bacterium
ATCGAGCGAATAGGCTTTCGGCATCGCAAATCACCTCCTTGCGGAAGTGAATCACAAAACCCGCCTAACCGGAATCCCTTCGATTCAACCTGAATGTCCGGCGCTCTAGATGGCGCCATCGCCGCCGCGAGCGAACAGGGCGCCGTCATCAACGAAGCAGACGGCGGCCTAACCCTATGGAAGAGCCCGTCAACCGGAATTGTAACGCTGCACTGGCAAGGGAAATTGCGAGGGCCAGACTTCGAGCCAAAGACTTTCCGATTTGAAGGGGTTTGCAGCCCCGACATCGTCGACGCCAAAGGTAACCAATTCGAAACCCCCGTCATGAGACCATCCGACGCGGACTCAGCTGAGGCGCGCGAAAAGAGCAATGCCGACACAAGCCGCGCATTGCTGGAAGCAATGATTGCGGACCCGGCCGGGACGCAAGCCGATTGGGGCATGGCCATCGGAAAATCCAAAGGCCGCGTAAATGGACAGCTAAACGCCCTCAAAAAACTTAAGTTTGTGGAAGAATGACTCGGCAAATGGCGCGTCACGCCAAAAGGCAAGGAGGCCTTAAAATGATGATTTTTACAAGATCGGGATACGTCAATTCAGATTGCGTCGAGAAAATTGGCACCAGCAAAAAGGCAACAAGCGGCGGATGGGAAACGCGTCTTTACATGAAAGGAGGTGGCGAACCCGTCATCGCATATGGAACCGAATCGCGAATCATAGATGCATTTTGCCCCGTCGTGGCGGCAACGCCTGGGTTCAATAAAGCAATCGCTATAAAAGATGAAACAGGATGGTGCGCAGAGTTGTACCCCGTCGTCGCCTGGCGAATTTATAACGACGACGTCGAGCCAATAGCCGTCGGACTGGAGGGCAATATCTCTAGTCCGATGGCCACCGTCCTGCCCGACGGCAGAGTTGAAGACGCCGGAGAACTGCACGAGGACGTTGCACAGTGGCTAAAAATGGTCGAGGAGGTCGAAAAAATCGAGGCGGAAAACAAACTAAAGCTTCAGTCTGTGAATACCTAAGACCAAGCGGAACAACATGAGCTGGGCATTATCCTCATATCTAATTGTAAACGTTGATTGTTTCCGCTTAAGCCTATGTTGTTACGGTGGGCGGAACCAGTGGCTAAACAGTATAGCGGAACGGAACAACGGAACCGTGGCCATGCTAAGTGTATGATAGCGCCTTGCGGACGCTTTGCGTTCATGACACGAGATCGCGCCGGAAGCCGAGCCGATGGCGATTGTCATATTGTGCGAATTAGGCGCGCTGCTGAGGAAGACAGGCAGGCACTGCTAAGTCAGTGTATGGCCTTCAGAACGATCCCGAAACCGGCCATCATCAATGCGATGTTGGACCCTACCATCCACGTTAGAAGAGTGAGCCTGGACTCGACATTGGCCAGCCGGTTCTCAAATCCGGCGACCTCTTCCGAGGCCTCGCGAGCCTTGTTCTCGGAAACGTTGGCTTCAATCAGCGCGGAGTACAGGCGGCCTAACATTAATGACATGGCGGGAATATGCTCCTTATCCAATATGCGGCAAACATCCAGCGTGTTCAAGGACAAATGCCTGTCGTGGCGTGCGGCTCCTAGAGAATTCCTATGGTTTCTCGAAAAGTTTCCCGCGGGAAACTTTTCGGAAAACCCGCCTTTAGGGCTTACCGAGGGGCTTTCAAAGGCGTTGATTGGCGGCGCCGGGACAACAAAAAACCCCGGCTAGCGGGGCTTTATGTGGTCGAGGCCTGCTTTTCTCTGGACGCTGGCACTGGACACTGGCCCTAAGGCGCTCGTCGCTCGCTCTTGTCGCTCGCGGTAGGGGGAAAGCGCCTCGCTCGACCGGGGCGGACTTAGCGGCGGACAGATGTCAAGCGCTTTCTATCCGGGGACGCCCGTTCTTTGGCCTCCTTGGCGGCGCGGCGCTTGGCGTGATAGGCGCGCAACCCCTCTGCATTCTTCGCTCTGATCCCGGGATCTTCGTTTAACTTGCGCATACGCTCCGACGACCTTGCCTTAAACTCTGGAGTATTCGCCACGCGTCGCAGATTGCAGGGTCAAGGAACATGAATTCGCCCTCCCGGCATGCCTTGCCTTAAAGGATTACGTACACTATGCGCGCTGATTCCGGCATGCTCGGCGTACTGCTCAATCGTCATCATGCCTTCCGGCACTGGCCCGGTTGGTCGCGAAACAGGCTCACGCCGCCCCGCGAACGCCGTCTCTTTGATGAGGATCAAAGTTCCATCGGCAATCATGACGCTGCGATCGACAACGGGATATTCATAAGCGCAGTTAGGACATGTCTTGCTCATCACATTGATGCAGCCGCAAGACGGGCAACGGCGTAACGGCGCGTCCTTATCCTTGCCGGCGCGCGCGGGTGACGCGCCATCAAGCTTCCATTCGTGCTCGATATCGGGCAGGCCATGCTCGTAAACAAGCGCGACATGGTCGAGAATGTGGACAATGTTTCCGTCCGGCCGCATCGATCGGCCGACCATTTGCAAATAAAGGGAAAGACTGTGCGTCGGGCGCATGAGAATAATAGCGTCGATTAAAGGAAGATCGAAACCTTCTGTAAAAATTTCGCAATTCGCAAGACCCTGATTTCCCCTGCCGCCAGGGCCGCGATAGCCGCCTCCCGGCCCCCGCGCGTGGCGTGCGCTCGCGTCCATATGGCGGGCAGGTATCCCGGCCGCGATAAACCGGTCTACAAGTGCCATGCTGGCCGCGACATCGACGCAAAACGCCAACGCGGTCCTGCCGCCCGCGAGCTGCTTGAAGTAGAAAGTATTAGAAAAAGCGATTCTTAACCCGCGCAATAGCCTCGCGAAGGAGGCCGTGAACGAGCGCCGCTTCATCTCGAACCTTCTTCGACAATCGCGCGCAATGTTATGCGAGGAAATCTAATGACGAAGCGGCCCAGTGATCCCCTCCGCTCCCGCGTCTCGGTCTTCAACAAAAGCCATTGCAGATAGGAGGCCATTTCCCGGCCGTGCGGGTCGTCCCGCAATTTCAGCATGGTCAAAACCGTCTCGGCCAAACCGATGTCGTCAACAATATCCCCGTGGCTGTATTTGGTGAGGTTCCGCTCGCGGGCCAGCATTTTCGGGGGAATGTCGGGCGCTTTGAGAAATTCCCGTATCCAGATAAGGGCGCGGACCTTGCGGCTGACATGCGCACTTGTCCGGCGCGGCCGATGCGTCCCCACTCGCGGATAAAGCACCATTGCCCGAATAGATCGGGCTGCACGTCGAGCCGGTAGAACCGGCGCATGTTCTTCGCTGAAAAAGTTGTGATCTGAAGAAGCGGCGGCCGGCGCGGCCGAGAGGCGCCATAATCGTCCATCGCCCTACGCCATATTCTGTTCCGACTCCGGAGAGGTCTTTGGCAAGGTCAGCCCGATAAGAGCCGGCATGATCAATAGAACCAGCGGGAATTGCAGCAGCAGGCCGGAAATGATCGCAATCGCGAGCGGCTGCTGGATCGCCGAGCCTTGTCCGATCGCCAGCGCGAGGGGCGCGAGGGTCAGGAGCGCGGCGAGCGTCGTCATAGTGATTGGGCGTAACCGGTTCCTGCTCGCCTCGCGCAAGGCTTGCCGCAGCGGCATGGCATGCGCCAGCTCGGCATATTCGGAGACGTAGAAAATCGCCATCTCGGTGCTGATGCCGATCACCATTGTCATGCCCATCAAAGCCGTGATGTTGAGATCAACGCCGGAGAGCCAGAGGCCGGTAAAGACGGCGGTCGTCGAGAGCAGCGAACAGCCGAGAATGATGATAGGCAGCCAGAATCGCTCGTAGAGGAAGAGCAGCAGGACGAGTTCGGCGATCAGCGCCGCGACGAAGACCTGCGCCAGCCCATAGAAAGCGATCTGCTGCTGCTGGTAAAGGCCGCCGAGCGTATAGCCGACGCCAGCGCTGAGCAGGCCCGGTTTCGCCAGCACCTGTTTCACGTCGGCGATCGCCGCGCCGAGACCGCGGCCCTCGATCCGGCCGGTCACCGCCACCATCGGCTGGAGGTTCTCGCTGCCGATCTGCGGCTGTCCGCTGATCGGAATGATGGAGGCGACGCGGCTCAATGGGAACATGTGCCCATCGGGTGCGCGAATCGGGGTCGCCTCGAGGTCCGCGGTGGTGAGATTGCGTGAATCGGGCGCGACGACGCGGATGCCGATTGCCTTGTTTGTTTCGACCGTTTGCGTCGCGACGGTGCCGGTCTTCGCCGTGGCGACCGCCTGGGTGACGAGATCGACCGTCGCGCCTTCGATCGCCGCTTTGACCGGATCGACGGCTATGTCGAGCGCATCGCCGGCGAGATAGACGCCGCTCTTCACACCGGTGACTCCGGCCACCGGCTTGATCGCCGCCGCCACCATCTCAGCATCGGCATTTAGCACGGCTGGCGTGGCGCCGGTCAGCTTGATCTCGATTGGCTGCGGCACCGCTGTCAGGTCGCCGATCAGATCTTCCATCAGCTGCTTCAGCTCGACCTCGACACCCGGCACCTTGGCGGCGACCTCGGCGCTCACCGCCACCATCACGTCCGGAGTCGAGCGGGCGTGGTCCGGCTTCAGCCGGACGAAGATGTCGCCAAAGTAAGACTCGCCGAGCTCGCCGCCGAGCCCGGTGCCGAGACGGCGGGAAAAGGTGCCGAACTCCGGCATGCTCCGGATGATCGCCTCGACCTGCGCGATCTCGCGACCGGTTTCGGTCAACGAGGTACCGGGCTTCGTATAATAGTCGAGCACGAAGCCGCCTTCGTCGACCGTCGGCATGAAGCCCGTCGCCACATGGCCTGCCGCATAGAATCCGACGGCTACGGCCGGCGCGAGCACAAGGAATGCGGTCAGCGGGAACCGCAGAAACCCGTCGAGCAGCAGGGTATGCGCGCGGGCGAACAAGCTCTTCTGTTCGCCGGTTTCGGGCTTCAACCTGGAGAAATTGACGATGGAGCGCGCGAGCACTGGCACGACGAAGGCGGTCATCAAATAGGAGACAATGAGTGCGCAGCCCATCGTCACGGAGAGAGCTTTCGAAAAGGCGCCGGTGACCCCGCTCAGGAAGCTCAAGGGAATGAAGACGATGAGCGTCGCGAGGCTCGAGCCGGTGAGCGGCGTCATGAATTCGCGCGCCGCCGCCATCACCGCCGGCTTGCCGGTCGGCTCGTCGCCTCGCGCGCCCTCGGGACGCGGCGCGGCCCTGCGCGCGATATGTTCGACCATGACAATGGCGTCATCGATCACAAGGCCGACCGCCGCAGCGATGCCGCCGAGCGTCATGATGTTGAAGCTCAGCTTCAGCATGCCGAGGAGCAGGATTGTCGTCGCCAAGGTCGCGGGCACGACGATCAGCGCGATGAGTGTCAGACGCAGGTTGCGCAGAAAGATGAGCAGGACGAGCCCTGAAAGCGCCAGGCCGATGAGCACAGCGTCACGCACGCTCGTCGCCGACTGCACGACGAGCTCGCTCTGATCGTACCAGTTCTTCAGCACGACGCCGGGCGGCAGCTTAAAGCCGGAGAGAGCCGCCTTCACGCTGGCGGCGATCTGCACCGCATTACCGTCCGGCTGTTCATAGACGTTGAAGAGCACGGCCGGCTTGCCGTCCTCGACGACGCGGATCCATTGCGGGACGAAACCATCCTTGACCGTCGCAATGTCGCGGAGCCGCACGACACCGGCGGTATCGGCGCGGATCACCACGTCGCGAATCTCGTCGAGCGTCTCCAGCGTGTGATCGGAGATGACGAGGTAGAGTTTGTTATGATCCTCGAGTTTGCCGATGGCCTGAAGCACGTTGGCGACGGCGAGCGCGGTCGTCACGTCATTGAAGCCGAGACCGTAGGAGTCGAGCTTGTGCGGATCGGCCTCTACCTGGATTTCCCGCTGCTCGCCGCCTTGGACACCAATCTTGGCGAGACCTGGGATCGCCGAGAGAAGCGGCACGATTCGATATTGCGCGACGTCGCGCAGAGCGACCGGGGACAGATTGTCCGACAGAAGGGCATAGGAGATGATCGGGAAGACCGTCGGATCCATCCGACGCACGTCGTAACGCGTGCCGGCAGGCAGGCCAGGCAAGACCTTGGCGATGGCTGAATCGACATTCAACGTTGCCGCGACCATGTCGCGGCCCCAGCCGAAATCGATCGAGATCTGCGACGAGCCGCGTGTCGTCTGCGAGCGGACGTTCAGCACGCCCGGCGTCGCCCGGATTGCCTCCTCGACCGGACGCGTGACGAGTACAGCCGTCTGATCCGCCGGCCGATCGCCGGCATCGAGCGAGATGACAACGCGGGGAAACGAAACCTGCGGGAAGAGCCCGACTGGAAGGCCGACCGCCAGCACCGCGCCGGCCAAGGCCAACGCCAAAGCCACAAAGACGATCGAACGCGCATGGCGCTCGGCGACAGCGACGAAGCTCATTGTTCGACCGGGGAAGCTGGTCCGGCGGCCGACGTCTCCGTCTCGCTGAGCCGCACCTCCATGCCGTCCTCCAGCTGGTAATTGCCTTGGAGCACGATCGGCTTCGCTGGGTCGATCGCGCCGGTGACCGCCGTCTGGTCGCCGGTGCTGCCGACGATCGTCACAGCAACGCGATGCGCATTGCCGTCACCGATTTGGAAGACGTAGGCGCCCTTGGCATCGCTCAGCACTTCGTCGCGCGGCAACACGAAGCCATCGAAGTGGCCGACGGTGATCTGCGCCTTGAAGGCTGCGCCGGGCAGCAAATGCGCCGACGTCGCCACATCGGCATCAATGAGGTGTGTCTTCGGGTTGAGCAGGCCGTCGATCCGGATAAGCGTGCCGGATGCCGGTGCGCCGCCACTCGTCATTGGCTGCAGCATGACGGGGTCGCCGCGCTTCATGCGGAACCCCTGCGCCGGTTCGATGCCGACTCTCACGACCAGCCCGTCCGCCCGCATGAGCGTCATCATCGGTGCGCCGGGCGCGATCGTATCCCCTTGTGCGACGGGGATGGTCGAGACGACGCCATCGAAGGGCGCCTTGATCGTGAGGTCGGGCTGGTCAGAGCCCGACTTCTTCAATGTATCGAGGGTTGTCTGCGCGTCGGCGATCGCCTTGTCGGCCTGGGTCAGCTGATCCTTGGTCGCGAACTGCTGCTTGAGGAGCTGGGCGATACGGGAGCGCTCGACCTTCGCCGTCTGCAGCGCGATCTCCGCCTGGCGATAGCTGCCGAGTGCTGATTCGGAGACGCTGAATTCGAGCAGCGGTTGCCCGGCCTTGACCGCTTCGCCCGGCGTCACATCGAAGCGCAGCACCCGGCCCTGGCTCTGCAGACTGATAGTCATGCTGCTGTCGACCGCTGGACCGGCCGTGCCATAGGCGGTGACGACGTCAGGCAGGCTCCCCTTACTGGGCATCATGATCGTGACGAGGACGCTTCCCTCTTCGGCCGCTGAAGCGGGCATGAGCGCCAGACCGACCAGTAGGGCGAGCAGGAGCAGGAGGGCTCTCATCGGACCACCTCGCGGAATACGCCGAGCGGGTCGGCCGGCGGCGCCTCCGGCTCGATTGCGACCTGCGGCATACCGGCGCCGACAAGCGTTGCCAGTCCGACCTGGCCTTCGAGGAGAGCCTGTTGCAATCCGACCTTCTCCTGCTCGCGGGCGAGCCGCGCAACCTCGATATCGACGTAGGCGCGCTCGTCAAACGTGCCCTGCTTGAACACCGTCTCCGTCTTCTCCGCGATCGTGCGCGCCTCCTTCAGCCGCGGCTCCAGGTCGGCGAGCTGGCGCGACAGGAGGGCCTGCTCCGAAAGCAGGGCGCCAATCTCGCCGGCCGCCGCCGAAATCCGCGCGTTGAACTCCCGGTAAAGCTGCTCGCGCGTTGCCTGCTCGACAGCAATGCCGCCTTGGTTGCGATCAAACATCGGGAGATCGACGGTGAGCTGCGGGCCGAAGGTAAGAGTGTTCGCCATGTTGCCGGTGCCGACGCTGACGACGCCAACCGACAGATTCGGGAACTGCGACAGGATCGCCTCCCGGACTTTCGCGTCCTCGGACCGGTAGCCATATTGCAACGCGATAAGATCGGGGCGCCGGTCGGCCAAGGTCGAAACCTGGCCGAGGATCGCGGCTGGATCGATGCGGGCAACATCGGCCGGGGCCACTAGGGTAAGTTTGGCACCGGGGGCAAGGCCGAGCAGCGCATTGAGCTGGTACCTCCGGCTTAGCTGCAGCCGCTCGAGATCGTCATAAGTCTTCTGAATATCGCCGACCGCGACGAGATCGGGCGAGAGCGTCGCCAGGGTCGCATTGCCCTGGCTGATCGCCGTGCTCGTAAGGTCGAACCGCTCCTGCAGGAAGTTGCGACTCTGGACGATGAGCTTTTTCGCCCGCTCGCCCGAGACGATGTCGACGAAAAGGAGCCGCGCCTTGCTGAGCGTCTGCCACTCCTGCCAGAGGAGGGTCGCGCTGATCTCGAAGGCGGCGTTTTGTGCGGCCTCACCCTTTGTGCCCAGCAACAAGATCGATTTCACATTCTGGGTAACGCCGGGCCCGGCAATGACGAACGGGTAGGTGACCGCAACCTGGGGATTCGGGAGGATGCCGGCCTGCATCACCTGCGCCGCGCCAATACCGAGCTTCGCACGCGCGGCCCTGAGGTCAGGATTGTTGAGGACAACCAGCCGATCGAGCGCCGCGAGCGTGATGCGCTCCCCGCCGACGCCCTCAAGTTCGGAGGCGCGGGCGACAAGTCTCGATTCCTTATCGAGCGGCAGACGTTCGTAGGAGGCGCAGCCGGCAAGTGCGGCCGCGCCGCCGACCAGGAAACACCGAGCGATACATTTGGCCAAAACAATCACGAGGGAGTAGGAGAACAAGCGATCATCAAGCCAGTTCCAGGTGCAGTTTGCGGCCAATAGCGGCGGCGGCGCGCTGCACGGTGTCGAGTTGCACCTTGTCGTTCTCGGGGTCGAGAAGCCGGTCGAGCTGCGCCCGGCTGGTGTTCATCCGCTTCGCCATTTCGCTTTTGGACAGGCCCTGGGCCGTCATGCCCTCCTGAATTTGCCATGCAAGAACGCGCTTGATGGCGTGCGCGTGGGCATCATCATGAATGCCCTCCTCTTTCAGAAAATCATCGAAAGATGATCCCAGATGTTTGTTCTTCATTGCTCGATCTCCTTTTGCCGTTTCCGGGCAGTGTCCAGGTCGATCTGCGGCGTCTTCGGGGTCTTCTTGATGAACCCATGCAACAGGACCATACGGCCGTGCGCGACACAGAAAATTACGCGGGCAATCCGGCCGTCGGTCAGGTTGCTGCGCACCTCCCACAGGCCGCCCGCGAGCGATTTGCACAGCGGCATTCCGACCGGCCAGCCGAATTCCACCACCGCAATATCAAAGCCCAGAATGCGGCGGTCTGCCTCTGGCATATCCTTAAGCCAGTCCCTTACTG
>VDMG01000073.1 GCA_006514895.1 Beijerinckiaceae bacterium
GCCCGTGCCGTCCCGATTCATTTTAATGATGCCGCCGATTCCCCAATGGTTGAACTCGTCCATCTTTGCTTTCGGCGGCACGTTGTAAGGCTGCCCCAAGGAAATGTAGAGCTTGTCGTCAGGTCCGACGCGGCAGACCCGCAAGTTATGAGCTTGGCCCTCATCCTCGGCCGGAATGGGCTTGTCTTGCGCGACGATGACCTTGGCCGTGATGGACGGGTTATTCCGCCTCGGCGCGGGGAAAAGCCAGAACCTGATTGATCTCGGCGACATAGAGAGTTCCGTCCTTGGCGAAACAGACACCACTGGGCAGCTTCTTTGGAATTGAGGGCGCAAATTCCGAGACGTCTTTTGCGACACCCGAGGCTGCGTCAACGGTCACCGAATAAACCTTCGTATCCTTTGTGCCGACGAAAATTACCTGGCCGTTCGGTCCCACCGCCGAGTGCCTAGCGCTGGGCACGAGCGTATGGAGGCTGACCTTGAAGCCAGGCGGGAGCTTGATCCTTTCGAGCGTTTGTTTGATCGGCTCGGCACGCGGGTCCTTTTGCGGCACGCGGACGTTCGCGCTTTTCTCGGCGAGCCAGCTCAAAGCGGTGGCAGCGCCAGCAGACAAAACCAAAACCCAAAATGCTATCCCGGCCAGCTTTTTATTCATGTTCCCGGAAACATCTTGATGTTTAGGAATGGACAGACCTTTCCGCGCCCGATAGCGGCGCGAGCGCGGCGAACAAAGCGTCGTCCTCATCCACCGTGACATTGGGCGTCGTTAGCAACGCTTCGCCATAAAAAATCGAATTTGCCCCGGCGACCATGCAAAGGATTTGCGCCTCGCGATTTAAAACGGAACGGCCGGCGGAAAGGCGGACTCTCGCGGCCGGCAAGACGATCCGCGCGGCCGCGACCATCCGCACGAAATCGATCGGATCGATTCTTGTTTTTTGCCCAAGCGGGGTGCCCTCGACCGGAACCAGCGCATTGATTGGCACGCTTTCCGGATGCGGATCGAATCCAGCCAAGATTTGCAGCATGGACGCACGGTCCTTGACGGTTTCGCCCATCCCTATAATGCCGCCGCAGCACATTTGCAGTCCGGCGGCGCGGACGGCCCGCAAGGTCGCGAGCCTATCCTCATAGGTCCGTGTCGTCACGATGTTGGGATAGAATTCGGGGCCCGTGTCGAGATTGTGATTATACGCCGTCAGTCCCGCCTGTTGCAGCCGTCGCGCCTGGCGCTCGTTCAACATGCCGAGCGTCACGCAAGCTTCTAACCCAAGCGCGCGAACGCCGCGCACCATATCGAGCACCCTGTCGAATTCCGTTCCATCGCGGACATTGCGCCAAGCCGCGCCCATGCAAAACCGATCGGCTCCGGCCGCTTTCGCGCGGGCCGCGACCGCGAGGACGGCGCCGGTTTCCATCATATCGGCTTTGTCGAGGTGAATCTCGCGGTAGTGCGCGGATTGCGGGCAATAGGCGCAATTTTCCGGACAGCCGCCGGTCTTGATGCTGAGGAGGCTCGCCTTTTGGACATCGCCGGCATCGTGGAAATGACGGTGCACGCGGTTCGCCCGCGCGATCAAATCGAGCAGCGGCAAATCGTGAATCGCGACGATTTCATCGGTGGTCCAATCGTGCCGGAGAAACTGGCCGGTTCCTGAATGGGTCATCTGTTTGCTTCCGATGGTCCGGAAAGGCTGCCGGAAATTATTGTTTTCGCTGCCCAGCAGCCTATTGTCTATTTCATGAACCCTCGTCAGGCATTTTGCAATCGGGTCACGAACTGTCTGCTTGGCCTGTGGCGCCACGGTGCAAGATATGCCCACCTACTGGATCCAAAAACGCGGCTGCCATGAACACAATAGCAAAGTGGTGAATTTCAGCGGGATATTGCCGCCACGCCCGCCGGGCGACTTCGCCTCGGTTTTCGCAAGTTGCTTCGCCAGGCGGGCGCAACCACCTCCGCCCTGGTTGGCGAAAGCCTCGTGATTCATTTTGATCTTACGAGATAATAGAGAGAGACAAGAGAGAAATGAGCCACGGCGCAATCGCGCAGGTCAGGATGAAGCCTGCTTCCGGTTCTGCCAGGCCCCACAGGCCAAGCCCTTTTTTTCGAGTAATCGATGCGCCAGAGTATCAGTTCGGTGGGGTCAATTATTATCTTATGTGCTGCGTAGCCGTGTCCTAAACCCGCGAAAACTTTGCACTGCCGCGGAAATATCCGTCGAAATCAGCCCCGTGACGTAACCGAGTTCGAGGCTTGCGATCAAAAGGGCGATTTTTACGAGAGAATTCAGTAAGGGATTTCCGGCAAAACCTGCCTTCATCAGGAGTAAAGCGATCAGGACGGCACTGGCGGGAACAAGAATCAACACCTTGAACGACCGCCCCAGTAGGGCCCCCAAAAAGGCTCCTCCGGTGATTAGAATCTCCATTTCGATGCCTCCCTCTTGCCTTATCGACGCTTACTTTTCTTACTTGGCGCTTACCATTTTCGTTACAGTATCTACCGAAATTCACGTCCGCGTAAAGTCTCATTTTTGAACGCATTCGGCGTTGAGCGATTCAAGCGCCTCGGAAAGGCCGGATAAGGCGACAACGCCGTCGATCGCGACGTCTCCCGCGGCAACTTTTATTTCGAGCTCTCGCGCCGTATGCCAGGCGCCTGTCACCAAGCCTGTCGCATCGCTGGGCAAACGAATTCCCGCACCCGATGGAATAACGGTTCCCACAAACCGGGTTTCTTGCCCCGACGTGCGCAAGGTGATTTGCGGCCGTGCGTGGGGGGGGAAAGGCTCAACCACCACGATAATGGTTTCGATGCCCTCTCTACCGCATCGCAGCATGAGGCCCGCCAAACGCGGGTCGGATCGCTCGAAATCCGCCGTATGCAGTATGGCCGATGCGCCTGGCTCGGCGTTGGTCCCGGCGCTTCGCACGAGGCGCCAGGAGCGGGCTTTGCCCGCGGAATCTGTTGAGTCGTCAAGGCTAGGGCTGCCGCTGATGGGAGGCGCGTTCTTGCTCCGGGACACGCCGTCCGCCGTGACGACTTCGGCGGCGGTGTTGGGGTTGACGCCAAGCTTGGCCGCCAAAACAAGAAAAAACCAAAGCCCCGGACCACGACGCATCAAGATGGCCAATTGCTTGAAACAGTTAACCGCACTGCGAAAAATCGGTTTGCCCAATGTCGCCAATCCCGGAAATGCCCACACTTTTTATTTTGTCGAATGCTGTGGAGAATGGATCGTTTGTCGCGCGCTAAAACCAAGCCTTGGACTTAAGGACACGCCAGAACTGTTTGCATAAGCGAGGCTTGAGAAAGTTCCAATTTGATGATAGACATCAATTATTACTTTGTGAGGGGCCTTCGGATGTTTCTAAGCCGATTGAGTGATATTGCAGAGCCCAGGGATCGTATCCAAAGAGATTCGCGGATTTTCAAACAATTCAAAATTTCCTGCCACAAAATCGAAATTTTGGCTCTGGTTTTTGATCTGTTGCTCGTTGTGCTTGCAAGTACCTTTGGGAGCACCATTTATCAATACGTTTGGCACGAAAACTTCGCGACTATAGCATGAGAACCCTGTTTGGGCAGCGTGGTATATCCAACAACCCGCTGATCCCGGTAACGATCCAAAGAGTGGCGTTGACCCCTTTTGAAAGAGCGATCAAGCGGGTTCTGGACGTCGTTGTTTCCATGACGGCAATAGTGTTTTTTTCGCCGATTTTTTTTGATTGCCGCGGCTGCCGTCAGACTTAGTAACTCCGGTCAGATCATATTCCGGTAACGGAGAAGCGGTTTCAACGCCAAGGAATTTGTTATCTTCAAGTTCCGGGCGATGACGGTTCTCGAGGACGGACCCGTCGTCACGCAGGCATGCCGAGACGATCTTCGCGTAACGCGAATTGGTAAATTTTTGCGCCGCTCGAGCCTCGATGAACTGCCCCAACTCTTTAACGTCTTAAGGGGCGACATGTCGCTCGTCGGGCCGAGGCCGCATGCGCTTGCCCACGACAATGAATATAGGGTTCATATTGCCGACGCCTTCCGCCATCATGTCAAGCCGGGCATGACCGGATGGGCTCAGGTGAATGGGTTGCGGGGCGAAACCGCGTCCTTCGAGCAAATGGCCGAGCGTGTGAAGTTGGACCTATGGTATATTAACAATTGGTCGCTGGGCCTCGATATCAATATTTTAGTGCGGACTTGTTTCGAGGTTCTAGGCGATCGCGCCTTTTGATGGCCTGGCGGGGTTGGCCAGAAACAACGAAATTTTCGCCGGTAACTTCCTTCAACGACCGCATCACTCAGCGGGCTGCCCCTCGGAAGCCAGCGGTAAGGCCTCCTCTTCTGCGAAGATAGCGTCGAACCGCCGCTCGAATGCCGTTGCCGCGGCTCGGCTCTCGATAATTAGAAGGTCGTTATCTTGCCGTTTCAGCCCAGAGGCCGAAAAGTTTGCGGCGCCCGTGCGCAACCATCGTCCGTCGATTTGGTAGCTTTTGAGATGCATCAAAGGTGAGCCAGCACGCTTGAAACGCACTTCGATGCGTATCTTGACGCCTCGCTGGCCGCCCAGAAATGCCTGCATGACCGGCCCATCCGTCAGAACATACGCCGCGATGTCGATGTTGTGCTCCGCCTGATCTATCAGCGCGACATCGGAACGTTCCAGATTTTCCACGGGAGCGTAGTGGATGATTGGCGCCGGATCGGCAAGGCATGCCGGGATAGAGAAGAGTGAAATGGTAAGACCAAGCAAGTGACCAACGCCAGCACGAAAGTGCAATAAACTCGTCGATAGAATCATCGGACTTGGACCAAACTACGGCTTTAAATTAGCAATAGCAGGTGACAGGCTAGCCTTTCCCGAGCCTGTTGTCTAACCTTGCGGCAGCCGTGCGGGTCTTGTTTTTTCCGGGGCTCAACAAGCGGTAAACGATGCTATGATTGTGGGCGATGGGCTCTGCGATGCAGTTGAACGCCGGGCTCGCGGCCACCTGCGAATTCTTGGAGACAAGTCAATGTCCAAAACGACGTCGCGAACAGCTGGTCGCGGGCGGGGCCATGCGGTGCTGCCGGAGCGGCTTGTCAGCGGCTACGAAGCCTTCCTTGGCGGACGCTTCCCATACGAACAAGAGCGCTTTCGTCATTTGGCCGAGACGGGACAAAATCCCCGGATCATGCTGATCGGATGTTGCGATTCTCGTGTATCACCGGAGGTCATTTTCGACGCTAGACCCGGCGAACTTTTCGTCGTCCGGAACATCGCCAATCTCGTGCCGCCCTACGGCCCGAACGACGATTTGCACGGCACCTCGGCGGCGCTTGAATTCGGGGTCATGGGTTTGGGCGTCGAACATATCGTGCTCATGGGGCACGCGAGCTGCGGCGGGGTGCGAGCCTTCGCACGCAACAAGGCAAACTCAGGTCATGAAACGCTTTCGCCAGGCGATTTCATCGGCAAATGGATCAGTCTAATAAGTACTGCGGCGGCGCGAGTCGGGCAGGCCGATATTCCGCTCGACGATTATATCGAACGTCTAGCACTAGCTTCGATCGTCCAAGGTCTCGCCAATCTACGCAGTTTTCCATGGATCGCGGAGCGCGAACGGCAGGACAAGCTCGGCCTTCACGGTGCCTATTTTGAAATCTCCAAAGGCAGTTTGCTTGCGCTCGACGAGGCTAGCGGGCGCTTTGAACCCATTGCGGCCGAGGCCCATCGCGCCGCCCTTGCGCGGTCGGGTTCATAGCGCATACTCGCATCTCTTGAGCGCACCCGAACCATCCTTAGAGCACCAATTCTTATCCGATGTTTTGCGATATCAATAAATTAGCTTTTGTTTTCCGCCGGCTGCCGATGGCCGTGCGACGAGCGGCCGCCTTTGCGGCCGGCTTCGGAAGCAAGCTGATGGTTCTGTGAAAAACTGCGCTTCTCGTTGGGAACGCTCCGGCCACCCTTGCGCGCGATTTCCCGTTGTTTCTCCACATCCATGGCGGCAAAGCCCCGATTCGAGGCGTTTTCATTCTTTCGCATGGCTATCCCCGGCTCTTAGTTTGCCCGGCTAACCGTTAATTCAGACAAGGGTTCCATAACTACCCAAGACAGCTCAAGCTGGCCCTTGGCCAAACATCTCCGTGCTAGCCTCGGCGAAGTGGGCGAAACCAAGGTATATAATTGCTCCAGTGGGCAGCGCCCGCGGCGGATTGGAAAGTGCCCGGATGGGTTCGATCGAAGCGCTTTTTTCGGCGGCGGCCAAAGCACGATTGAGCGCCTACGCTCCTTATTCGGGGTTTTCCGTTGGAGCGGCTCTTCGCACCGTCTCGGGCGCGATTTTCTCCGGGGCGAATGTCGAGAATGCCGCCTATCCCATTGGCACTTGCGCGGAAGCCGCTGCGATAGCCGCCATGGTCGCCGCCGGTCAGAGGCGCATCGCCGAAATACTTATCATCGGGGAAGGCGATGCCTTGGTCACGCCTTGCGGCGCCTGCCGCCAGCGCATGCGCGAATTCGCCGGCGAAGACGCCAAGATTTACATTGCCGGAATCACGGGGGTCCGCGCGACGTTCACCCTTGGAGTGCTTCTGCCGGCGGCTTTCGGCCCAAGCATGACAAAGGCGGACCAACTTGAGCGCGAGCATGGCGGCGGCCCAGCTTCTGCGCCAGTGCGGCGTCGATGAGCCGGTTGAAATGGCCGTGCTTCTCGGCACCGGCCTCGGTGCCTAGCCGGGGCACTCGATGGTCCGGTGACTGTTTCCTATCAGATTTGCCGGGCTTCCCGGAAATGACTGTCCCAGGTCACGCGGGGCAACCCGCGATCGGCGTTCAAGAGGGTGTCCGTGTAGCTTATTTGCAAGGCCGCGCGCATTTTTACGAAAATGGCGATGCTGGCGTCATGGCGCGCGCAGGCGGAATAAGGTTGCCACATGCACGGCAGCAGTTTTATCGAACGGCTCGGTATGCAGCCTACGGCGAACCGCTCAAAAGCCTATCCCGGCCGTCTTTTGCCCGTATCATGGCCGCCAGACACCCGACGCCACTGCCGTCGGAATACGTGCGATCAATTCTGGTTTGGGGCCGCCCCCTCCTGCTTCGGCTTCTTTGTCAAGGCCGAGGCAGTCAAACAGATCGTAGAGCAGCGACCGCGCATCCTCGGGAGCGATCGCAATTCCTTCTGCGGGGCCAATGTCATCATCCAGATTGCCCTCGGCGATTGCTGTAGCGGCCGCCAGGATTAGGGAAAGGACGTCCTGCACCTTGAAAATTAATTGCTTTGCTTCGAGAAGCTTTGCTTCTGTTGCGGGTTCAGTGTGGGTCATTTGTGGTTCCTCCTTTGATCAATCGAAATCCGCGCCGGCGATCACTGCCGCCGCGAGCGTTACAATTACGCCGAATCCATGGCGACGGCCGCGCCGCAGGCGATCAGGATGCCGAAGGTCAGGATCGCGTCACGTTGCTGGGTCATCGCCGCCTCCCGATCGTGCCATGCGCAGCAACTCACAGAGCCGCTGCAACTCGCCCCGATCGGCATTAGTCAAGGCGCCGGGATAGCGGCCTTCGAGCTCGCGGACGCGGCGCCGGATGTCGGCCTCCAGGCGAGGGCCGAGGTGGACGGTCGGCGGCAATTCTATGATAGGCTTGTCAATAACCATGATGAATTCTCCGGATTCGTTGTGGCCAGGCCTGGCAGGGCGCGGGGGCGTCCTGCCGGGCGGCTAATTCATTTTGCGGGTTCTCCATCCCGGTTGATGGTTCCGTCCAGCCATCGCTGCAGCAAGACAATCCGATGGTAGATGTGAGTCTTTGCGCGGTTCGGGTTGTACTTTGGCGACCTCGAGAAAATGCCGCTCTTCCTCGTGGTTGTATTCGAGAAGGACCTGCAGAGCTTTCTGAAGCTCTGGCCCCATTTGCTTGTAGGCCATCACTCCGCCGCCTCCTGCCCGAGGATGACGCGCATATTTTCAAGATGCTCCGCCCGCATCCGGTCGCGCTCGCGGCGCACAGACGCCTCGAAATCGAGTATCGCGCGCTCGTAGCGGGTTTCCTCGATCCGGCAGGCTGCGGCGGTCTGGTCGTCTGCGGCGGATTGCGCCGTTGCCAGGATTGCAGTGCCGGTAAGCGCCGCGAGGCCTTTGCCTAGTTTCGGTTTGTTCATGTTGATTGCTCCTTTGTGCTTAAGAGCGTGACACTTGCTAACAACGCCATCTCATGCTATATAAACATGCATTGGCTAAAAACGCGATAGTCAACGACGAATAAGGAAATATCCAATGGATGCGGTTTGCGGTTCGGAACAAGCTCTGCTAGCCCAAGCTGGCGGGGAATTAATTATGGATGCCATGCAGTGCCGGGCCGCGCGTGCCATGCTTCAATGGACGCAAGCGGATCTTGCCCGGGAAGCCAGCGTGTCGGCCATGACGATACGGAGCTTCGAGACGGGGCAGACGGTGCCGCAGCGCGCAACCGTAGCGGTCTTGCAGCTTGCCCTGGAAAAGGCCGGCGTCGAGTTCATTGACGGTGACGAACCGGGCGTGAAGCTCAGAAGGAAGAGGAAATCAAAATGAGAAAAATACCGATCGCGCTCGCGGCAGCCGTGGCCATGGTGCCGGCAGGCGCGGCGCGTTGGGCAATGGAGTGCTATCCATCAGGGGGCGCCATATACAAAGTCGAGCTGCGCAATAATGCCGATCTCATGCTAACGATGCTTGGGGTCGAGTATCATTTGACCGTCACTGATAAATTTCGCCTGCCGGGCCAAATCGCCGGCAAATCTCTCATGATTGCTGACAAGAGGTTTGCGATCTCTTGTTCTGGCTGTCTGTCAAGTCATGATCACGTCGTCCTTGGCGCGGATTGAATCGTGCAGGCGATCGACCAGATGAAGCCCACCATCTCGCGTGCGATGGCGACATTCACGACGTTAGCGGTTTTGCCGCGCGCGAGCAGCCGGCGATATCGGGTGCAGAGCCGGACTTGCGCTTTCCACCCGATGTCGCGAACGACTTTTGGCAGCGCTTCGATCCGGTCGACCTTGTGACGGCCAATCCGCGCCTTCATTCGGTAAGCCCAGGCGCCTTCGACCAGCGCGCGCCGGGCATGGGTGTTGCCGGTCTTGGTGATGCCGCCGCGCCGGATGGTCTCGCCACTCGATCGCTCGCCTGGGACCAGGCCGAAATAGGCCATGAGCTGGCGCGGGTTTGAGAAGCGTGTGAAGT
>VDMG01000312.1 GCA_006514895.1 Beijerinckiaceae bacterium
ACGCCGATGCAAACATTCCTTGACGCCCGAGCCGTCGCGCAGGACAAACAAATAGGCGATCAGTTCATCGCTCACCTGGAGGCATAAAACTAAACCAACCAGTTCATGCCGTTCGTCAGATCTAATAAAAACTTATACACAAGATCAACCTCACCAGGTTTCAAGGTACGCCCGTAAACCTTTGTCCCATCACGACCGGCGGGAACGACTCTCACGGCGACAAGCGAGTCATTCGCCCCAACATCCGGGGTCACGTTCACCGAAAGGAATCGGACCTCAACTGGATTTGGCATGATGCTTCGGTCCCATATCAGCCCTTTGCCGCGCGTGGAAGCATGTACTAATCGTCAGATTTTATCCACTAGAGCCGCACAAAGGCGCGCCCTGTCCGCATCCGTGCCAACAATGCCAAAGCGCAGCCAGTCTGGCCGCGCCGCGAATCGCCGCACCAGAATGCCGCTTTTCGCCAGCCGTTCGAACCAGACTTGCGCGTCCTTGTGCTGGGCAAGCCGGAAAAGCACGCTACCACCAGCGGGTTCGAAACCCGCCGCCGCCAGCATTTTGTCGAGCGCCAATCCTTGAGCCATCAGTTGTGTCCGCGCCAACGCGAGCCACGCTCCATCCAGCAAGGCCTTTGAACCAATGGCGATGGCCGCGCCGGAGACTGACCAGGGACCGAGCGCGGTGCGCAGTCTTTCCGCGAGACATTTGGGCGCGATCGCGAAGCCGAGCCGCAGCCCCGGCAGCCCATAGGCCTTGCCGAAAGAGCGCAACACGATCATCCCCCGCACGGGCATGCCCGGAATAGCGCTGACGCCGGGTTCAAGAAAATCGGCAAAAGCTTCATCGACAACGAGCAGGCCGCCACGCTCGGCAAGCGCCGCCGCCAGCGCGAGGAGATCCGCCGCTGCGACGAGCCTTCCATCCGGATTGTTGGGATTAACGACGATCGCGACGTCCTGGCCTTCCAACTCCGCGAGATCTTTGGCAATCGTCACCTCAGCGGCAGCAGCAGCCCAACTTCGCGCGTGCTCGCAATAGGTACATCCCAAAATCCCAACGCGCCGCCCAGGCACAAGATGCGGCATTAAGTTGATGATCGCTTGGCTTCCCGGCGCGGCAACCACCTTGGCGACCATGGGCGCCCGATAAGCAGCTCTCGCTGCCGCTTCGAGGGTGTGAAGCTCCTCCGGTTGCGGCAACCGCGTAAAACTTTCCATCGGCGGATCGGCGAAAGGATAAGGATAAGGGTTGATGCCGGTCGAGAGATCGAGCCAGGGCTCTGGTGCTTGCGGATAGGCTTTTCGCGCGGCAAAGAGATTGCCGCCATGCCCGGCGATGGGTAACTCCGGCACCTCTGGATGAGAAGTCTCACGCATGGATTTGGCCGCAAATCTGACGCTCACGACGCTCGCTGTCGCCTTTGAGGCCTGCGTTGGCTATCCGCAAGGTGTGTTTCGCGCGATCGGTCATCCGGTCATTTGGATTGGCCGCCTCATCGCGCTTGCCGACCGGTGCTTGAACCATGAGGATCGATCCTTTGCGACGCGGCGCGCCTTGGGCTTTTTCGCGCTCCTGTTGCTTTTAGCGATTACCGGCGGCGGCGCCTATGTCTTAAGCCTCGGGCTCGCCACCTTGAACCTCCCGCGCCCCGCTGGCCTCGCCCTCACCGCGCTTATCGCGTCGAGCCTCATCGCGCAACGCAGCCTCGATGCGCATGTCCTTTCCGTCGCCGACGCCCTCAAGGAAGGTCTGGAGCCCGGCCGCGTGGCGGTGGCGAAAATCATTGGCCGCGACGTGGAAAACCTCAATGAGGCAGGCGTCGCCTGCGCCGCGATCGAAAGCCTCGCCGAGAATTTCTCGGACGGTATCGCCGCACCTGCCTTCTGGCTCGCGCTTGGCGGTCTTCCGGGCGGCGTTTGCTACAAAACCATCAACACCGCCGACAGCATGATTGGCCACCGGACGCAACGCCACGCGGCGTTCGGCTTCGCCGCGGCGAAACTCGACGATCTCGTCAATTTTTTTCCAGCGCGGCTTTCCGTCTTGTGGATCGTCATCGCGTCTGTGTTCGCAACCGGAGCGTCGCCCCAGGCCGCTTGGCGCATAGCGCGGCGCGACGCACGCGGACATCCTTCCCCCAATGCCGGCTGGCCCGAGGCGGCGTTTGCGGGCGCCCTCGGCTTGCGGCTCGGCGGGCCGCGCACCTATGCCGGAGTGAAAATCGACGACGCCTGGATCGGCTCTGGCGGCGAGCCTTGCCTGCAAGACATCAGGCGCGCGCTAACTCTCTATCGATGGGCCTGCGCTGTTCATTGGACGGCTTTGACCTTGTTGGCGCTTGTTATCGCGCAAGCGTGAGAAGCCGGTCGAGGTCAATATGCTCTTCAAGATGGGCGGCGACAGCATCGAGCGCCGCCTCGAGAATCTCGTCATAGCAAGCGCCGGACCCTTTGCCGCCAAAGCGGGCGAGGAGGGCGCTTCGTTGCGCGGCGTCAGTGAAAAGCCCATGCACATAGCAGCCGCTCACCCGGCCATTGGGCGATGCCGCGCCATCGCTTCGTCCATCGGAGAAATGCAACAGCGGCCGTGCGCAATCCGGCCCGAAACTGCGGCCGATATGCATTTCGTAACCGGTGAAGGGAATCCCGTTTTGCGCTCCCTTTCCTTGCACCGGCGCCAGGACTTTGCCACCGAGAAGTTCCGTCTCGATATCGAGCAGGCCGAGCCCTTGCGCCTCGCCGGGCGGCCCTTCAATGCCTATGGGATCGCGAATGACCTTGCCTAGCATCTGGTAACCGCCGCAAAGGCCGAGCACATGGCCGCCGCGCCGCAGATGCGCAAAAAGATCGATGTCCCAGCCTTCGCGCCGGAAAGCCTCAAGACCGGCGATCGTTGTTTTCGAGCCGGGCAGAATGACAAACGCCGCCCCGGCGGGCAGGGTTTCGCCGCTCCTTACCATCACAAGCCGGACCTCGCTCTCCAGCTCGAAAGGATCGAGATCGTCGAAATTGGAAATCCCAGGCAGCAGCGGAACGGCGATCGTGATCCCCCCCTCCCGGAGAGGTTTTCCTACGGGAAGCCCGAGCGAATCCTCCTCCGGCAAACGGGCCGCTTCCGCGCAAAAAGGAATAAGCCCAAGGTTTGGCCAGTCGGTCAAATCCGCGATCCTTTGCATGCCATTCGCAAAGAGATCCGGATCGCCGCGAAACTTGTTGACCAGAAACCCCTTGATCATTGCGGCGTCGGCCGGATCGAGCACCGTTTTCGTCCCAACGATCTGGGCGATGACGCCGCCGCGATCGATGTCGCCCAGCAAAATCACCGGAACATTCGCGGCGCGTGCAAAGCCCATATTGGCAATATCGTTTGAACGCAGATTGATTTCCGACGCGCTCCCGGCACCTTCAACAAGAACGAAATCCGAGTCTTCACAAAGCGTTGCGAAACTGTCGAGCACGGCTGGCAGAAGTTTTGGCTTCAGGTCCTGGTATTCCCGCGCGTATATCTGGCCGATCACCCGGCCGCGCACAACAATCTGGGCGCCATTGCCGCTTTGCGGCTTCAAAAGCACAGGGTTCATGTCGATGCTCGGGGGGACGCCGCAGGCTCTTGCTTGCGTTGCCTGTGCGCGGCCGATTTCGCCGCCGTCCGCCGTCACGGCGGCATTGTTCGACATGTTCTGCGGCTTGAACGGGCGCACCTTGAGCCCGCGATTGCGATAGGCGCGAAGAAGACCCCCGACAATCAGCGACTTGCCAACGCCGGAGCCGGTGCCTTGCAGCATCAAACTCTTGGCCTGTGAGTTCTTGGCCCGCCGCGCCATGCTCAGAACTCGATTCCCTCTTGCGCCTTCACCCCGGCCGCGAAATGATGTTTTACGAGGCTCATCTCGGTCACGAGATCGGCGGCGTCCAGCATTTCGGGTTTTGCGTTACGCCCGGTGACGACGATATGGAGCGCCGTCCTGCGCGATCGCAGCACCGCGACGACTGCGGTCACGGGCAGATAATCGTAGCGCAAGGCGATGTTCAATTCGTCGAGCACGAGAAGTTTTATCTTAGGGTCGGCCATGAGCTCGCACGCTTTGGCCCAAGCTACTGACGCGGCCGACATGTCGCGCGCGCGATGCTGCGTCTCCCAAGTAAAACCCTCGCCCATCGTATGCCAGGACAAAAGGTCCGGAAAGCGGGCCAGCGCCCGGCGCTCGCCGGTGTCCCACGCGCCCTTGATGAATTGCACGACGCCGCACGGCCAATCATGGCCGAGCGCGCGCAACAAAAGCCCGAAAGCCGCCGTCGATTTTCCTTTGCCCTTGCCGGTATGGACGATGAGGAGGCCTTTTTGGGTGATTGTCTTGGCGGCGACCTCGGCATCTTGCGCGGCCTTGCGCTTTTCCATTTTCTGCTTGTGGCGAAGGGCTTCGGCGTCGTCTTGCACTTCGAACCCTTTCATCAGTCGCTTGCCAGGATGACATGCGAGGTCTTGAAGATCGCAAGGACTTGCGCACCGATCGCAGCCCCAGCGGCATCGGCGCCCGCGCTGGTGACGACCGCAGTGAGGGTCTTGCCGCCACCGATATCGATGGCGACCTCGCTGTCGGCGCCGTCGTCGACGCGGTTGACCACCTTTCCCGCGATCTTGTTGCGCGCCGAGATGCGTGGCGCCCCGCGCTCTTGCGCCAGCATCACCGAAGATGCATTGACCATAGCGATGCAGCAGCGACCTGGCGCAAGACCAAGTTCATGCACGCTCGCATTGGTCACGGCCGCGGTGATGATAATTCCCGGCGAGACTTCGAGCTTGACCTCGATATTTACCGGCGCGGGCGTGATTTTGACGAGCGTGCAGAAGAGCGCGTTGCGGACGCTGAGTTTCAGGCCGATACCCAAAAAAAGCAGGTCTTTCTCCTGCGCCAAGCCCTCTTCCGCGATCGCCGCCGAAATGCTGCCGAGCTTTTCCTCAAGACGGCGGAAAGCCAAAATCAAGCGCCGCCCTTCGCCGGTCACTTCGGCGCCGCCGCCATGCGGGCCACCGGTCCGCGTGACAAAGGCCGGCCGCGGCAGGAGGTTATTAATCGCGTTGACCGCGTCCCAGGCGGTCTTGTAGCTAAACCCCGTGACTTCCGCCGCCTTGGTGATGCTCTTGTGCTCCATCACGGATTCAAGCAGAGCGATGCGTTCGCGCCCAATCAGCAGCCGCCCGCCGGCGCGCCACGCCAGAAAGGTATCTATCTCGCCAGGCAAGCTCCGCGCCAATTTGTCCTCCCGGAATCCAGCCGATCCTGGAATTTTCCCCTTCGGCATCGGCAATATGCTTTATGTTTCAGCCCGTAGATAGTTATCTTTACATCCCCGCGCGGCCTTTGCCGAGTGGGGCCGGAGAATCCCGGCTTTCGCACGAGTTTCCCTATTGTGACGACGCTAGTTTTGAGCCACCCCGCTTGTCTCGATCACGATACCGGACCTGGTCATCCGGAGCGCCCCGGTCGCCTGCGCGCCATCGCCGAGGCACTCGATCACCCGCGCTTCGCCAGGCTGCGCCGGATGGATGCCCCCGGCATCGATCGCGCGGCCGTGTTGCGTGTTCACCCGGCGGATTATGTTGATGCGATCGAGGCCGCAGCCCCCGAGCGAGGGAGAGTCTATCTCGATCCCGACACGCCCATGAGCGCGCAAAGCTTCACGGCCATCGCGCATTGCGTGGGCGGCGTTGTGGCGGCGGTCGATGAGGTCATGCGCGGCGGCGCCAAGAATGCCTTTGTCGCAATGCGTCCGCCCGGCCATCATGCCGGAACCGCCTCGCCGATGGGATTTTGCTTCTTCAACAATGCGGCGATCGCGGCTCGCCACGCGCAAGCCGCGCACGGCGCCGAACGGGTGGCGATCCTCGATTTTGATGTCCATCACGGCAATGGAACGCAGGAGATTTTCTGGTCCGACGCCTCGGTGCTCTATGCCTCGTCGCATCAAATGCCTTTGTTTCCAGGCACCGGCGGGCGTGACGAACGCGGCGACCATGATACCATCGTCAATGCGCCACTCAGGGCGGGCGACAATGGCGAGATATTTAGGGAGGCGCTGGAAACAGCTCTTCTGCCGCGCATCAATGCGTTCCACCCGGATGTGATCGTCATCTCGGCCGGGTTCGACGCGCATCGCCGCGATCCGCTGGGCGGTCTCGATCTTGTCGAAGAGGATTTCGCCTGGGCGACCGCGCGGCTGATGGAGATCGCCGAAAAACACGCCAAGGGCCGCATCGTCTCGGTTCTCGAAGGCGGCTATGATCTCGAAGGCCTCGCCCGCTCCGCCGCCGCGCATGTCGAGACTCTTATGGGCGCGTGAAAATGAATTTGACCGGAACGATGGGCCAATCGGACAAAAATGTTTCACGTGAAACGTTTGGCAATTATATCGTTGACACCACAGGCCGCAAGATGTATTGTTTCCATCATGGATATTTTTTCAGCCCCCCATTTCCGCGATGATGAAGCGGCCCGTAAATTCCTAGAAGGGCTTTTATGGCCAGAAGGGCCAGTTTGCCCGCATTGCGGCGTCCTTGGCCATGCCTATGAGACGAAGCGCGCCGGGGTCTATCGTTGTGCCGAGAAAGAGTGCCGCAAAGACTTCACAGTCACCATGAAGACAGTCATGGAGCGCAGCCATATCGCCTTGCATAAGTGGCTACAGGGCTTTCATCTGATGGCTTCAAGCAAGAAAGGCATCTCGGCTCACCAACTTCATCGCTCGCTCGATATCACCTATCGCTCGGCTTGGTTCATGGCACACAGAATTCGTGAGGCCATGCGCGCTGGGGGCTTGGCTCCAATGGGTGGCGCCGGAAGCGTTGTCGAAGCGGACGAAACATTTATCGGACGCAAGGAAAGTTCCATCAAGCGTCGCGGCCACGGCCACAAGAATGCAGTGCTGTCTCTGGTCGACCGCGAGAGTAAGCAAGTTCGCTCGTTCCATGTCGACGGCACCAGCGTCCCGATCATCAAGGCTAATGTAGCGAAAGGAACCGCAATGATGACCGATGAAGGCGGTCATTATTTCACGCTTGGCGATCACTTCGCGAGCCATGAGAGTGTCAGCCACAAAGCCGATGAATACGTACGAGGCTCTGTCCACACGAACACTGTGGAAGGCTACTACAGCATCTTCAAGCGCGGCATGAAGGGCGTTTATCAGCATTGCAGCGAGGCTAATTTGCATCGGTATCTGAGCGAGTGCGATTTCAGATATTCGAACCGCATTAAACTCGGCATAGACGACAAAGAGCGTACCTCGCGCGCAATCAAGGGCGCGGAAGGCAAGCGGCTCACATATCGTTGTCCTAACCCAACGTAGTCGCTTTAAAAGAAATCTAGCCAAGATCAGAGGGATTTTGGCTTTGCTGGAGCGGAAGTTCTAGGCCGTGCCCGAAGTTCGCGTCATTGTCGCAAGCGGGTAAGTGCGGCGTCTCGAAGCGGCTTTCGAGCGCGGCGAAGCCGGAATAAGCGAGGAAGACGTGAGAGCCGCGCAACGAGGGGTGCGGCCGCCCGATACTACCGATCCGCGTTCAATGCCGCCGCGCGCCCGGCTAGCGAGGTCCAGGACGGCGATCCAGTTGAGGGTGGGGGTTTAGTTGAGGTGCTTCGGGTTGATGGGCTCTTGTGGTCTCCAACTCTCGATGCGGCGTCTACAGCATCTGGCCTGTTCCTAAAGCGTCCAGCAATGGCTTTCGGCGAAGGTTATGAATTCCTTGAGGTCGTCCTCCCGCGTGCGCGACCAAAGTAGACCATATGTTCTAAAGAAGTCCATGTCAGCCACCTGCACCAGCTTGACGGCTGGCGTCCCGAGGCGGGCCGGAATAAAGGATAGGCCTACTCCGGCGGCGACAAGAGCCAGTGTCCTGTCGATTTGGGCGGTTTTATACACAACTCGTATCGCCACGAGAGATAAGCGCATTGCTCGCATCTTGGAACCTATCGCGGCGTGGCCGGACGATAAAAGGTTCGTCGTGAAGCTCAGCAACCGTCACGCTTTCTCTCTGCGCGAAGCGATGATCTACCGGAACGGCCAGCACATAGGGATCTTTGAACAGAACTCGACTCTCGAATTTCGCGGCGTCATCATCGAGGATCGTGAGTACAGCATCGAGCTGCCGTTCAGCGAGCAATTCGACCAATTGCTCGCTGGACCCATCGGACACCTCGATCGCCACATGAGAGTTGATGCGCCGGAAGAAGGTTGGCAACATAGCGATTGGAGAAGGATTGCGGTATTCCAATTCTTAGAACCTTCGGTCTAGCGATCGTTTCGAGTTCGCCTTTCACAGTATTGCATATTTGTAGAATTGCCTTGCCGGCTACGAGCAAACGCGCCCCGGCGTCGGTCGGAACCACTGGGGAGCGCCGCCGGTCCAGCAATTGGACGTCGAATTCCTCTTCGAGTTTCGCGATGCTGGCCGATATGGCGGACTGCGAAACGGCCGCGCGGTCCGCGCCTTTCGTGAAGCCGCCTGTTTCGACGATCGCGATGAAATGTATGATCTGGTAGATTTCCATAATCAGTATCTGTGGACCGGACCCCAAGGGATAAGAGCCAATAGCTCCGCTCCCCAATCTATCGCCAACCTTTTTCGACGTGCCTAGAGCATTTTCAAGCGGAGTGGGTACCGGTGCGCGTCAAGAAAATGTGATTAAACAAAGATCTAGAGCTGCTTTCTGATTCCACTGAATCTGAAAGCGCTCTAGAGGCAGCATCAAGTCATGATTGTCGCGATCATCAAATACCGGCGCAATGGCTTTGTTCAAATAATTAAGCCTGCGGTTGCGGCTCCAATCCGCCTGGCTCGGGGCCTGGTTTGGGCCGCGTGACGGCGGTGGTGGGGACGGGAGAACCACGCAACGGCGGTTCGTCGCTGCCGGTATCGCGCACCGGAGGATGCCCCTTCAAAAGCTCCACGATCTCTTCGCCAGTCAGCGTCTCATATTCAAGGAGACCTTTGGCGAGAATTTCCAGATCCTGGCGCTTCTCGGTAATGATCTTTGTGGCCTCGGCGAGACCCGCCTCCACCAAGCGGCGCACTTCGGCGTCAATCTTCTGCGCGGTGGCTTCGGAGACGGTTTGCTGGCGGCCAATGGAATAGCCGAGGAAAACCTCGTCCTGATTATTGTCGCCATACATCACAGTGCC
>VDMG01000222.1 GCA_006514895.1 Beijerinckiaceae bacterium
GATTGGGACCGCGCGTATGCGGATTACGACTCCGAAATCGACGACTTGCGCTTGTGCTTACAAAGGCCGAGGTGCTGCTTATTTGGCCAAAGGCGACACGAACCACGCGATCGAAGATTACACCAAAGCCATCGACTTCGATAGCCAGGAGATCCAGCGTGATGCCAAAGCGCTGCTTTGGGAATGATCGCTGTTGGCAACGTGCGATTATCGGCCAATTACAAGAGGCATTATCGGACTGCAACCAATCACTGGATCTGCAAACGAACAATGCTAATACCCGCGACAGTCGCGCTTTGTCTACCTAAAAATGGGTAAACTCGAAGATGCCAAAGCTGATTACAACATAGCGTTGGGGCTCAACCCGAGCCTTGCATCTTCTCTATATGGTCGCGGTGTCGCAAAGCTGAAGAACGGGGATATTGGTAGCGGCAATTTCGATATTGAATCGGCGAAAAGGATTCAACCCAATATCGCAGACGTTCCAGCGCTACGGAATACAGCTCAGCCAGCTTTCGCAAGCGTCGCCACGCTCTCGAACAAGCCGCGCCCATCGGTCCCGCCAACAAGCGGATCGATGAGATTTTCGGGATGCGGCATGAGGCCGAGAACACGGAAATTTTCAGAATAAATCCCGGCGATGTCGTTGACCGAACCATTCGGATTGGCACCCCCACCGACAACGCCTTTCTCATCGCAATAGCGGAAAGCGACGCGGCCATCCCCTTCTAGGCGTTTTAGTGTCTCCGCGTCCGCCTCGTAATTGCCCTCACCATGCGCGATCGCGACTTTGATCACTTGGCCTTTGTCATAATGCGAGGTGAAGGGCGTATCGTTGCGCGCGACAACAAGATGCTGCATCCGGCAGACGAAACGCAAATTGGCGTTGCGCATCAAGACGCCGGGCAAAAGCCCGGCTTCGACCAGGATCTGAAAGCCATTGCAGATGCCGAGAACCAAACCATCCCGCGTGGCATGAGCACGAACCGCATCCATAACAGGGGCGCGCGCGGCGATCGCCCCGCACCGCAAATAATCGCCATAGGAAAAGCCGCCAGGCAGCACGACGAGATCGATTCCGCTGGGCAGGGCATGTTCGCCATGCCAGACGATGGACGGTTTTTTCCCGGTCACTTTCTCGATGGCGCGGATCGCATCTTGCTCACGATTCGACCCTGGGAAGAGAATGATGGCGGCTTTCATGTCCCGGCGATATTTCACAAAAAATCTAAAGCAGTTCCACCTGGAAATTCTCGATCACTTGGTTTGCAAGCAATTTTTCACAGGCGCCGCGCAGCAATCCCTCCGCGTGGGTCCGATCACCAGTCGCAAGCTCCATTTCGAATATCTTGCCCTGCCGCACGCTGTCGATGCCATCGATCCCGAGCGATTTCAGGGCACCCTCGATGGCCTTGCCTTGCGGATCGAGAATCCCGTCCTTGAGCGTGACGACAACCCGCGCTTTCATTGTTGCGGTCTCCCGTCGTTCAGCCGGCCGGCGTAGAACCGCCGGCGCATTCCGCGCTCGCATTTCATCCGAGCGCGGTTGGCGCCGCTGGTTTTCCTGGACCGTTACTGGACGAGCTTTGGCCCATTGGCGCGCGGGTTCTCGTTTTCCTGCAAAATGCCGAGCCTTCTCGCAACTTCCGTATAGGCCTCGACCAGCCCGCCAAGATCGCGGCGGAAACGATCCTTGTCGAGCTTGTCGTTCGATTTGATGTCCCACAGGCGGCAGGAATCCGGGGATATCTCATCGGCGACGACGATGCGCATCATATCGCCTTCCCAAAGCCTGCCGCATTCCATCTTGAAATCGACAAGCCTGATGCCGACGCCAAGGAAAAGCCCCGAGAGGAAATCATTGACCCTTATCGCGAGCGACATGATGTCGTCGATTTCCTGAGGGGTGGCCCAGCCGAACGCGGTGATATGCTCTTCCGAGACCATCGGGTCGTTGAGCTCGTCGTTCTTATAGTAGAACTCGATGATCGAGCGCGGCAATTGGGTGCCTTCCTCGATGCCGAGACGAGTCGAAAGCGACCCCGCCGCGACATTGCGGACAACCACTTCGAGAGGGACGATTTCCACTTCCCGAATCAATTGTTCCCGCATGTTGAGACGGCGGATGAAATGCGTCGGCACGCCGATGTCGTTGAGATTTTGGAAAACGAATTCCGAGATGCGGTTGTTGAGCACCCCTTTTCCGTCGATCACCTCGTGCTTCTTGGCGTTAAAAGCCGTTGCGTCATCCTTGAAGTGTTGGATTAAGGTGCCTGGCTCGGGGCCCTCGTAGAGAACCTTTGCCTTGCCTTCGTAAATGCGCCGGCGGCGATTCATTGGGATTAACCGTGGCTTGAGGTGATCCATGGGCGGCCGTGGCTCCTTTGAACGTCCTAGGTCCCGTGTCCAGACGCGCCATTGCGGTGGGCATCAACGGAAGCGGCAGGCATAGGCTTTGCGCTTAATTGTCGTCACGGTATCGAGGGGGCCGGGCTTTTTCCGGGTTGGAAGCAAGCTCGCCAACTCCAACCTATCCGAAAGCGGATTTTTGCACAATGCCAGGCTCGGCACCAAGCTAAGCTGACACTCTGCGATGTTAACACTATGCCAAACTGACAAATCGAGATATTTGCTGAATTGGCCCTCCCTGTCGAACCGGATAGCCGTCTTTAGCAGAGATTCGGAGCGGGATACAGGAAGAAAATGTAGCTGCAACGTTGCTTTGTCAGGCGTGGCGCTTTCGCGAAATATTGCTATTATGAAAATCGCCGCTCAAATGCGGATGTGCAACTTCTTCATGGGGAAAATAATGACGACTTTCGACGAGCGTGAGCATGCTTTCGAAGAAAAATACGCCCATGACGAAGAACTGAGATTCAAGGCTAGGGTCCGGCGAGACAAGCTGCTCGGGCTTTGGGCCGCTGAAAAACTTGGTAAAACGGGCCCGGCGGCGGAAGATTATGCAGCAGGCCTTGTCGTTGCGGAAATCCGGAAAGACAGCGCGGAGCAGATTCTCAAAACCATTCGTGCAGACTTTGACGCGGCTCAAATCGCCATATCGGACCTTGAGATTCACAAGCGGATGAACGAGCTTTTCGCGGCGGCGGTCGAGGAAATCACGAAACCGGCCCCCCGATCGAAGAAGTAACCAGGCGAGGGCTGTTCAGGGGAGCCTTGACGCGGTGACGGAATTTTGGCGGCCGCCGCACGGACCGGCATGTGCCGCCGAACGGCCCGCTCGCAAGGCATTTGGCTGGCTTGATATTTAGTAGTCTAACCTTGTTGCAAGGCTTCTCACCATCTCCCACGCCGCCGCTCAATGCGGAGGCATCCAGATCCAGAGCGGCGGCGGACCGGCGAACCTGACATCTTTCGTGATCGTCGCGTCGTCGACATTGTCTGGTTTGAGATAGATGAAGTAGCTGTCATTGCGTTGGAATAGATCGTCCTGCGGGGTGCTTTCCGGGCTGATCAGCATGTTGTTGGTGAAGCGCACATGCATATAGTGCGGCAGCAGCTCCGTGAACTTGTCCACGCGTGCATCCAAATTATATCGATAGAGTTGCTTGCCGGTAACTTTCAGAACGGAGGCCATCGCCTCGGCGGCCGGCGTCAACGGCAGCTCCTGCCAATCGGGGCCGACCTGGATAAAGGCCTGTACGTTCGGCTCCGTCACATAGATCGGCTTGTCGCCGCCGGTGTTTTCGAGATAGATCGTTGCTTATAGTGGCGCTCGCCCAAGCTGACGACGGAGGCGATTTCGCCCTTCAACGTTGAGGTCGCCAATTCCGCCAGCGCGTCAAGACGCTCCTTCCGCATGAGCACCTGATGGCGCTGGTAGCGCGCCAAACCGTAGTTCCCGAACAGCACCAGCGCAAAAATCAGGCCGCCAAAAACCAGCGCTCGGCCCGCAGCCGCCCAGAAATTTTCACCGAGTCTGTAGACCGCACGCGCGCCATCCACAGACCGCACTATGTTAGCGGGGACCGTCAACTTTGTGTGGCCGAAGCGGCGCTCCGGCCGCACTGGATGGAACGCGCCCTCGGGCAGATCCGCTGCGGTGAGTACGCCATCCTTCATCTCGAACATACGGTCTGCGCGCTTCGCCAGCTCCAGATTGTGAGTCACGACGATCATGCCAAATGCTGCTTCGCGGCGCAGTTCCTCCAAGAGCACAATGATGTCGTTCTCGGTATCTTCGTCGAGATCGCTGGTGGGCTCATCGGCCAAGAGCAGGCGAGGCTTGTTGATGAGCGCACGCGCAATGACTACCCGCCGTTGTTCGCCGCCTGACATCTCGCCAGGATAAGCGAACATCCTGTCTTCGAGTCCGACCCGCAGCAGCAGATTTTGGGCACGCAGATAAGCGTCCTGCGCCGTCGTGCTGCGCCCGAGCAGCGCCGGTAATGCAACATTGTCCACGGCGCGGAGGCTGGCGAGAAGGCTGAAGAATTGGAAAATGAACCCCATGTGTCGGCAACGGAGATCGGCCAAAGCTTTCTCCGGTAGAGACCAGATATCTTCGCCTTCGAGCAGCACTTGGCCCTCGCTGGGCTTCGTCAACGCCCCGATCATCGCCAGAAGCGTCGACTTGCCCGACCCCGACCGACCGACGATCGAGACGAACTCCCCCTGTTTGAGAGTGAGCTCGGCCTCACTGACTGCCTCGTAACCGGCGCCAGCGCCATAGTGCTTTCGAAGCCCGGAGGTGCGCAAGATCATCGCGCGTTCTCGGTCTGGATCATCAGGTAGGGCTCCAGCTGGCGCGCGCGCCAGGCGGGAATGAATGCGCCGATAATCCCGATGCATGTGGCGAACACCATCGCGGCCACGGCCGCGAGCCACATGGCCCAGTCAGGCGGCCAAGCGAAAGGCACGCCGAGCGAGGCGAAGTAAAGGCCGAGCGAACGAGCGAAGGCGAGCACAAGTGAAAGACCGAAACCAAGGCCGAGAAGGCCGCCGAGGCTAGTGATCAGCCCGGCTTCGATGAGGATGATGCTCATGATCTGCCCCGGCCGTGCGCCCATCGCCCGCAGCAGACCGATCTCGCGGTAGCGCTCCTGGACAATTGCAGAAAACAGCAGCGTGACGAGAAATAGCAGCGCAAGCAACAGCAGGCCCGCGAAGACGGCGATTCCCCAGAACAGACTGCCGAGCGCCTGTCGAGATGCCGTGAAGACCGGGTTGCCCGCAACAATCTTTAGTCCCGGAATTTGGCCGACCGCGAATTTCACCGACCCCGCGGAAGCCGCCGGAGAAAGTTGAAGCAGGAAGGCCGAGACCGGG
This sequence comes from Beijerinckiaceae bacterium, assembly GCA_006514895.1. GTDB lineage: Bacteria > Pseudomonadota > Alphaproteobacteria > Rhizobiales > Beijerinckiaceae > Methylocapsa. The sequence continues at coordinate 5,287 of VDMG01000222.1, forward strand.
CCTGGCGCGAGGTCGGGAAGGCAATTGATCGGTCCAGCCGACCCAGCATGGTGATGCGTCGCGAGTACGGCTAGCGGATCCACGGCTTGCGCCGGCGCGACGGGCTTTGCGGAGATTGGAATACCGGCCGCAATGGAGATCTTTTGCCGCGAGGCGATCAATGCATCCAGGGCCGGGAAGCTGAGGAAATAGGAGTCGTCGAATGGCCCGACGCCGGTCTTCCCCAATCGCGCCTCTATGACCATCGAGCGGCCGCAGATGTCCAAAACTGCGCCGGGCTTGTTTTCGACTCGCTCGCCTGCAATCAGGCTCTGTGTTGTCAGTATGGGCCGCCGGCCTTCAGGGAGCCATGGCTGAACGGTAAAATCCGCCGCCGGGTCGAAGGCGATCAGGTTAATTGGGCGCCCTTCGACCTCGGCGCGAACGATTCTCTGCGGCGCCACCTGCGCGATTCCGGGGATTGTCCACAATTTCTCACCCAACGAGGCGTCGAACTCCTGATCCGTCGGCTGCACGGTCAGGAGAGTGCTGGTAATGTTTACCAGCGTGCCGACGGGGACGACCACAAGGTCGGCGCCCATACGGGAGAAACTTGTCGCGATGCCGTCGCGCAGCGACCAGCCGGTGGCAAAGGCGGCAAAACCGACGCCGACGGCCATTGTGACCGAGAGGCCAAGAAACAGCGTTCGCAGTCGGCGCCTGCCGACATTCTGAGCGGCGAGTCGCAACAGCAGAAAAAGGGTTCCGCGGCGTGTCATCATGTGGCTCGTCGATGCGAATTGCGTCTGCGGTCGCCTTGGCGCTTGAACCTGGAACGAGGCGGGCCGTACCTATGCCGAGCCCGTCTGAGCGCTAACAGCAAGCGAGTCGCCGTTCGAAAATTGGCACGTCACATTGTCCTTGATAGGAGATCTTGGTTCAGACCGTCGTGCAGCGGCTGTGGATCAGTTCCTGGTTGTTGCGAGGGACGATCACGCAGTCGTGGTGACCGCCGAAGTTCGGCATGTAGCCGACGGGCTCCAGGGTATCTTGCGTAAATACGAATGTGCCACCTTCCAACCTTTGGAAGCCGCTAAAGATTTGTAGGACGTACTTTCCGTCGTAGGTAACGTGCATCGTTTGGCAGTCGACGCCAACGTTCTCGAGGCGCTTGATCGTCGTCCAGGTGGCGGTATCGACGATAACTATGGCGCTTTTCGCCGGTTTCTGGTGCAGCTCGGAGACAAACATTTTTGAGCCGTCCATAGAGTAGGCGATGTGGAAGGGGCTTGGCGTGGATCCGACCCAATGGGAGTCCTTGAAATCCGTGATTCGCCTCCATTTTCGCGGGTCCGGATCGGCACAGTCGAACACACCCATGCTGTTTTGCCGGGTATTGTTGGTCATGGTGAACCACTTGCCGTTCGGGCCGAAACCGCACTCGTGGCCAGAGGTCATCACCGTGTCCAGCTTGATCTCCCAGATGCCGTCGCTGACCTTCCTTACGGGAATATTATCCGTTGGCGTTCCGGCAGGTGAGGAAATGCAGGCGATAGGTTCCATGCTTGTGCGGTCGATCACGACGCCGACGGCGAACATGCGCAAGGTAACAAGCGAGAGTGGATGGATCGGATGGTGCACGCAATTGTCCGAGCCCGTGAGGTTGCGGACTGCGTCGCCCGGCAGCTGGCCCGTATAGACGAGATATTCGCCCATCGGCACCATCTCCCAGTCGAGCTTGTTGCCCTTGGTGCCGCGGTAATTGTAGAGGCCCGTCTCCGGCGCCTCCACGAGTTTGGTGATCCGGACTTTGCCGCCCTTGAACCAATTGTCCTCGAGAGCGCCGTTCGTTTCGTTCCCGTACCAATCGAAGCGGAAGGCCGCTATGACCTTCGTCTTCTGCTGCCCGGTAGCTCGCGTGAAAAACGCAACGACATCTTTCTGTCCATCCGAGGCCGAAAAGCCCGAAGCATCGGGGAAAATGACCGTGTGAACGCCGACGCCGATTCCCGTCGTCTCCGCGATGTTCTCCAAGAGGTTCATCTGCTGACCGTCAAAGCCGACGCGATAGATCTGGTTGCCTTGGCCCCAGATCGGGTCGAGCATGCCGTGTTCCCTGATCTCAGTCGGTATGCCGTAGATCAGCACGTTTTGGCCGCCCTGCGTCGAGTTCACGAATTCGAAGCCTATGCGCGGGTCAGGCGATGGGAAAGCCGCGAGGTGATGCGCGATCGGACAGCTGTCGCCATAGTTCCAATATTCGATCCAGGCCAGCGTCTTGCCGGTGGCGAGGTCCTGCACCTGGGCGCCGCCGCCGAGCTTGGTCGGCGTCAACCAGAGGTAATCGCCCAATTGCTTGAAATAGGACGTGGCCCCGTCACTCTGGTCGGCAGGCCCAGTGGCGGCCGCGTCCGAAGAGCCCAAGAGGCGCGAAAAGAAGCCTTCCGCGTTGACCGAGCCACCGCCGAGAATCGTTCCGACGATTCCACCAGACGCAACCTGCAGTATCTTACGCCGATTCACCGGGCCATGCTGATTGAACAGCCGAGCAACGTATGGGGCCGCAACGCCTTCTAAGTTTTGATCAGAGGTCTCATTCCCTGAAGGAGGTCTCGGATTTGACACCATCTTTTCCACTCCCTTAGTATATTGAGCCTATGGGGACCCGATCATTTTGTGAATTGCGTTAATGCGCCAAGGAAGAGCGCGGTCCACAAAACCGACATTCTCCAGATGACCGAGGTTTGATTGCCAGATTTGCGCAACTTTTCCTTTTTGGCAATGCCGTCCCCGTTTTGCCGCGCGCAAAGCCCGTTCCATAAGCCAGATTGCTCGGCCGAATGCCAAGATTTACCGATTTGGTTCCGATCAAGACGCACGTCTCACGTGGCTTTCGCTCGAACGCATGGCAACCGAACGCTTCACGCGGGCGCTGGATCAGGCGGTGGCCGCAGTTCCACGATCAGCCGCAGGATGTCGCCGAACAAATTTCTCGAGATGGCGACCTCGGCCATTTGGAATGCGACGTAACGCCCATGGCTCACCACCTTCGCGCCGATCTTGATGAGTCTCTCGCGGAGACTTGAGCGACCAGTCTTTGATCGGCTCCGGTGTCGCCAACGTGCGCAGGAAATTGCCGAGATTGTAGGCCAATGCATGAAGCTGTAAGCTCCTGAATGAGCGATGGGCGCCGATGACGAACCCGTCTGCGAGGCAAATTCCCTGCTAACAGGGAAATTTACAGGGAATTTTACGAAAATCGGGCCGTTTGGCAAAAAATTGCCCGCAAGAACGCAGCAAAATCAGTTAGTTGCAGGACAATTCCCTACAAAATGAAACAGGGAATTAAATTCGCGCCGAACAGGGAATTTATTAAGCCGAGCAGGGGATTTGCTGCGTCTTGCAGGGAATTGCCCGCCGGGTGAGTCGCAGCTTTCGGAACGTGTCAACGACTTTGAGACAGCCGGCGTTTGAATTTAGGCTTGGATTCATAGCCTTTGGGTTGGCGGGTTGATCCAGGCCGCGGTTGGTTTGAGCGGTGGTTCCGGCGGCTTTTTGACGAAGCGTTCTGGATTGGATTGGAAGGCGCGGTCGAGGGTTTTCTGGCGGGCTGCGTAGACCTCGTCGGTCTGACCGTAGTGGACCTGGTCCGGCGTCATCAGGCCGATGCCAGCATGGTGATGATCCTGATTATACCAATCGAAGAAGCTACGGCAGAACGTCTTTGCGTCCTCGATGCAGCCGAAACGCTGAGGAAACTGAGGTTGATATTTTAGAGTCTTGAAGTGGCTTTCCGAGAACGGGTTGTCGTTCGAAGTGGAGGGCCTGCTATGC
>VDMG01000284.1 GCA_006514895.1 Beijerinckiaceae bacterium
CCTTTTCGACCGCGCGGTTATAGACCTCGCGGGCGAGAAGCCTGAGCGGCAGGCCGATCACGCCGCTCGAATGGGCGAGCATCCGCTCGATCGCGTAATGGGTCTTGCCGGTGTTGGTCGGCCCAAGCAGGACCGTGACACCCCGGGCGCTGTCCCGCGAAAACGATTTGTCGGCCGGGAAGGGAATGTTCATTGGTTAACCGGCGCGGAAAAAGAATCAGGCCTGTGCGGCAGCGGGCAGGGTTTGTCCTCTCCGGCTGCGCCGGCGCGGGATTTACCGGTAAAGGACCCAAACTTTCGCCCTGTGCCCACTGGGGCGATGGGCTCGAACTGGAACCCTTTCCCGCCGGAAGGCAGCCGTTCGCGCTTCCCCCTGTCTTTGGCCTTCTGTATCACAACGGCACTTCAGTGTATCAGAATGATGCCTGGCGCGCGACATCCTTTACGGTTTGAACGGGAGACGAACGAATCGCGTTCGAATCGGTGACAAGCCATGAATCTTTGTTTGTTCACTACAATATATCGGAGAAGATCAGATTTTAGCCCTACCTATTGTAATAACCCGGATTCTGACCGGAACGCGAAGCCCTTCTGCGCTAAACGCGGACAGACTCGGAAGGCCATCCCTGTCAACTGTCCAAAAGGCATTTTTGTTTCGCGAAAATGGGCAACCGTCCCGTGATTCTACTGTGAGAAATATTGCCGCTGGATGCGGTCGCGGCAGCTGACAAGATTTTGGTGCTTTTCCGCCGCTGTTCGGGTTGGCGTCACGAACACAGGGGTCAGCAATTGCGCCACAAAGCTGAAAACGGTCGCATCCGCCCCGCAAGGCCGGTCGCCCATTAAAAAAGCTTCTTCCCGGATGGTAGCTGCGAGCGCATCGACGTCCCTAATCGCGAGTTCATCTTGCTCGGCTGGCGTGTGGCGCCCAAATCCTTGCAACTTCAATGTCTTCTCAACTTTGCGGCGAACCAGGCCCGGGACGATCAGGCGGAACGGCATTGGCAGGGATTTGAAGAATTGGGCGGGACCCTTGGCAAAATTGGCGTCATCGAGCCAGCGCGTTGCCATCAGAGCCAGATAGAGATGGTCTTCGCACATTTTTTCGATTGCCCAAGCGGCGGCCTTTTGCTCCGGTGTGAGACCGGCATCGAAATCGAAACCGAATTTTTTCTCTATGTGAAAACGGATGAAGTCGAATCAGCGACCATCAGGCCTTCATCGTCGATAAAGGGCAGCTTACCTTTTGGCGCCTTGTGATAGCCGCCGCGATCTTCGCTAAATTCAAGGCCCGCGAACTTCAACAGCAGCATGGCCTTCGTCACAAAAAGACTTCCATCGGGAAGCCCGTAAGTAAGGCCCGAATGTGTAGAGCGTGATCATGGCGGGGGCTTCCCTTCCCGGTTCGGGCCCGCGCGTCAATGTGTGGAGGTTGCGGTCAGGTCCGATGGCGCGACCGAAAATTCGACCGCGTCGATCACCGCGGCGCCGGCTAGGGTCATCAGCGCGACATGCAAGGGCACGACGACATGCGCTCCCGCGATTGGCGCGAGCCAAGCCTCGATGTCTCTGTTTTCCGCCATGAATTTCGTCGATCTTGAATCCCGCTTATGCCCGGAGATGGGCGTATAGCGGGCCGCACAAACCGAAACCGGACCGGAGTAACCGTTGACCGACACGTTCCTTACTCCGGCATAATGCAGCGTGACATCAAATCTGACATAACCGTCATAGACAGGGATCGTCCGGTTGCACGCCGCCGGGCCGATCAGAGGTTGGCCTTCCGGAACCGCCATGATCAAGGCGCTCGTCGGATCGAGAATGTTACGCTTGTTCGCCTCGGTGACTGGAATTCTTCCTTCCTTATCCTCGAAAGGGGGGAAGATTTCGACGGCCTTGACATTTCCGGAATCGAGCGACATCCGCACGGTCCGGGTTCCGATGGAATTCGCCGCGGTCGTGGCATAGGTGGAAGGGACGGGACCGCCTCTGCGCAGTGAACCCGCAGCGGCGAGCGCCAGCTTGACGTCTGTGACCATCGCAGCGATGCCGGTCAGCTTGGCACTGAGATCGATTCGGTAGTTTGCCGGACCGATCGACCCGGCTGCCAGCACCTCCCCTATGTGAAATCCGACGAGGCTCACCGTATAGCGTGCCCGGAACTCATCGGCGCGAGCCAAAGCCATGCCGGGGCCGAATACCAGGGCCCAAACAAGGCTGAGCGTGACAACCCGCGGCGAAGTTTTCCTCTTAAAATCAGCCATGCCGGTGACCATCATTGGCTCTTGAGCGTTTCCTGATCCCATGGAATCATGCCATCAGAAAGGAATCGCTCAAATTCAAAGAGTTGAAGCATGTCAATATCGAAAAAGTCGAGCAACTTTTTCGGACATGCTCTTGAAAAAACCCCGGCAAACGCGACGCTTTCATGGCCGGCCAGCTGCAGAATCATGCCGCTCAGGGTGATATCATATCAGGACCGTGGGCAAACGCCATCGCGGCCCAACTTGCAGGGCTCGTTTAGAGCTTGCCTTGCGAGGCCGGGTGTAGACAATGGCAAGGTGGGGCGCACGGAAATTACCGGGCGCCGGCGCGAAAGGACTTTTTCGGGTGCGAAATATCCGCGGGGCGCATGGCTGGCGCGGTGTTGTTCTTGTTGCCAGCTTGCTTATTACTGGCGCCGGAGGGCAGGCCGCCGCGCCTTCGCCGCAAGTCCAAGATCTCGCCGGCGTCTGGGATTTATCGGTCGAAGGCACAAACACGAAGTGCCGCATTGCGCTGCGCGCGGGCCAGTCCAGCGCGGGGCGCCAGAAAATCACGATCCCTCTCGCTTGCCTTAGGACGTTTCCTGACCTCGCCCCGGTCGATGCGTGGGCGTTGACCGGCGATGGCCATATCGATCTGTTCGATAGCACGGGCCAGGTAGTTCTCGATTTCACGGCAACCGATGCTAAGGCATTCCTTGCCAACGGGCCACAAGGCGGGGTTTACCGGCTAGCCGCCATACAAAGTGCGCCACAAAAAAAGGAACCATTTGTTAAGCAGGGCGGCACGGCCCCCGCGCCCGAAGTTGTCGCAACCAAGCAAGATGTTCCCGCCGCCACCATATCCGGCGCGGCCGGGCGTTATTCGATTCTGCGCGACGGCGGCAAGGATACCGGATGCATGCTCACTTTGGACAATCAACAGAAAGCGCCTGGCGGAAAAAAGGCTTTTCTCGCTCCCGGTTGCCGCGACCAAGGGATCGTGATTTTTGATCCGGCCGGCTGGCAGATGGTCAATGGCCGCCTCGTGTTAACCGCGCGCAAGGGGCACAAAACCGAGCTCGACGTGCAACCCGATGGCACCTGGAAAAAAGATCCAAAGGAAGGCAAAAGCCTAACTTTGAAAAAACTGTGAAGCTATGGTTAGATTTCCGGGATGGGCGTGCAGGAGATAAACCCTGCTTTGCAAAAAAAAGCGCGGCGGGTTGGAGGCTGCCCGCCGCGCTTCTTTGCTTTGCCGGCTTTTGCTCTCACCCCTCGGCCACGGGTTTTCTCGGGCCGCCATGTGAGGCATGCCCACCCTTGCGGCCCGCCTCGGATGCCAGGGCGTGATTCCGTGAAAAGCTACGTTTGTTCGGGTTCACGCTTTGCCCGCCCTTGCGCCCGGCTTCGGCCGCGAGCCGCGGGTTTTGTGAAAAACTCCGTTTTTCATGGGGGACACTCTCGCCGCCCTTGCGCGCGATCGCCCGTTGTTTCTCGGGGTCCATCGATGCGAATCCCCGCGTCGACGTTGGCGATTTTTTCGAAGATTCCATTGAAGCGCTCATCGTTCCTCTCTCTTAAAATGTCCGTCCACCTTAACTTAGATAATGTTTGGCAGCGGTAAAGGTTGCCAATCTCAATTCAAGTTCGTGTGAGTGGCTGGGGCTTCGGAGTTTCGCATCGAATATTTAAATTGCTCGCGAATGCGAGACACGTCAGCGACCGCTACCGGCGTCCTCCCGAGTGCTGGTTATTTTGGAATATCATATTATAAAACAATGGGATAGAAACCGTAAGCAATCTATCGTTCAAACATGGTTTGACGCATTTCCTATAAAAAATGGCTCAACCATTTTCGTAAAATGATGCCTGAAGCCGCTGCATTTAGGCGATTATTAAATTTAGGTAAGCATTCTCAATTAGGTGTAACTAATCTCAGTTAGTGCGACTAAGAGGAGCTGGGCAAACATCAAGCCGCGCCGTGGACATTGGTTCATTCCGGCATGCCCTAGAGCACTTTCAGATTCCGCGGAATCAGAAAGCGGCTGCAGGTGTTTGTTTTTATCGCATTTTCTTGACGCGAACCGCTATCCGCTTCGCTTGAAAATGCCCTAGAACGAAAACTCTATCATTCCGGTGGACAGGAAGCCTGTGCCTTATCGAAGCGATGCTGGCGGCACGCATTACGTCTTTGACGATTTGCGGATGCTTCTCGCGCGTGCCTCGCCTGGTCGCGCGGGCGACAGGCTCGCCGGGCTCGCGGCGGAAAGCGGGCAAGAGCGCGTCGCGGCACGCATGGCGCTGGCCGATCTGCCGCTGGCGCGCTTTCTCGACGAGGCCGTGGTGCCGTACGAGAGGGACGAGGTGACGCGGCTCATTCTCGATACGCATGACAAGCAAGCCTTTGCCCCAATCGCCGCCATGACCACCGGGGATTTTCGGGATTTTCTTCTGTCCGACGAGGCGAGCGGCATAACGCTCGCCCGCCTGGCGCCGGGCATCACGCCGGAAATGGCGGCTGCGGTGTCGAAGCTCATGCGCAACCAGGATCTGATCGCCGTAGCGAAAAAGATTTCGGTGGTGACGCGTTTTCGCACCACCATCGGCTTGCCGGGGTGCCTTTGCGTGCGAATCCAGCCCAATCACCCGGCCGATGATCTCGCCGGCATCGGCGCGGCGATCCTCGATGGGCTCATGTATGGCTGTGGCGACGCCTGCATTGGGATCAACCCGGCCTCCGATAGCGCCAAGCGGACATTGCTGCTTCTCGAACGGATCGACGAACTGCGTTCGCGCTTCGAGATTCCCGTGCAATCCTGCGTGCTTGCTCATGTCACGACACTCTTGCAGATCATGAATAGGGGAGGCCCGGCCGATCTTGTTTTTCAGTCGATCGCGGGATCCGAGGCCGCCAATCGCGCGTTCGGCGTTAGCCTCGCCTTGCTCGACGAAGCCCATCAAGGCGTAAAGTCGCTTGGCCGCGCGCCGGCCGGCGCCAATCTCATGTATTTTGAGACGGGCCAAGGCGCGGCGCTGTCCGCGCAGGCGCATCACGGCGCCGATCAGCAAACAATGGAAGCGCGCGCCTATGCCGTCGCGCGCCGCTACGCACCCTTGCTCGTCAATACGGTCGTCGGCTTTATCGGCCCGGAATATCTCTACGACGGCAAGGAAATCATCCGCGCCGGGCTGGAGGATCATTTCTGCGGCAAACTGATGGGCCTGCCCATGGGTGTCGATGTTTGCTATACCAACCACGCCGAGGCCGATCAGGACGACATGGACAATCTGCTTACGCTTCTTTGCGTCGCGGGGTGCAACTACATCATGGGGGTTCCCGGCGCCGACGACATCATGCTCGGCTATCAATCGACCTCCTACCACGACGCGCTCTATGTGCGCTCGGTGCTCGGCTTGCGGCCAGCGCCGGAGTTCGAGGCCTGGCTCAAGGCCTTCGGTATCATGGACGCCCATTCGCGGGTGCGGCCAAGCCCTTCGGGAGGTGCCGCGCGTCTGCTCGCGGCGGCGCCACGGTGACGCGGCAGCCCGGAGATTTCTGGGATTATCTGCGCTCGGCGACACCCGCCCGCATCGCGCTCGGCCGCGCGGGCGATGGCCTGCCGACGCAGCGGTTGCTCGAATTCGAGCTCGCGCATGCCCAGGCCCGCGACGCGGTATGGGCAGATCTCGACAGCGCGGCTGTTCTCGCCGAGCTAGACGCCTGGTGCCCGGTGCTCGTGCGAAGTGCGGCGCCCGACCGGGCAAGTTTTCTGCAAAGACCGGATCTTGGCCGCCGCCTCGCGCAAGACTCGGCGCGAGCCCTTTCGGCCGGCTCCTGTGACGCCACGATCGTGATAGCCGACGGGCTTTCCGCGGGCGCCACGCAAGTGCAAGCGGCGCCGCTGTGCAAAATGCTTCTCGCAGCACCAAATTTTGTTTTTGCCCCTCCAGTGGTCGCACTTCAGGCACGCGTTGCCTTGGGCGACGAGATCGCGGCAAGGCAGGGGGCGTCTCTTGCCGTCGTCCTCATCGGCGAGCGCCCAGGCCTTTCCGCTTGCGACAGCATGGGCGCCTATATCACCTTTGATCCGAACCCAGGCATGACACGAGACGCAGACCGCAATTGCGTCTCGAATATTCGCGGCCAAGGACTTTCCTTGAACGAGGCGAGCCGGCGAATCCTCGCAATCATGGGGCTCGCCCGGACGATCCGGCGAAGCGGAACATGCCTCAAGGAAGATGACGCCCTCGATTTGTTGCCGCCGATGTCATAAGTTCCGCTGGAGTCTAGATCACGATGATTTCGGAAAACCGGGTTCCACTTTTCCTCGTCCCGGTCTAGCAAGTGCGGGCCGCCGGCGGCGTTTCCCGTGCGAGTAGCTCGCGCGATATTTCGGCGTACCTGCGCGCATAGGAACGCGATTTGAGACCGCCGGTTTTCATCCGGGCTTGCGCGCGCTCGGCCAACGCCCAGCGCAATTGATCATCCCCGGCGAGTTTTGTTATTGCTTTCTGAATTTCCAAAGGGTCCCCATGAGGTATAAAGTAAACTTCTTCATCCGAGAAATACGCTTTCAATCCGCCAATATTGCTGCAGATAACCGGTACTCCTCGTATCGCTGCCTCTTGTAATACGGTTATACCAGAAGCGTGAAGGTTTGGCTGCAGGGTCAAGACTACGATATCTGCCCAGTCTAATGTATCAAGGAATATCTTGTTTGCTATTGTATGATTCAAATGTAAATCTACAATCTCTATGTTATTACAATTATATATTTCTTTTTTATTTAATTTCCATGAGATAATTTTTAGATAGCAAGCAGAAAAATCTTTTATCGCGCGAATGAGAACCTGCCAATCGCGGTGCGGATCGTTGCCGAGTGAAAGGATACGAACCGGATCGTGAACCTTTTCTTTTTTCACAGACGCAAATTCGTCCGCGTTGATGCCGAATAAGACGAATTCGGAACGGACATGCGGGAACAGCGCGCGCGCAACTTTGAGATTTTCCGGGGATAAAACCGTGAGCATGTCAGCTTTCGCGATCAATTTCGTATAGAACCATCGCCTCACCGAGCTCAAACTCTGCCAGCGGTCAAACAGCCATACGCTTTGAGCAATCAGCTTCGGCCGGACCGAAATAATATTAAAACCGCCAGATATTGTTGTTCCGCATGGGTCCATACGATCTCGGAATTGTAAATTCCTTTCCTATTTCGCCACGCATGAACCACATCGACTCCGACAATAAAAGCCAACCCACGCCGGAAGAACCGTTCTAACCGGTTCTCAATCTTATCTTCCGAGTAGACGATCGCACAGCCATCGGCGGCGGCTCTAAAATAACCATAGGGCAGCCGTTCATTGATCCCGATAATCCGTCCTTCCGCCCATCGCTTTCCCCATTGCCGCGCGCCAAAACCCCTGCCCAAATGAACAAAAACGCAGACGAGCGTTGGATTTCCATTGACTGCCATCAAAGACCCATAGCTCTTCCGAGAAGCTGCTTCTACTTGAAAATACTCTTAATTACAATTAGTCCGGTAGAATCGGGTCGTCCTCACAAAATACCGTTATTATAATCGGTTCGGTAGAATCAGGTCGTCCTCACAAAATACCGTTCCCATAAACATTATCGTGAAACAGTTTCGACTTGCTTGCAGCATTGTCCCTTTATCTCGGTGCGCATGCAAAACTCCTTCGGGGAGGGACGCAAGCAGATGTGGCGTTTTGCAACGCTTCCGCCGGTTTCGCGCTCGCACTAAACAAGGAACAGACCAAGCGCCGCTGCCCAGCGATCAGTGGAACGGCGCCAGAATTTCTTCAGCCCTCGCGAAAAGCTCCGGTGCAATCTGGCTGTCCGCCGCCGCGGCATTCTCCGCCACTTGTTCGGGACGGCTTGCTCCAATGATTGCCGACGATACCTCTTGTTTGCGCAAGACCCAGGCAAGTGCAAATTGGGCTAAACTCATACCCGCTTCTCTTTCAGCCATAAGCTTCACTTGCTGCACGGCCGTCAACACGGGAGTCTGCAGCCAGCGTTTCGGCAGCATGGCGCCCATTGACCCGTGACCGGCCCTGGAGCCCGCCGCCGGCGGCGCGCCCGGCTTGTATTTGCCGGTTAGCACGCCCTGGGCGAGCGGTGATCAGACGATCTGGCCGATGCCAAGTTCGGCACAGCGCGGAAAAATCTTCTTTTCAGGATTCGGCCAAAGCAAGGAATATTGCGGTTGACTCGAAAGGAAACGGACGGTGCCAGGCACTTTTGCCGCCGCCTCGATCTTGTCGAGCGGCCATTCGCTGAAACCCACATAGCGCATTTTGCCTTGACGAACGGCTACCGTCAAAGCCTCTAGCGTTTCCTCAAGTGGGGTTTCTTCATCATAGCGGTGGCATTGATAGAGGTCGACACAGTCAGTCCTAAGGCGTTTCAGCGAAGCGTCGAGCTGCTTGACAATCTGGGCGCGCGACAGACCTTGGTCGGTGTCGCTCATTGCGCCAAAAACCTTGGTCGCCAGGACGTAGGAGTGGCGCGGAATTCCCGCAAGCGCCTCGCCAAGCACACTCTCGGTGGCGCCGCGGCCATAGATATTCGCGGTGTCGAAAAGATTGATCCCAAGGTTGGACGCACGCCAGCGCCTGACGCTTCTCGACGCCTCCCGAATAAGTCAGCCATGAGCCGAGCGAAACGACCGGCACTTGCAATTCGCTGGCGCCGAGCTGGCGGTATTTCAAGACCAGTCTCCTCGACAAAGTCCAAAGGCGAAGCCCGAGCC